>JASJXV010000033.1 GCA_030123805.1 Gammaproteobacteria bacterium
ACATATGTTGCATATTTTGTTTAATTATACCAGTTTCTGGACAGGAACTAACTAGCCAGATTCTTGAAAATCTCCCTATTGATTCGATCCCGTTCTTCGAGGCGGTCAATTTCTGATTCACTAGTCCCCAGATCTGTCAGTATTTCCCTTGTGTGATCGCCGAGAAAGGGGGCATGTCGTTTCGGGAATTGATCCTGATCGAGCATTTTGAATGGCGGTTTTGGGTATCGCATGGCGCCGATTACGGGGTGCCTGGTTTCAATCAAACTTTGATCATGTAAAACCTGCGCATCTTCATGCACATCATCGACTGAATTAACGCGTGCCACTGGTACATTCATGGCATCAAGGTTCTGACAAATCTCAGCGGTGCTGAGATCTGCAAGCAACGAATCCATTTCTGCCTTGAACAATGCAGAATTTGCCAGGCGATCAGGTAGGGTTTTGAATCGATCGTCCTGATGTAATGTTGAGCCCAGCCAAACACACAATACTTCCAGATCATCATCACCGACCAGGATGATCGACACATGTCCATCCTTTGCCTTGAATATCTGAAAATAATCGGCCAACTCACCGGCGTGGGCAATGCCCTCACCCAGAAGTGTTCGTGACCACATGACATCAGGCCAAAGGTAGTAAAGTGCAGAATCCAGCATGGATATCGGGAGGTACTGTCCCTGGCCTGTCTTTTCACGTTGCAACAGCGCCGCGGTGATAACTTGTGCAGTTGTTAGGGCAGTCACCTTGTCGATAACGATACTGGCCATGTTGTTTGGATCATCGCCTCCCTGTGCAGAAGCGGCGCCACTGCTGGCCTGGATCAACGGGTCATAGACCTTGCGATTTTTATAGGGCCCGCTCTGGCCATAACCTGAAATCGACGCGTAGATCAGGCGTGGATTGATTGGTGACAAACTTTCATGGTCAATTCCGAGTTTCTTTACCACACCGGGGCGGTAATTCTCCAGCAACACGTCAGCGCTTGCGACCAGCTCTTTGAATATTATAAGGTCAGCTTCTGCTTTCAGATCGAGCACCAGTGAGCGCTTGTTACGATTTAATACCGCGAACATGGCTCCCATTCCTGCCCGGGAACTGCCGAGGTAGCGTGCCATATCACCAAGCAAAGGCGGTTCAATCTTGATGACGTCTGCTCCCTGATCTGCCAGCATCATGGCCGTCATAGGACCAGACACAGTCGAAGTGAGTTCAAGAATACGATAGTCGCTGAGTGGCCCAGACATAAATAGATCTCCGATGATGGCGACTAAAAAGTCGTACCAGATCAACAAGTCTGCCATTGTTACGCCATGAAATCCATCAGTGTTCCACCTGGATGTTTTGATGCTCACGGCTTCATTACACCAGCCAGAACATTACGATGAAAAACTGGACCTGGGCTTGTATTTCATTCCTAATGAATGGCAGGATGGCATTTATTCGCTATTATGGAGACATTGAGTGAGTCACAAGGCGCCCCAGGCAGATGCCACCAGGGCAGAAATATTTTCCTGGGCCATGTTCGATTTTGCGAACTCAGGTTATACAACTGTTGTTTTGACCGCGGTTTTTAATACCTATTTCGTTTCTGTAGTGGCAGGTCATCTGGGTGATGGCACGGCAACCTTGCTCTGGACTGTGGCTATTGGCGTCTCCAATTTAATCGTACTATTCGTCGCCCCCTGGCTGGGCGCAATAGCAGATTACACCGCCCAAAAAAAACTATTCCTGGCTGCGACCACAGTCGGGTGCATCGTCTTTACAGCTTCTTTGTCTACGGTTGGACCGGGCGATGTGATCCTTGCTATGGCACTCATCTGTCTGTCAAATTTGATGTTTGCAGCGGGTGAGAATTTAATCGCGGCGTTTCTCCCGGAAATTGCCAAACCGGAGGCTATGGGTCGTATCTCTGCGTACGGCTGGTCGTTGGGATACGTCGGTGGCCTGCTGGTACTGGGAGTGTGCCTTGTCTGGGTCATGCTGGCCCAGGAACGAGGCGATTCGGCCGAGACGTATGTACCAGTTGTCATGTGGATTGTTGCACTTGCGTTTGGTATTGCTGCGTTGCCAACTTTTCTGATATTGAAAGAGCGAGCGACACCAGTCGTCACGCAACACAATGCATTTCAAGATGTGAGAGCGGGGTGGCAGCGAATAGGGCAGACCTTGTCCAGGATGCACCATTATCAGGATCTGTTTCGGTTTCTTGTTTCGCTCACTGTTTACAATTGCGGCATTTATACAGTAATCATTCTGGCCGCTGTCTATGCCCAGGCGGCAATGGGTTTTAATACCCAGGACACAATGCTGCTGATATTGGTGGTGAACATCACTGCTGCTATTGGTGCTTTTGGATTCGGACAGATTCACGATCGATTGGGATCTGTTCGAACACTGGTGTTGACCCTTGTGCTGTGGGTGATTGCCGTTCTTATTGCCTATGCAGCGAAAACGGCCTTTGTTTTCTGGATTTCTGCTAATCTTGTCGGCATTGCAATGGGTTCGTCACAGTCCGCGGGTAGGGCACTAGTGGGTTACTTTACACCGGCTGACAGGCAAGGCGAGTTCTTCGGTCTGTGGGGCATGGCACTGAAGTTGTCAGCCGTTGTTGGACCCTTGACATACGGACTCACAAATCGACTGTTGGAAGGCGATCATCGAACCGCCATCCTGTCGACGCTGTTTTTCTTTGTTATTGGATTAGTACTGCTGCTGTTTGTCGATGAGAAACGAGGACGTCAGGCCGCACTGGATTGATGCAAGAGCGGGTGGAATTTTATCCTCTGCGCCTGATCAGTGTGATTCTTAAGAGACTTTGGATGAAGTAGCAACGAGGAGTTGAACTGGACACTTAACTCAGCTACTCAAATACTATATTCTCTTTACCTGGCAACTACCTGAGCAGTTCAGATGACTCTGAATTTAAATCACCTTCGTATCTGGAATGGCTTTGATGATGACTACCAGTTCGGTCATATTGCCATCGTCGGCGACTGCATTAAAGAAATTGCTGAATCCGCTATTCTGAACGGTCGGGATTGTGCCGGGTTGACAGCGATACCTGGGCTGATTGATGCCCACGTACATATGGTGCTGGATCCTTGCATAAGAAACCCTTTCGATCACATCACAGATCTCGAGAAATTAATGCCAGCCATGGTTGAACGAGCGCTGGCAATGGTAAATGCGGGTATAACCACTGCCCGGGATCTTGGTGGTGGAAATTGGCACGAATTGGCGTTAAGGGATGCAATAGCCCGGGGAGACGTTCCTGGGCCCAGGTTAATCTGTTCCGGGCAACCAATAACAAGTGTCGGCGGGCACTGCCACTTTTGGGGAGGTGAAGCCGCAGATCTGTCTGCAGCGCTGGATATTCTGGAGAAACAGATTGAGAAAGGTGTGGACCTGATAAAAATAATGGCAACGGGCGGCAATATCACCCCGGGCAGTCGACCTGTTGAAGCGCAGTTTGATACTAACACCCTCTCTGCCATCGTTGCCAGGGCGAAATCTCATGGTCGGCACGTGGCCGCGCATTGCCATGGCGTAGAGGGCATCCACAATGCGGCCAAAGCAGGCGTTACCACCATAGAACATTGTTCCTGGGTCGGGAAACAAGGCTGGGGACTTGCTTATGACGACGCCGTGGCGCAAAGCATCGTCGAGCAGAAAACCTGGGTGTCCCCGACTATCAATGCCGGATGGCAACGATTTAAATCGGATCAGAAGCGGGTCGATCTGGTGCAGAGTAATTATCGGAAGATGCGTGCGCATGGCGTGCAGTTAATAGCGTCCACCGATGCCGGCATTCCCAATGTTTTTCATCATCACCTGGTAAAGGCACTACCGGTTTTTCAGTTTTTTGCCGAGTTGACGCCGCGGGAAACATTGCTGGCTGCTACCAGCAGCAGTGCTGAGGCTATTGGTCTTGGAGAGATTACAGGTCAATTGTCATGTGGATATGCCGCTGATCTGTTGTTGCTCGATGGCGACCCCTTGAATGATCTGTCAGTTCTGGAAAATCCTGTTGGAATAATTGTTAATGGCCGCCTGATCAAGGAGTTCTGAATGCCTGCCTGTGTGAGAATCGGGAGCGGTTTACCGGCCACTCTTCAGGAATGCACACCGAACGCCTCACAAGGGCGCAAAGAGCACGAAATACCAGACTCGTTGGCAGGCGCACAGTGCATTTACCTTTTAACCTTTAACGCAGATAACTTGTTTTAGCGTGTGCACTATTTCAACCAGATCGGATTGAGCCGCCATCACCGATTCAATGTCTTTATAGGCACTGGGTGTTTCATCGATGACATCGGCATCCAGTCTGCATTCGACCCCTTTTACAGCCTGCATATGTTCCTGCAGGGTGACCTTGCGTAGCGCTTCTCGTCGGCTCATGGCTCTACCGGCACCGTGGCTGCAACTGCAGAAACTATCAGGATTTCCCCGTCCGCGAACGATATATGACCGGGCACCCATGGACCCGGGAATAATACCCATCTCTCCCTTGCGTGCCCGCACAGCACCTTTGCGTGTTACCAGAATGTTTGCGCCAAAGTGGTACTCTCTGGTCACATAGTTGTGGTGGCAATTCACTACCTGATCGCTGATGGAAAAGTCCGGCAGGTAATCTTCCATTGCTTCCAGGGTTCTGTGCATCATTATCTTTCTGTTCTCCAGGGCATACTCCTGAGCCCACTCCACGGCTTCCATATAGTCGTCGAAATGTTTTGTCCCTTCAGGGAAATAGGCGAGATTCTTGTCTGGCAAATTCGCAAACCATTGCCGCATATCTTTCTTGGCCATCTCGATGAAGTAAGTTCCGATCTTGTTACCTACTCCTCTTGAACCCGAGTGCAACATTACCCACACAGCGTCGGATTCATCCAGACACACCTCGATAAAGTGGTTACCTGTACCCAGTGTCCCCAGATGCATCAGGTTATTTGTCTTTGCCAGTACCGGATGTTTTGCCTTGAGTCGATCGAAGCGCTGCGATAGTCGAGTCCAGGTTTGAGTGACCTCTGCAGGGGGAACATGCCATGAGCCTTTGTCATTTGCGGAGCGGTAGTGGGTTCGACCATGAGGGACCGATTCTTCTATAGCGTTTCGAATACCCCGGAGATTGTCCGGCAGCTTGGCGGCGGTGAGAGTGGTTTTTACTGCCATCATGCCGCAACCTATGTCTACACCCACCGCTGCCGGTATAACAGCGCCTTTGGTCGGAATCACGCTGCCTATAGTCGCACCCAATCCCCAGTGAACATCCGGCATGATCGCAACGTGTTTGTGAATGAACGGTAGCCGGGCCACATTTTCGACCTGTTGCCTGGCTTTGGATTCGAAAATAACCCCCCTGGTCCATGACTTGACCAGCCCACCATCGACATTTATCACTTCGTAATCAGGCACAGAGGATTACCGAATTGGGATCACATGGGTTATTTTAGTCGCTTTCAGGAATCCTTGTCAGGGGTAGTCAGGAATACTTTCAGCCGGGATAGCCATAGCCAGCCGAATCCGCACCCCAGAAAATAGTATAAAAAATCAGACCACATGAACGTGGTACCCAGCAAGGTTTGCCCGATGAAGGAACTTCTGAGCCAGGTAAGAAATGGCGGGTGCCATAATTGCAGAAATTCCAGTGCACAGGTTACAGCGAGCACGCAGGTACAGATAATCCAGGGTCTGGTGGTTTGCAGGAATAGGAACAGAACCAGACACCAGAAAGTGACATACAGAGCCCCACCGAGAGAATTGTTAACCCACAGTGATGCGGGTCCCGTATAGAATTTTGTGTAAAAACCGATCAGGGTAATGATCAGGATTGACAACAAAATCCATGTTCTCCGCTTCAGAATTGCGATGAGAAGCTTAAACATATGCGGAACCCATAATCAAAGATAGCACAGCCTGGTTGCCCGGCGCGGGTGTCAGCAAGGGTGAAAGCCTTCGGCGGCAAACAATGGTATACTTTCTTGGCCTGGTCGAAGGCAATGCCGCCGAACAAGAAACAGGTGGCCAGTTCGAATGACCCGATTATCTCGTATCGGTGGCGAAATTTTTCCAGCATCCATGATTTGTTCCTCTGTTGTTATTTTTTTATAAAGCAATGACCGCTGAGTTATACAGTCATATTACCAATGTTGATCTGCTGATCTTTTCAGCAGAATAATCAACCGGTATAAACAGAGTATTCGAAGCCATCGGCAACATGCAGGGTAGTAGAAACAAAGCCGTTTTGCCCACTCTGCACATAGTCCACATAGGGACGCAGTGATTTCCGAAATGTGAATATGTTGTCCGCAAAGACGACCGACCCTTTTCTCAGGTTGGGCTTGAGCAGTTCAATCACAGGCATATAGAGATCTTTCCAGCCATCCAGCAATACCAGATCGATGGGTTGAGGAAGGTTTTTAAGTGTTTCCAATGCATCACCCAGTCGAATATCTGCATATTCGGCTAATCCTGCTCTGTGCAGATTGCGCTCTGCTCTTGTGTGTTTGGATGGTTCAATTTCACTCCCAATCACAATGCCTCCACCATTGTCTCTAACCCCCGCTGCAAGATAGATGGTTGAGATGCCAAACGATGTACCGAACTCAACTACGTTCTTCGCATTCAGCGTTCGGGCGGTAAGATAGAGCAGTTCACCCTGTTCCCTGGACACCGGGATATAACACTCCTTCATCGATGCCGGTGTCATTATTTCAGAGAAATCTTTACCGCGCAGAAATCCGGATAACAGTCTTGGTAGCAGGCTGATAAATCTGAAGCGATCCCGGTATGCCTCAGCATGTAGTTCGGCTAGCAGGCTTTTTATCGGGTCGAACTGTAGTGAGCATTCTCCTGACATATTCCGATCACCCATTTGTTATGTATGTCTTCGGAAGATCAGATTTAATGCCAGTATTGTGCTTAAAGCAACCCGGCAGCCAAAATATAATCAAGTAAATTGTTATAATAATCTCACAACACATTGATATATAAAGAAAACATTGCTCTTCTATGTAAATGGTCTCGGGTTCTGAATCGCACCCTCGGGTTGATCGCCGCGTTGAGTCAGATGCTGTTTATGGGCTGTGTTCTGACCTCAGAGGACCGGCCTCAATGGGTAGTAAGTCGGTAGCTGGCACTTCAATGCTGCTGCGCATACAATGCCCTGCTTCAGTAGCCTGATCGGGAATGAAGAATGAAAACAGCAACAATTGCGCAGCGACTCGATGCCATTCGTGCCGAGATGAAAAAGGTGAACCTTGATGCGTTTATTGTCCCGCGTGCAGATGAATATCTGGCTGAATATGTACCAGCCAGAAACGAGAGACTAGAGTGGCTTAGCGGCTTCACCGGTTCAGCAGGATTGGTTGTGGTTTTGCTTGATAGCGCAGCGGTCTTTGTGGATGGGCGTTATACCATTCAGGTTCGGCAGCAAGTTCCCGAATCACTATTCCAGTTCCACCATTTAGTAGAGGAACCGCATGCACAGTGGCTACTAGAGACATTAAACGCTGCTGCAAAGGTTGGTTATGATCCCCGCATGCATGCCCTCAAATGGCAACTGGACACAAAAACACTGCTGGCAAAAAAACAGATTGAATTGCAGGAGGTTGCAGACAATCCCATTGATCTTAACTGGCATGATCGTCCTGCCCCGGGTAAAGCACCTGTGATGCTGTTAGAGGACAAGTATACCGGGCAGGATAGTGTTTCCAAACGCCAGCAGATTGGAGCAGTGATCGAAAAAAAGGGAGCAGATTCGGCTCTTATCACGCAGCTTGACTCGATTGCCTGGTTACTCAACATTCGAGGCAGCGACGTATCCCATGTGCCCGTTCTGCTTGGTTTCTCGATATTAGGTAGCGATGGACAAATGGCTCTGTTCACAGATCTGGACAAGTTGCCCGAAGACATAAACAATCACGTCGGGGACGGGGTCACGTTTCACGATGAGTCAAGCGTAGCAAAGGCTCTGGAAGATCTGGGCAAGACAGGCTCGGTGGTCATTGCTGACCCGGAAAGCACCAATGCCTGGTGCCAGTTATTGGTTACAGATAGCGGTGGTACGCTGATGGCCGATAGTGATCCGGTGCTGTTACCCAAAGCGCAGAAAAACGCGACTGAGTTGGCTGGTATGCGAGCGTGTCACATCGTTGATGCTGCAGCAGAGATTCGCTTTCTTGCATGGCTGGAGAAGGAAGTGGAGCAGGGTAACCTGCATGATGAAGCATTTTTGTCCGATACATTGGGAGCATACAGATTGCAGCAAGAGGGTTGCATGGGATTGTCTTTTAATACTATCTCTGCGGCAGGATCTAATGGTGCTATGTGTCACTATAATCACGTCAATGGCACGCCCGCAAAACTGGAGCTAAACAACTTGTATCTGGTGGATTCAGGTGGGCAGTATATTAACGGCACCACGGACATTACCCGTACTGTAATTATTGGAAAACCGTCGGATGATCATAAGCGTATGTTTACGCTGGTGTTGAAGGGCCATATTGCACTGGACCAGACCCGGTTTCCTCTCGGCACTACCGGCTCACAGTTAGATGTTCTGGCAAGACAATTTCTATGGCAGCAGGGTTTTGATTACGACCATGGGACCGGACATGGTGTCGGTTGTTTTCTAAGTGTTCACGAGGGTCCCCAGCGCATCGCCAAGACGCCCAACACTACCGCTCTCAAACCGGGTATGGTGGTATCCAATGAACCGGGATATTACAAGGAAGGCTGTTATGGCATTCGATGTGAAAACCTGCTGGTAGTGAAAACCTGTGAAGAGCTCTCTGATACAGAGACACCCATGCTGGAATTTGAAGCCTTGACACTGGTGCCATTTGATCTCCATCTGATTGATGCCGGCATGCTAACTGAGTCTGAGCGTCAGTGGTTGAATGATTACCATGCCCGAGTAAATGAGAAGTTGTCTGCATCCCTGGGAGAAAATGACCGGCTTTGGCTGCAACAGGCAACCCGTGAGATTTAACGTTTTATCGCCAGAGTAAGTCCGTCTCCGATAGGCGTGAGGGTTGTATCCACGCGATCGTCTGCAATCACTTTGCGATTGAGTGCTCTGATGGCGGTGGTATCATCATCCTGTAGCGCATCGTTCACCACGGCGCCGTTCCACAGAACATTGTCAATTGCGATCAGTCCGCCAGTGCGTAACAATTTCAGGCAACATTCATAGTAGCCATCGTAATTGCTTTTATCTGCATCGATAAATGCAAAATCAAAGCTGTCGCTTTCACCATCTGCTAACAACTGGTTAAGGGTTTCCAGTGCAGGTGCCAGGCGCAGATCGATCTTGTGAGCAATACCGGCTTTCTCCCAGTATTCGCGGGCGATGGAAGTCCATTCAGCAGACACGTCACACGCTATTACTTTGCCATCGTCAGGCAGTGCTTCCGCAACAACCAGTGCGCTGTAGCCCGTAAAGGTACCCACTTCCAGCGTGCGTTTTGCTCCCATAAGCCGAATGAGTATAGCCATAAAAGCGCCTTGCTCAGGTGCGATCTGCATTTGATGCCTCTCGATCGTCGCTCTGGTTACGGCACGTAGTTCTCTGGCGGCATCGGATTCTCTGACGCCGTTTTCAATAAGATAGTCATACAATTTGTCTGTGAGATTGATGGTTCGATTGGACATAAACGGACTCCAGGGTTTACTTGAAGGTGCTGTTTATTTTGATTGGCACTGGAACAGCAATATAGAGTATAAAAGAATTTGGCGGCTGGAGTGGTCTGAATGGCTAGTTCTTAATGAACCACACCAGATTCAGGTGTCAGAGTATGTAAATAGTTAAATTAAATCATTAAATAACAATAACATAGATGCTTGGCATGCATCATGCTCATTCAAATAGGGGCTAAATATTAACATGCACTAAGAAGGGAGAGTATTTTGACTTTTTCAAAAGCATTTGGACGATCTGTATTTTGTGTTTTCTGCTTTGCTTTGATTCATTCAACAAGTGTCATGGCAGAGACATCTATCGGGAGCGGCTGGGTACATTACGGGGGCAGTGAGCGGGGTTTACAGTACTCCTCGCTTGCACGGATCAACAAAAACAATGTACAAAATCTCGAAATAGCCTGGACCTACCGGACCGGTGAGTTGGGTGAGGGTACCCGGCGTGGTTATGTGTTCGAATCCAATCCGATACTGGTCGAGAACAAGCTCTATGTTACCACCGGAAGCGGTATTGTGATGGCCCTGGAACCTGCGACCGGGAAAGAGATATGGCGTTATGACCCCAAAGTCCAAAGAGAACGCCCGTCAGCAGAGACGGCCAACAGGGGCGTCAGTTCATGGATTGATCCGCAAAGGAAATCAACCGCTGCATGTCATCACAGAATATACATCGGCACTCTCGACGCCCGTATGATCTCGTTGGATGGTGCAACGGGGCAACCCTGCGCAGACTTCGGCGAAAATGGCGCCATACACCTTGATCGAGATGTTAGGCTTATGGGAGGGGAATCGGTGAATTATACGATCACTTCGCCGCCGGTCATAGTAGGTGATACCTTGATAACCGGTTCTGCGATTGGCGACAATCCTGCTGTTGAAGTGGAACTTGGAATCGTGCGCGGTATCGATGCACGTAGCGGCGAGATTCGTTGGCGGTGGGACCCGATTCCGCGTAATCCAGATAGTCCTATGCACTCCGGTTGGAAGCCTGATGAAGTAGCCAGAACGGGAGCAGCAAACGCATGGGCACCACTGGCTGCGGATAGTCAGCGCAATCTGGTGTTTGTTCCTACCGGTTCTGCCAGTCCTGACTTCTTTGGTGGTGAACGTGAAGGTGACAACAAATATGCAAATTCGCTGGTGGCGTTGAACGCATCGACGGGCAAAGTCGTCTGGGCACAACAATTGGTGCATCATGATGTCTGGGATTATGACATCCCTGCCCAGCCGACCCTGGCGGATCTTGAAAGGGATGGAGAAATCATACCCGCCGTGATTCAGGGTACAAAAATGGGACTTATATTCACCTTTAATCGGGAAACGGGAGAGCCGATTTTCGACATTGAAGAAAGAAAAGTACCGCAAGGAGGTGTTGCCGGAGAACACCTCTCACCAACCCAACCGTTTCCAGTCGCTCCGCCACCCCTTGTTAGTCATAGGGCCGTTACAGAGGCAGATGCCTTTGGCATGTTACTTTTTGACAAGTGGGCATGTGAAGATCAAATCAATCAATACCGATCTGATGGAATTTACACACCGCCCAGTATTGAAGGAACTATTATGTTTCCTTCTTATGCAGGGGGTATTAATTGGGGAGGGCTCGCTTTCAATCCTGAAACCCAGACAGTTGTCGTGAATACCAACAGTATTGCAGCAGTGGTAGCGCTGATTGAAAGAAAGGATCTGCGTTCTCTGATTGAATCAGGTAAGTATCCTGAATCAGAATTTGCGCTTCAAACAGGAACGCCTTACGGCATGCGGCGGGAAATTCTCATGTCACCACTTGGCGTTCCCTGTCTTCAACCACCCTGGGGTACCTTAAGTTCCATCAATATGCGCGACGGTTCCATCAACTGGCAGGTGCCATTGGGAACGATAGAAGATGCCGCGCCCGCAATTGTCCCGAATTTTGAACTTGGTGTGCCAAATATGGGCGGACCCATCGTCACTGATGGTGGTCTCATCTTTATTGCAGCGACCATGGATAATTATCTGCGTGCATTCGATAGCAGTAACGGCAAAGAACTCTGGAAAGGACGACTGCCCGCAGGAGGGCAGGCGACACCCATGACCTATTATCTGGATGCGACGGGTAAACAGTATGTCGTCATAGCTGCAGGAGGGCATCCAGCATTAGGTACAACCAAAGGAGATTATCTGGTCGCTTTTGCTTTGTAAAAATTGCATAAAATGCAAGGGTAGGGTTTCTATGTGCACCCTATCCGTCATATAGTCTGGTATAAATAAGAATAAGTATTTACCAGATCAACTCAGGTATGACGGAAAGGGGAAAATATGAGTAACGGAACAAGATCTGAATTAGGTCGTGAAGCACTGGAAGCCTATTGGTTGCCATTTACACCCAACCGATTATTTAAGAAAAATCCTCGTCTTATCAGCGGCGCCGAGGGTGCCTACTACCAGACCATGGATGGTCGTCAGCTATTTGATGCTATGTCCGGGCTCTGGTGTTGCGGGCTGGGTCATGGTCGCGCTGAGATCGCCGCTGCGATCAATCAGCAGGTACTGAGTCTGGACTATTCACCTGCGTTTCAGATGGCAACGCCGCTGGCATTCGAGTTGGCTGATCGTATCAAGACCATGACGCCTGGAAATCTGGATTATGTTTTCTTCACCAATTCCGGTTCCGAGTCTGCAGATACGTCCTTGAAAATGGCCAGAGCCTACTGGCGGGCCAAGGGCCAGTCCAGCAAGAGTAAACTGATTGGCAGAACCCGGGGTTATCATGGCGTTAACTTTGGCGGCATGAGCGTAGGCGGCATTGGGGCCAATCGCAAGCTGTTTGGCACTGGTATAGATTCCGACCATATTCCTCACACATTGCTTGCAGAGAATGCCTTCTCTCGTGGCATGCCGGATAAAGGCGCTGAATTGGCAGATCATCTGGAAGATCTGGTTGCCCTGCATGATGCCTCCAATATTGCCGCGGTGATTGTTGAACCTTTTGCAGGTTCGGCTGGTGTGATCATTCCGCCGAAAGGCTATCTCAAGCGGCTCAGGGAGATCTGCACGAAACACGATATCCTCCTGATTTTCGATGAAGTCATTACCGGTTTCGGCAGAACGGGTGCCGCCTTTGGTGCGGAAGCGTTCGAGGTCACGCCGGACATAATCAATCTGGCCAAAGGATTGACCAATGGCGTTATACCCATGGGCGCAGTCGTTGCCCGGGATGAGATCTATCAGGCCTTCATGGCACAGCAGATTCCCGAACATTTAATTGAATTTCCACATGGCTACACCTACTCAGCCCATCCGGTTGCCTGTGCCGCTGCTATGGCGACGCTGGATCTATATGAAAAAGAGGACAGCTTTGCGCGGGTACGAGAAATCGCTCCCTATTTTGAAGAGGCAATTCATAGCCTGAAGGGGCTTAATAATATTGTTGATATCCGCAACTACGGTTTAGCTGGTGCAATTCAGTTTGCAGTTCGGGATGGCGACCCCGTGATTCGCCCTTATGAGATTTTCCTCAAGTGTTTTGAGGCAGATGCACTGGTCCGATGCAGTGGTGATACCATTCAACTGGCACCGCCGTTTATATCGACCCGAGAAGAACTGGACAAGTTGTTCGACACTCTGACCACGGCAATCAGGGAAACAGCTTAAGGGATGAGGGTCAGGTCTTGCCTTTTGCCCATTAACGAATTAGCCTCTTTCACATCTGATGATTTGATTACAAGGAGGTAGCGTGATGACCCGCCCATTGCGATTAGAATTTGCCGGTGCCTTGTATCATGTCACATCCCGGGGTGACCGCCACGAGGATATATACGAGGTCGATAAAAACAGGGAGAGATTTCTATCGATCCTCGGTGAAGTCTGTGATACCTACAACTGGGTCACTCATTCTTACTGTTTGATGACCAATCACTATCACCTTCTGATTGAAACCCCGGATGCCAATTTATCAAAAGGAATGCGCCAGTTGAACGGCGTGTACACTCAGTATTTCAATCGTTTTCATTCACGCGTCGGTCACGTGTTTCAGGGGCGCTACAAAGCAATTCTTGTTGACCGGAACAACTATCTGCTTGAATTGACCCGTTATATCGTTCTAAACCCAGTCAGAGCTGGAATGGTACGGTCTGCTCAGGATTGGAATTGGAGTAGTTATCGGTCAACAGTCGGCCATCGTGATTGTCCATCCTGGCTAAGTACAGGATGGCTGCTGGCTGCATTTGGCAGGCGAAAATCCTCGGCTATAGAAGCATACAAACGCTTCGTCTCTGAAGGAAAAGGGCAGCCCTCCCCATGGCAAGGATTAAATAGCCAGGTTTATTTGGGGGATGAAAAATTCGTTGAGAAAATGAAGAGGCTCATTGCTGATGATAAAGATCTATCGGAGATCCCATCGCCGCAAAGAAAAAATGTTCCCAAGTCTCTGAAAATCTACGCAGAAGTTGCAGGCAGTAGAGATATTGCAATTTTGAATGCCTATGCAAGCGGGGGTTATAGCATGAAGGAAATTGGTGAATATTTTGGTTTACACTATTCACGAGTTAGCAGGATAGTGAAAAAGGCAAAAGGCAAGACCTGACCCTGTGTCCGCTGTCCTTCACAATCCAAATACAGACTTCCAGTGCTCGAAACGTTCTTCCCGCTCCGATTCGCTCCATTGAGGTTCGAAGGTTTTGTCAACCCGGTGCAGTCTTGCCGAAGAATCAGGTTCCCAAATGCCACAGGCTTCACCGGCCAAAAGCGCCACGCCGTATGCCGTCGCTTCTGTCGGATCCATTCGTTCAATGGCGCACCCCAGCACATTCGCCTGGAGTTGCATCAACAGGTCGTTTTCAGTGGCACCACCGTCTACTCTTAAGTTGTCTGGCCTGGGAAGTTCAGAGTCCAGATAAATCTGGTCGACCATTTCGCGTACGCGAAACGCCACCCCCTCAATAGCGGCTCCGACGATGTGTCGTTTCGACGTGGACAGAGTGAGCCCTTCAAAAGCACCGAAACGATCATAATTATTGTGAGGCGTCCCTAACCCCTGCAGCGCTGGTAAAAAAGAAACGCCATTGGCACCAGTATTTTCGCCTAATAACGATGCTTGTGAGGGGCTATCGAGAATTCCCAATTGGGTCAACCAACCAAAAACAGCTCCGGCAGTGATGACCATTCCTTCCACTAGAAATGTTTTCTCGCCGTCCCGGGTCCAGGCGACGGAAGGGTAGGCTCCGGTAGCAAGTTTGAGCTCGCCTCCTGAATTAACATCACAGGTTCCGGATGTCCCGAAGCTGATTTTGGCCATACCCGGTTCCAGGCACGCCTGACCGTACAAAGCACTCTGCTGGTCGCCAATAATAGCCCCGATGGGGATTTTAGCGCCGAATAGTTTTGGATCGGTATGCCCCATTATGCCCACGGAATCCACAATTTCAGGGAAAAAAGAGGACGGTAAATTCTGAATTTCCAGCAGACCGTCAAACCACTTCCAATCCGCAAAAAAATCAAAATATCCGGTGGCACTGGCATTGGAGGCATCTGTGGCGTGGATGGCGCCGCCGCTTAGTCGCCATGCCAGAAAGCTGTCGACATTTCCCCAGGCCAGCTCGTTGTTTTTCACACGTGCATAGCCGTTCGGCAGGCTACCGAGTACCTGTTCCATCTTGGACATGGCCGAAAGGCTGTTTGACGTGATGAAGCCTTGCTCAAGCAGTTCATCCGCTCTCTGTTTTCCGCGTTGGTCTTGCCAGACCACGGCGGGACCAAGAGTTTTGCCGCTGTCACGTTCCCAAATAACGATGGTCGTACGCTGACCGGTAATACCGACGCCAGCAAGATCTTTTGCCGCGATTCCGCTGATGCTGAGGGCTGTTTTTACTGTGTCGAGGACGCTTTGCCATAAACTTTCCGGGTCTAGCTCCACCAGACCCGGGGCTGGATAACTGAGCTGGTAGCTTCCGGACGCTTTGCCTTTTACCTGCCCGGATTCGTCCAGGACCATGGCGAGTAGGTTGGTGGTACCGGCATCAATGGCTAACGTGTATCTATTCATGGGGAATCAATACTTCCGGGTTCAGGATGTTGGCCGGGTCCAGTGTTTTCTTCAAACTTCTTAACAGATTCACGCCGGATGCGCCAATTTCAGCGGACATGTAGTCCCGACGAACACGGCCAATCCCGTGGTGGTGAGCGATGCCGCCACCGCCTTCAATGGTCGCCTGCATCACCCGACGCCAACAATCCTCGTACGTCGCATCCATTTTTGATGGGTCATCGACCTGGGCAACGAACGTAAAATAGAGATTGATGCCGGATCTATAGCAATGAGAGCTGTGAGCCGCGGCACTTAACATCCCGTCAACTTCCATCAGGGACGCAATTGCATTGTTATAGATGGGGCCTATCCGGTCCCATGTGGCAGCGATTTCGATGGTGTCCAGAGTGATGTTTCGTTTCAGAAACTCAGTGAAACCGCCAACATGATTTCTGACCTCAAGCCAGTCGGTAACAGTTTTCACGGGAGCCTGATCGCAATTCAATTCTTTGGCCAGTGTCTGGCATGCTTTAATTTCCGCATCGACTCTTGCCGCCGGACCTTCATGCACCATGATGATGATGCAGTCCTCTCCGCGAGCACAATCTTCAAATTTACCTTTTGTCTCCGTAGTGTCATATTGGCGCATGACCGGCGGCATCCACCCCGATTGAATGATGTATCGCTGGAGTTCAAATCCCTGTTCCATGGTGGCTGCGTAAAATGCAGTGTAATTCTGTTTTTCAGCCTTCCAGCGCAAGGAAAAGGTAACTGCTGTGATGATGCCCATGGTCCCTTCACTACCCATAAATATGTGTTTGAGATCGGGACCGGCGGCGGCTCTGGGTGTCAGGCGTGTCTCCAGGACCTCGCCATTGGGCAGCACCACTTCCAGGCCCATCACCACATCCTCAATATTACCGTAGGCGCTGGAAAACTGCCCTGAGGCACGGGTAGAAACCCAACCACCAACGGTACTGAGGTCGATGGATTGCGGATAGTGACCAGTGGTCAAGCCCTCTTTGGCCAGGGCATTTTCAGCATCAGAGCCCCTTACGCCAGCCTCGAAGGTGGCCATCAGGTTGTGCTTGTCTATGCTGAGGATCCGGTTCATGGAACTCATGTCCAGCAGTATTGTCTCTGGAGTGGCAACAATACCCGTGCAGACACCGGACCCCAGACCAAACGGGACCAGTAGCGCTTTGTTTTCGCGGCAGACGTTAACAACTTTGACAACATCCCGGGTATTTTCCGGCTGTACAACACAGGCAGGATTTGGGGCGCCTCTGCCCTGCAAGTCCGCCAGTTCGTTTGGCGCCGAATAGTCACGTCTGCGTTCCTGCAATGTGGCTGCATCGGTTTTTAACTTTTCGGGGTCGATAGCTTGCTTGAGTTTTTCAATAATCTCTTCATTCATCTGGAACGTGTTCCTTACAGCACTACTTAGTTAGTTCCTGTCCGGAAACTGCCAATCCTGACAAGAAAACGTGATCCATCAAATCGGTTATGTTTATAAAACAATCACTTACCAGGGAACTAACACCCTCTATTTTCATTTCCGGACGAGAACTGGTTAATTTCTTAGAATACTCATCTCTCGTTGCCGACGTTTTCGGCAAAGTTCGACCTGATCGTATTTTTCTGCTGCAGACCAGTTCAGCAGATTTCCCATGACTTCGGCTGCGGGTTCGAGCGCATCCAGTCCACCATTAACATCGAAATTCGATCGGGCACTTCTGCGCACCCAGTAGTCTTCCAAAGTCAGAGCTCCCTCCGTCTTCACTGCGAATTCAGCTTCCACGGCTGGGCCTGATTTTTCAGAAAAAAGTGTTAAAGCGTCAGACCCGTATAACCGGGCGAGACGTTCAGCTTCATCCGGCGCTACTCCCAGAGCTTCGATCCTGGTTTTAAATTGTTCGAATGGTTCGCTAAATTCACCGCCAGGCAGAGGTTCAACATCTGTTGCAGCCGCTGACGGTTTTATACCCAGGATCTCCTGACAACGGTCGCCTACCCGTTCTGCCATAGAACGGTAGCTGGTTAGTTTTCCACCCGCCACAGAGATCATACCGCCAGATCCGGTTAGCAGTTCGTGTCGCCTGGAAATCTCAGAGGGTTTTTTACCCCGTTCTCCCAGCAGGGGGCGGACACCGGCCCAAAGACCAACGATGTCGGCGTCGGTTAAAGGATCAACATTAAAAATGGAATTGCTTGCATCGCGTAGGTAGTCAATGTCGTCCCGGGTGATCTCTGGCCAGTATCCGGGTTCCGGGTAAAAAGTATCGGTGGTGCCGACGTAAACAAAACGTCCCCTTGGCACGGCAAACAAGCCCCTTCTATCCGGACCTGTCCAGCAGACGGTTCCTTCCAGGGGCAGTCGATCCCTGGAAAAAATCAGATGGATGCCTTTGGTCAACTGCAATTTTTTCTCTGCCCCTTGTTGTTCCATTTTCCGGACAGTATCCACCCAGGTCCCTGCTGCATTGACTACAACTTTGGCTCTGACCTCGAATTGTTGTTCCGTTTCAGACAGGGCATTGCGAACCATGGCTCCAACCGCTTTGCCATTTTCAATGAGAATATTAACAACCGCCGCGTAGGTGACAACCGTGGCTCCATGAGCGGCTGCGCTCCTGGCATTGGCCAGCGTCAAACGAGAGTCTTCTGTCTGGTATTCAGGGTAGACGACAGCGCCAACCAGGTTATCCAGTTGTACACTGGGTTCATGGGTTTTCAACTGGTCCTTATCCCAAACCACATGCCGTTCCCTGGCATCGACATGACCCAGTTTTTCATATGTCCACAGTCCAGCGCGCAATGCTGCCAGGTGTGTTTTTGTTCTGGCCAGCACGACCATGGGGTTGGTTAAGGATAGGTGAGGCGCCAGTTTTCTGATAATGCGTCGTTCCTTAGATGCTTCTTTAACCACGGTCATTTGACCTTGCGCCAAATATCTGACCCCCCCGTGTATCAGCTTTGAGGATCGGCTGGATGTCGCCGCTGCTATGTCTTTCGCATCAATCAGGGCGACACGCAATCCTCTCATAGCGACATCCCTGGCTACGCCGCATCCGGTAATCCCTGCCCCGATCACCAAAACATCAAATTGCTCACGTTGTAAAGTTGCAAGAGACTGTTCACGCCGGGTGGCATCTATTTCTGATTTGTTTGTCATCATCCTGTGCCCATCACCTGGATATCTTACCAGGGCAATGTTTTTTACGCCCTTTGGTTTGATTCGCGGCAAGTTTGGCAAGCGAACTTAAGACGCCCGGTCCGCCATCCTGCCAATATCGATACTTCCTCACGGCTGTGTGGTTAATAAGAAGTAGAAGGAAATTGTTTGATCCTCGAAGGAGGTCTTCACCCCTCGTCAATTGTAGCATTCAATCTTTCTGCTGCCTTCAGATAATCCTCCATGAATTCATAAACAACTGCCCTGGTTGACTGGATGCTATTCATCAATCCCACACCCTGACCAACGAAAGAGGTGGCCAGTTGCCTTGCGCCTGCGTGGCCGCCTTCCGCTAGCTTGGTTATCCTGGCTAATGGCGCCTCACTAACCATTGATTGCAGGGGCATGGGTAATGGTTCTGGTGCTTCCTCTGATTCCCAGGCATCTGTCCAGGGTGAACGCAGTTGGCGAGAATATTTGCCGGTTCGGGCTTTGGATCGAACTGTCTGTCGCGAAGATGCTGCTATATATTTATCCTTGATCACGGGAGACGTTTCAGCTTCAGTGGTAGTCAACCAGACAGAACCTGTCCAGGCGCCAGCGGCACCCATCGCCATGCAAGCTGCCATCTGACGACCGGTTACGATACCACCTGCAGCAAGTACCGGCACATTGTAGGATTGCACCGCTTCACAGACTTCAGGAACCAGAACCAGGGTGGAGACTTCACCACAGTGACCACCGGCTTCTGTTCCGGCTACCACCAGAATATCAACGCCTGCTTCTACCTGTTTTATGGCATGTTCCTTGGCGCCAACCAGAGCTGCTGCGACCACATTGTTCTGTTTACACATATCCAGCATATAGCGGGGTGGCACTCCCAGGGCATTGGCAATCAGTTTGATCGGGTGTGAGAAAGCAACATCGATAATATTGGATGCCCGACCTGCGGTGAGAAAACCGCCCGCAGTACCGACCTGGTTTGCATATACATCCGTAGAATCTATTTTATGCCGGGCCAGTATGCCTGCGGCAAAATTACGATGTTCATCTGGCACCATAGCTAGTATATCGTCAGAACTGGCATCGTCATCAGTGATTGCCATGCTGGTCGGCGCGATGAGGTCCAACCCATAGGGTTTGCCATCGATATGCTCGTCTATCCAGTTCAATTCGATTTCAAGTGTTTCGGCGTTGAATCCCGCGGCGCCGAGCACACCCATGCCACCCGCTTTTGAGACTTCCACGACGACGTCCCGGCAGTGAGTGAACGCCAGGAGTGGAAATTCGATATTTAAAAGATCACATATTGGTGATTTCATGTCCTGTTCCCGTCAGATTGTTGTCTTTGATTAGAAATGCTGATTCTCAATTCTTTATAGCAACAATACTCCTTTACCCTACCAGGTATCAATATTGCGTCGTTTCTTGCCCTCCCGTGGGAGTGGTTTCGGTACGGAATTAAATGCGCTACTGATCCAGTGTCGCGAGTCTGCCGGATCGATTACATCATCGACGGCGAATGATACGCCGGAGTTCAGAGCCTTGCCGCGCAAATAAGCGGCTTCAACCAATTCATCGTACCGCTTGACCCTTTCTTCCGGATCATCCATGGCTGCCAGTTCATTGCGAAAACCCAGCTTGACCTGCCCTTCAAGACCCATGCCGCCGAATTCTCCGGTAGGCCAGGCGAGGGTGCAGAAAGATTCCTTAAAGCTGCCTCCGGCCATTGCTTGTGCGCCAAGACCGTAGGCTTTGCGAAGCACTATAGTGACATGTGGTACCGTAAGATTGGCACCGGTCACAAATAAACGGCTGCAGTGACGGACCAGTCCGGTGCGTTCGACTTCCGGGCCTACCATCATGCCCGGAGTATCACACAGTACCAGTATCGGTATGTCGAAGGCATCGCACAACTGCATGAATCGTGCGGCCTTGTCCGAGCCGTCACTGTCGATAGCCCCTGACAGATATATTGGGTTGTTGGCGATTACACCAATAGCTTGCCCCTCGATACGGATAAACGCTGTCACCATTCCGAGTCCGAAAAGAGGTCTGAGTTCCAGTACACTGCCCGTATCTGCAAGCGTGTTGATGACATCTCTAACGTTGTAGACGCGCAGACGATTCTCGGGAACAATATTCCTCAGGAGCCGCTGGTCAGGGCATTCCCAGTCCTTCAAATTTCCCTGGAAATAAGATATATATTGCTTGGCAACCGCTACTGCCTCTGCTTCATCTTCCACGGCGACGTCGACAACGCCACTGGCGGTTTGCACGTCCAGCGGACCTATCTCCTCGGGCTTGAATACACCGAGGTTGCCACCTTCAATCAGTGCTGGACCGCCCATGCCGATATTGGAGTCTTTGGTGGCGATGATGACATCGCAACAACCCAGTAACGATGCATTGCCCGCGAAACAGAAGCGTGAGGCGATTCCGACCAGCGGAACCAGACCGCTAAGTCGCCCCATGGTGGCAAAGGTAGGCGTATCCAGTGGTCGATAGGCCCCATCATCGCGACCTTGTCCAGCTTTGGTAGTACTTTGACCGCCATCGCGTTTACCGCCGGTACCGGCTCGACCGCCACCGCCTTCTGTGAAGAAGATCACCGGTCGTCGCCATTTCGCCGCCAAATCCAGCATGCGGTCGGTCTTTGGATGATTAATAGCACCCTGGGTACCGGCAAGAACCGTATAGTCATAGGACATGACAACACATCGTGCAGTCTCACGATCGAAGTACTTGCCATTGACACTGCCGATGCCGGTAACCATGCCGTCGGTTGAGAATTTCTTTATAACTTCTTCTCTGGGCAGTCCGGTTCCGGGAGTCAGCACCAGTTGTCCATGCTCCAGAAACGTTCCCGGGTCACAGAGATCGTTGATATTCTCACGCGCCGTGCGCTGATTTGTTTTGCGGCGTTTGGCGACCGCATCGGGACGTCTTGCATCCAGGGTAATTGCATGTCGCTCTATGACCTCGGCGAGGTCGCCGCGAATGTGGTCAAGGTCAACAGCATCTGTACCTTCGTTTGCAGCGATATGCACATCCTTCTCTTCAATAAACGCCAGTGCATGACCGTCATAGACCGTATCGCCCACCGCAACAGTCAATTCCCGGATCGTGCCACTGACCTGAGCGCAGATCTCGTGCTCCATTTTCATAGCCTCCATCACCAGCACCAGTTGCCCGGGGATGACATCTTCGCCTGCAGCAACGTAAATGTTCACAATGGTGCCTTGCATAGGCGCGAATAGACCCACCGTGCCGTCAGGAACCGGGACTGCATCGGTCATACTAGTCGGTTCTGGTCCCGGGATTTGTGCATCGATGCTTGTGCCTGTCTTGCCGTGGACCAGTACTGCCAATGGATCTTTGTTGTCAATCCTGGCACCTGCTTGACCGCTATTGCTGGCCTGGACGGCACTGAAAAACTGTTCTGTATGCGTAGTTCCAGGCGCTACCAGATCCGCGATATGCTCATCGATGAAGTGGGTGTGTGCCTGTGAGGCGAGGAAGTCAGGATGCATGAGGATACTTTGCAGAAGCGGGATGTTGGTTTTTAATCCCTCTATGCGAAAACCACAGAGTGCAGCATAGGTGCGTTTCACGGCGAGTTCGAAATTTGAGGATGGAGAATGGCCGATGACTTTCGCTAGTAAAGAGTCAAAACCCGGGTTTGTCTGATAGCCGGTATAGCCGAACGTATCCGTACGCAGCCCGGGTCCGGAAGGGATATCGAATGCTGTCAGTGTGCCACCGGATGGTCTTGTTTTGCCATCTTCTGTCATGGTCTCCATGTTTACCCGAGTCTGGATTGCATAGCCCCTGGGCTCAGGAATATCGGCTTGAGACAGGCCAAGTTCTTGCAATGTCATGCCTTGAGCCAGCTGGAGTTGCAGGTGCACCAGATCGACGCCGGTGACCGCCTCGGTCACTGTGTGCTCGACCTGCAGTCGGGCATTGGCTTCGATGAAATAGAATCTCTTTTCCGCCGCTGTTTCAACCAGGAATTCAATGGTACCCAGACTTTGATAGCCCACCGCTGTTGCGATGGTGACAGCGGCGTCCGCGAGTGCTTGCCGGCATTCATCGTCAAGTGCGGGTGCGGGCGCTATCTCGATCAGTTTCTGGTGACGCCTTTGAATGCTGCAATCACGATCGCCAAAGTGACTAATCTCGCCGCTGTGATCACCTGCAATCTGCACCTCTATATGCCGGGCAGATTGGATATATTGCTCCACATAGACTTCGCTGTTGCCAAAAGCGATGTCCGCTTCCGATTGTGCTTGACGGAATGCTTCCGCAAGATCATCGATGTTCGCTACCACACGCATACCTCTACCACCGCCACCTGCAATAGCCTTAATTATCATTGCAGAATCCGCGGGTAAAGAGTGAAAGAAATCGCCTGCTTGCTCAAGTGTGATCGCTTCAGACAGTCCTTCAATAATAGGAATGTTTTGTTGTTCTGCAAGTTGCCGGGCGCGCACCTTGTTGCCCAGAAGCATCAGCGTTTCCGGTTGCGGCCCCACAAACTGGAGATTCTCGTCAATGCAACGCTGAGCAAAAGCTGAATTCTCGCTGAGAAATCCGTATCCAGGGTGTATCGCAGTGCATTTGTGCTTTTTAGCTATGCGGATTATCTGTTCCATATCGAGATAAGCCTTTACGCCTTTCCCCGATAAAGATACAGCTTCGCTGGATTTGCGGATGTGCAATGAGTTGGAATCGTCCTCTGAATAGATGGCAAGTGTGGGAATATCGAGTTCGGAAGCAGCGCGCGCAATTCGGATTGCGATCTCGCCTCGGTTGGCAACTAGCAGTTTCATTTTTCCTCTCAAATTTGGATTGATACTTCAAATAGATACTATATAAAAAAAGGGGACGGAGGGCATAAATTGCAAAAAAAAGGGGACGGAGGCATTAAATTGTAACCAGAGTCAGTTTTTCTGGTAGTTGATCATAATTTAATGCCTCCGTCCCCTTTTTTTACAGAGCCTCGGCAACCTTTTCAAAGTCACATCGAGTCCAGCGCGATGCAGGAATGGGCTGCCATTCGGTTGGCAGATAATTCAGGTGGCCATAACCACCGGCGAAGCCGATCCATTTCACCATACCCGGCTCGGTTTCATTCGCACCACTCCAACCGGGGTATTGAAATCCAGCCCAGCCGTTGTAGGAAATCACCTGTCCCGGCTTTACATTGGAGGCTATCTTTACCCGCACGGTGAATTCACCCACATCATTGAAGACGCGTACCATATCATCATCCCCAACCCCTCTGGCAGCAGCATCATCGGGATTGATCATGATATTGGGCTCACCTCTGTGAGTCCCCAGAATAATCTCGTTGGCCTGATTCATGGCATGAATTGACCAGCGATTGTGTCCGGATGAAATTCCCAGTGGATAGTCACCACCCTGTTTTGGGTTTGGCTTGTGTGTCGGCAGCTGTTCGTTAGCTTCCATAAACCAGTCGTGATCGATATAAAATTGTGCTCGTCTTGCATAGGTTGGGAAGGGATGTCCCAGCTCAGTGTGATTCCGGAACGGCACATGGGTTTTGTCGGGTTCAATCGGCGAGGCCTGAGCAGAACCCATATTGGTCACTCCGAAATCGATAAACCGTGTGGGGCCATTCTCCCGCATGGATTCCAGGGTGGTTCCAAAAGGCAGGTTACCCACCAGCGCTGTATCGCGGATACCTTCATCCGCCAGTCGCTCTTCATTGAACGAACCGTCATCGTTCCGGTAATAACCATCCATGGTGAAGCGGGCAATCATGGCGTCCAGCTTGCGGCTGGTACCATCCAGCAGATCATATTCACTTAGTCCTCTGGCTTTTCCCCTGGCAACAAATTTCTCCAGTAAGGCAAGGTAAATGTCCCATTCACACTTGGCTTCACCTGCGGGTTCAACTGCTTTATCGGACATATTCAAATATAGCAGATGGGGTGTCGGAATGCTGAAGCCAATCTTTTCATAGTGTTGTGCCGCGGGTAATACGTAGTCTGCGTACAACGCAGTCTGGCTGATTCTAAAGTCCAGTGTGACGATCATTTTGAGTTTAGGCCACAAGGTGCCCAACAAAGCCGTCTTTCCACCTCGCGTGCGTCGCAGCATATTGCCGCCACACTCAATCAACACTCTTGGGGGGTCCTTCGGTGGTACTGTCCACCAACCTTTTTCGATGGCTTCATGCATATAGTCATCAAAGCTTCTGGGCAGGGATTCATCACCCCATGCCTTTGTATTGAATCGGTCCGCATACCCGGCCTGGTAATACCACCAGAAAGCCATAATATTTGCTTGTGGTTTGCTGTGCAGCCGCACTGAGTCGCGAATGGCTATTTCTTGTGTTGCGGTTGGATCCATCTCCTTGTATGCCTGGAATCTTGCTTCCCTGGCTGCAAGTACAAGTTCGGTTGATTGTGCACCTGGCCCGGGTTTGATCATGGCAATAAACTGACCTTCGTGTATGCCGGATGCCCAGCAGCGGATACCGGTACCCTGTTTACCCCAGTTTCCGCTGACGGCAATGACGAGACACATGGCTCGTTCGATCAGATCACCATGGTAGAATTTGCAGGCATTGTAGCCCAGCATGATATTGGTTCGTTTGCTGGCTACTTTTCGGGCCAGCATGCGGATTGTGTCTGGATGGACGGAGGTAACCGATTGCTGTTTTTCCGGGGTGAAGTTGGCATCCAGGTGTTCTTTTAATACTGCACAAACAGGTCTTACTTCGACCTTGCTGCCATCTGCCAGAGTCACTTCAAAACGGCCTTGCAAGGCGATTTCCAGGCCATTGAGCCTCATATCAGCGCGATTAGCCTTGAGCAGTCCGTTTGCAGGATCCCATTGGTACATCTGGTCTTCACGCCCTTCGCCCTCAACATCTGTTTCACGCAGGTATTTGTTGGTATCGCTTCTTACCAGATAACCCAAATCCGTTTGCTCCCGAATAAACTCATAGTCGGCAATACCCTCATGCAGAATTACCTGCACAATTGCCAAACCAAATGCAGCATCTGACGCCCCGTTAATAGGGACCTGATAATCCGCATGGGTGTGGGATGGGTTAATATCCGGCGAGATGTTTACCACCTCGGCACCGTTGTAGCGTGCTTCAGCAATAAAGTGGTAATAGGGAATACGAGTAAAAACCGGGTTCATATGCCAGATCAGAATCAGCTCTGAATGAAACCAGTCATCGGCAGACGACACCGGACTGAATTTGCCGAACGATTCATATAGCCCTATGGAGAAGTCGTTAAAACTGGCAGACAAATCCAGGCTGGTACCACCTATTGTGCCGAAGAATCTGGCGGTGGGGTGAACAGTCGCATACTCGGGTGTGCCTTCATGGACGATCGTATGGGGACCCTTCTCTTCGATAGCATCCAGCATTGCGTCAGCAATATCGTTCAGGGCATCATCCCAGGAAACCCGATTCCATTTTCCCTCGCCGCGCTCACCAGCACGTTTGAGTGGGTATAACAAACGATCAGGCCCATACAGGCTTTGGCTCCAGCAGGCACCTTTCTGACAACCCATGGGATTAAAATCGGGGACACCCTCTTCAATGGTGGCAAACCTGCCAGCCTGTTCTTCGCGTACGACTACGCCATCTTTTACGTAGACTTTCATGGGGCAACTGCCGGGGTAACAATCGACACAGTGAGATCCCCAGTAAACCTCGTCCCATTCAAGTTTCTTTCGATATAGATCGCGCCAGTTGTGGTAGATAGTTTCTTGTTGAGGTGATGCCGCCATCGTGACTGCTCCTGTTATTAAATGCCAGTTGTTGCCTGTTAACAGTTACTACACGCTCTCCTTAGGGAAAGTATGAGTTATCATTTTGTTAATTCGTTTGGCAGAAGGTAAATGATCTGCGTCAAGGAAGAGTAGGGGAGTTACGCATGTTCAGTGTATGGCCTGGAGAATATATTGGCGCCATTATGGGTTTCTGTTTGTTGATTGCGATGCCGGGCATGTCTTCTGGACTATAATTGCAGGTTATATGGCGGATGTTTATAGTCATTTCAAAATCATATCAATAAGGAGAAGTGTATGTCGAATGCTACTGATGTGGTGCTCTATGAAGAAAGAGAAGGCATTGCCATTATTGCCATCAATCGTCCGGAAAAGAAAAATACGCTAACGGAAAGTGTAGTGGCCGGAATTGCAGACGGAATTGATAAGGCGACAAGATCGAAGGCTGTTTCAGCCATTGTGCTACGGGGCGTCGGTGACACCTTTACTGCCGGATATGACCTGACGCAGACTGGAGAATCTTTTGACCAACCCTTTGGAGCCCCGGATATCGAAACCAGAGAAGGGGCGTGGGATCCGGTTCGAGACTATTATTTCATGGGGAACAATGTGCGTCGTTTCATGAGTATCTGGGAATGTCCAAAGCCGGTCCTCGGTGAGGTTAAGGGTTGGGCGATTGGTGGTGCTACGGATCTTGTGCTTTGCTGTGACCTGTTGTTTATGGCAAGCGATGCACACATTGGATACGCCCCCAGCAGGATCTATGGTACGCCAACCACCATGATGTGGGTGTATCGATTAGGTCTTGAACACGCGAAACAGTTTTTGCTGACAGGACGCGCCATTGATGCGGATACGGCCTATCGAATAGGCTTGGTTTCTCAAGTGGTTGAACCTTCAATGCTGGCCTCGGCGATTGAAACGGAAGCTAAAAGGTTCACAAATATTCCCGCGAACCAGCTTGCTCTCAACAAATTGCTGATCAACCAGACCTTTGAGAATATGGGGCTCAGAACCTCACAAATGTTAGGCACATTCTTCGATGGCATGACGCGCCATACAGAAGAAGCCTATCAGTGGGTGGAATCCTTCCAGGAGAAGGGGTTTCGTCAGGTAATCAGGGAACGTGATAAGCCCTGGCAGGACTATGGTGAAAAACCGAAGGACTGACCAAATAAAGGGGTCAAATAAAGAATAAAGGAATAAAGGGGACCAATAAAG
>JASJXV010000131.1 GCA_030123805.1 Gammaproteobacteria bacterium
CCAACATCGGACCAGACACTTGACCCGGTATGCGATTGAAAGGACCGAAATTGCATGTCCGTTATTAGAGATATCTATGCAAGAAGATGAATTCTATCCGGAAAAAAATCTGGTCGTTGCCTACCTGCTTTGGCTGTTTTTGGGGATTTTTGGTGCCCACAAATTCTACTTGAATCGTCCATTGCTTGGCATTGCGTATTTTTTCACTGCTGGATTGCTACTCATCGGCTGGATAATTGATCTGTTCACACTGCCCCGCCAGATCGATGCATATAATGAACGCTTCGATGCGCTTTTGGATCTTCATGATCAGGAGATCGACGCACTGGAAGATGAGATCGACGAACTAAGAGAGAGATTGGAAAATCAGGGATCTGCCACCGATCTGGCCAAGGTCAAAGCAAAAGTACGCGAGCTGGAACAACAAATTGCCGATGCCAGAAGTCAGGAATCTGACAATAGTTTCAGCAATTCCAACTAAACAATCATGAACAACACACATCTCCTGGTTACAGGATTCGCCCCGTTTGATGGCCGAACTGTTAACAGCTCCTGGGTTGCAGCGAAAGCTATAGAGAATAGCTATTCGGATATCAAACTGGATGTCCTGGAATTGCCTGTCGTATGGGGTGCACCGCTGCGACTGCTCAAGGCTATGTGTGAGAAAAGTGCACCCAGCATTATTGTCTCATTGGGAGAAGGAAAACCCGGACAGTTTGAGATCGAGACTGTTGCCCACAATTTCCGCAAAGCACGCAAGGACAATAATTCCGACTTTCCGCCATCATCTAAAATCAAGGCAGATGGACCAGAGAGCCATTTCCCCAATGCCCCTTGCGAAGAGTTTCGTCAGAAACTGGCAGAAAAGTTTCCAGTCGTACTGTCGGATGATGCGGGTAGTTTTTTATGTGAAGAGACTCTCTATACATTGGAAGCGCTAAGATTGAGCAATAGTGATTTGCGGATGACCCTTTTCGTCCACCTGCCACCCTACGGTACAGTCTTAAACGATGGGAGAACTGTTTGTGATGATACAGTCCTCTCGGAGTTCGCGCACCACCTGATTGATACAACACTGAATATCTACCGGGAAGGGACTGTAATAACAGATTAGTTCTTGTCTGGAAAATTGGCAAATATTCAAAAACTCACGGTCGCCTTACAAAGGCTCCAATACTGGCACCGGTCAACTGGCATGCAAGCATACAAGCACTCACCAGGCAAAAAATATCGAATAACGAATTCAGCGCCAACAATAAAGCCAGGCCTGCACCGACCAATAATCCAAGCAGGGCGCCAATCCAGTTGCCAACGACCGGTAATGGCAAATTTAGCATATGCATAGTCGGTGTTTTACTGATCAAACATTATTACACTTCGGGCAACTGCGCCCGCCTGCATATCCTCAAATGCACCATTTATATCTTCCAGAGCAATTCGCTTGGAGATCATCTGATCCAAATGCAGCTTTCCAGCCAGATAAAAATCTACAAATCTGGGCATATCTACACGGAACCGGTTGGAGCCCATCATAGACCCCTGGATGCGTTTCTCCTGCAAAAAGGTCGCACCCGAGAGTTCGATCTTCACCCCCGGAGGGATCATGCCAATTATGGTAGCGGTACCGCCGACACACAACATTTCGAATGACTGTTCTGCGGTCTGTTTCAAACCGATAGCCTCAAATGAATACTGAACACCACCCCCGGTCATTTCAATAACCTTTTCTACGACATCACCGTCGCTGGCATTCACAAGATCTGTGGCACCGAATTCTTTTGCCGTCTCAAGTTTCGATGCCACCATATCAATGGCAATTATTCTTCCGGCACCGGCAATAGCTGCCCCGTTGATACAGGACAGACCCACTCCACCTGCACCGATAACTGCGACGGTACTACCGGGTTCTACATCTGCTGTGTGAATGACAGAACCGATTCCTGTGGTAACGGCACAACCGATGAGTGCAGCCCGATCGAGAGGCATATCTTCACGAATTTTCACCAGGCCATGCTCATGAATCAGCATCTGTTCAGCGAAGGATGACAGATGGGCAAACTGATACATGGTGGCATCATTTTGCGACAGTCGGGGCGGCTCATTTTTCGACCTTCTGACTTCGGCGCTATTACAACGAGACATATGTCCACTCAGACAGTGCTCACAATGACCACAGAACACCGACAGACAGGTAATCACATGATCGCCAGGCTTAACATAGGTAACATCCTTACCCACCTGTTCCACAACACCTGCCGATTCATGTCCCATAACAATCGGAAACACGGTGGGATAGAGTCCTTGAATAAAGTGAAGATCGCTGTGACAAACTCCTGCGGACGTCGTTTTTATCAACACTTCTCTCGGCCCGGGACTGGAAATCTGGATCTCTTCTATTTCCAGAGGTTTACCTACTTCTCGGAGTACCGCTGCTTTCATGCTCATTCTCCCATGGTGTTATTGGGTCTGGGCTATCTTTATACAATATTCCGATCAAATACAACTATAATCGCCATTGGAACCATTAATAATACTCTGGTTGCTCTTCCTGACAGACCAATTGTATTATTTCCATCTTGCGGCACCCAAAAAGACCCCAGACGGGCCAGAGACCAGGGAGAAAACATGAGCGAGACAGATTTTCGAGACAAAGCTGTTCTTATGGAGAAGGGCAACAGATTTGAAGATTTTCATGAGGGACAGGTATTTGAACACCACTGGGGCAGAACGATTACGGATGGCGATAATACCTGGTTCTCGACTCAAACCCTGTCATTTAATCCTCTTTATCTGAACGAACCCTACGCCCAGAGCCACGGTCACCCACGGATGGTTGTGAATCCTTTGCTGGTTTTCAACACCGCGTTTGGACTGTCTGTCGAGGATCTTTCCGAGGGTGGTGGTTTCTTCCTCGGTGTTGACGATTGCAACTTTCTGCAACCTCTCCACGTGGGCGATACCTTGACTGCACGCAGTACAGTTGTGAGTAAAAGGGAATCAAAAAGCAACCGTACTGCTGGCATAGTTACCTGGTTCACGGAAGGATACAACCAACGCAACGAGAAGGTTGTTGAATTCAAAAGAACCAATTTCGTTCGTTTTCGTACGCCGAGGGAGAAATAGTTGAAATGGCACTCACAGGTTCAGGTAATTACTTTGAAGATTTCGAAATTGGTCAGGTCATGCGACACGCACGCGGAAAAACCATGTGTGAAAATGACAATGTCGGCATTACCCTGCAGGTGCTCAATACCGCTGAAGCACATTTTAATGAGCACATCACCAAAGAGACTTTTGGGGGCAGACTCCAGTTCGGTGGTGTGACTATTTCCATGGTTATCGGTTTGTCCATGCAGGATACCGGAGAAAACGCACTGGCGGAGCTATCGCTGAATAAAATCCGCTTGAAAGTACCCGTCTTTCACGGCGATACGCTGTATGCCTATAGCGAAGTTCTGGAAAAAACTGACAGCAGTCAGGAGGACGCCGGTGAGGTGCTGTTCAAACACTGGGGAATTAACCAGAAAGATGAAGTCGTGTTCGAGGGTGAGCGTCGGGTACTGATAAAACGCAAATCTCATTTCCTGTCCTCTCAGGATTGACCGCGGAGGTGCAGATGAACAAGGGAGCGCTGGAAGGGTTAAAGGTTATAGATCTCACACGGGCTCTGGCAGGACCCTTCAGTTCTATGTTACTGGCAGATCAGGGCGCAACCGTGATAAAAGTAGAGGCGCCTAATGGCGGCGACGGCACACGAAAGATGCCACCGTTTCCGCCTGAAATAACTGATCGAGAGCCCTATGGCGGGTATTTTCAGAGTATAAACCGTAACAAACTCAGTATCGTCATCGATCTGAAAGCCGAATCAGGTAAACAGGTTCTGAAGCGACTGGTTAAAGATGCGGATGTTCTGGTTGAGAATTTTCGAACCGGGGTTATGGAGGGCCTGGATCTCTCTTATGAGACCCTGGCTGACATCAATCCCAGGCTGGTTTACGCAGCAATACGGGGATTTGGCGATCCAAGAACCGGGGACAGTCCCTACTCCAGTTGGCCGGCATACGATGTGATTGCACAGGCGATGGGCGGCATGATGAGCGTGACCGGTCTCAGAGGTGGTGAACCCCTTAAGGTGGGTCCTGGCGTCGGTGATCTTATTCCGGGAACCCTGGCAGCATTTGGCATCATGGCAGCTATTTTTCATGCCAACAAAACGGGTGAGGGTCAATTTCTTGATGTTGCCATGTATGATGCCGTACTGTCATTCAGTGAGCGCATCGTGCCTCAATATGCCTATACAGGTCAAGTGCCATCGACTGAGGGTAACGCCCACCCGAGTCTTTGCCCATTCGGCGTATTCGCTTGTAAGGATGGCTGGGTCAGCATAGCCTGTCCCGGCGATAACTTCTGGGCAATTCTCTGCAAAACCATGGATCGGGAGGACATGATTACAGACGAACGCTACGTACATAACTGGACCCGGGTTGAACACATGGAGGAAGTTATCCACATAGTTACTGCATGGACGACACAATATACAAAAGCTGAGTTGAAGCAATTGCTGGGCGGCAAGATTCCTTTCGGACCGGTGCATGACGCTCAGGATCTGTTCAATGACGATCACGTAAAAGCTCGAAACATGTTAGTCGAAGTGGAACATCCGGGTGCGGATAAACCCTACGCCATTACCAACACCCCCATCCACATGACGAAAACTCAGGGTGGAGTCCACACCCGGGCGCCCCTTCTGGGTGAGCATACAGACGCGGTGTTAGCAGAGGCGGGTTTCAGTGAAAGCGAAATTGCCCAACTACGACAAGATGGTGCCATCGAGTAGCATGGCACGCCGCAATTCAGCAGGGGCAAATCTACCTGACAAAAGATTCATACAAGCAGGAGCAAAATCATGACATCAAGACCCAAGAGGCTGCGTCGATGCCAATTGTCGGTACCTGGCAGCAGCGAAAAGATGATAACAAAGGCAGCAGGACTCGAAGTAGATCATGTATTTCTCGATCTGGAAGACGCGGTAGCTCCGGATGCCAAGGCCGGTGCGCGCGGCATGATAGTGCATGCCATTAATGAACTTGAGTGGTCACCGAAAACAATATGCGTGCGAATTAACGACGTGGAAACAGAGTACTGCTACCAGGACATCATAGAAGTAGTCACCGGCGCAGGGGAGAAGCTGGACACTATCATGCTGACCAAAGCCAAGAGTGCTCATGATGTCATGTTCGTACATCTATTGCTGGATCAGATGGAAAAATCCCTGGGGTTGAAGAACCGCATCGGGATCGAGTGCCTGATTGAGGAAGTGGAAGGCATGATGAATGTTGAAGCAATTGCAGCCTGCAGTGATCGGCTGGAATGCCTGATCTTCGGCATGGGTGATTATTCCGCCAGTCAGGGCATGGACCTGAGAGGGATCGGAACCGGTTCAAGCTACCCGCCTGACCTGTGGCACTATCCGCGTTACAAAATGACCATCGCCTGTCGCGCCAATGGCATCGATCCTGTCGATGGTCCATTCGCAGATTTCAGAAATCCCGATGTTTTTCGTACCGAATGTGAACGATCGAATGTGTTGGGCATGGTGGGCAAATGGGCAATCCACCCGGCACAAATTGAGATCGCTCATGACGTATTTTCGCCATCAGAAAAAGCCGTTGCTGCAGCCAGAAGTCAAAAAGCCGCTTACGAAAAAGCACTGAAACAGGGATTGGGGGCCATTAACGTTGAGGGCGTCATGGTTGATGCAGCCACAGTGAGAATACTGCAAAACATTATCGATAAAGCCGATCTTATCGGCCTGTGAGGGAACGGAACATGTTTATGGACAGAAGTGAAGACGCGGTACGCGAGGTCAATACCGGCTATATGACCGAAGAGCGACAGATGATACAGGATGTTGCCCGGGAATTTACCATGAAGGAAGTACTGCCCGTTGCCAACGAACTGGATCCCGTGCAGGGGGAAATTCCCATGGATCTACGGCGTAAAATGGGAGAGATGGGCTACTTCGGTATTCGCATCCCGGAGGAATACGGTGGTCTGGGGCTGGGTGTTTTTGAATACTGCCTGGTAGCGGAAGAATTGGCCCGGGGCTGGATGAGTGTGGCCAGCATCATTGCCCGTGCCGGGGGTGTAATGGGGGTAGTGGGCTGGCCGCTGGAGAAACGCATCGAGTTAACAAGAAAGGCAGCCCAGGGCGAGTATCTTGCCGCAGTTGCCCTCTCAGAACCTGGCGCCGGATCAGACCTGGCTGCCATAAGCTGTCGCGCAGTTTTGGACGGCGACGAGTGGGTGATTACCGGTAATAAATACTGGTGCACCTTTGCCGACGGCGCAGATTATATTTCCGTCTTATGCCGCGTCGATACGGATTCAGAGCACCGATCACGTGGTTTGCGCAGCTTTATTATCGAGAAGCCCAGAGGTGAATTGCCGCCAAATTGCCTTGGTTCACCCATTCCAAAGATTGGCTATTTTGGGTGGAAAACCTGGGAACTGGCCTTTGACGGCTGTCGGATACCTAAAGAAAACGTTATGGGGGCGGAAGGCAGCGAGGGTTTCAAGGCTACAGTTAGCGGTCTCGAAGTGGCGCGAGCCCATACCGCAGCCAGAGCAATTGGTCTGGCACGAGGTGCGCTTGAAGATGCCATAGAGTACTCACAGCAAAGAGTACAATTCGGACAACCTATTTCTGATTTCCAGGAAACGCGATTCAAACTGGCCCGCATGGCGTCGGAAATCGAAGCGGCTCGCCAACTGATGTATCACGTCGCCACACAATTGGACAATCGTCAGCGGCTGGACAAGGAAGCAGCCATGCTGAAATGGTTTGCGTCAGAGATGGCCGAACGCGTAACTTCAGATGCACTGCAGATATTTGGTGGCGCCGGATATACTAAACTGCACGCCGTTGAACGTTATTGGCGCGATGCTCGATTGACGAAGATATTTGAAGGAACGTCAGAAATTCAGCTACGGATCATTTCTGACAGATTACTTGGCAAACCGACCAATCGGCAGAAGCAATCCTGAGAAAATCAGGGCATTGTTATAAGAAAATGGCCAAACCTCTACCTTATTATGAAGTGCATGGAGATAATGGTCCTTATCTTCTGCTCGTACACGGCATGTTATCCGGTCGTTCGCAATGGCTTGAGAATATCGATGCACTGAAGCAATTCTGCCGTCCGGTGATACTTGAACTGTGGGGGCATGGTCGATCAGCATCCCCGGAATCATCAGAACTGTATCGCCACTCAGCCTATATCGAATTTTTTGAACACATCAGAAAAGAACTCGGCATCGATGCCTGGTTTGTCTGCGGACAAAGCTTTGGCGCAACACTCACTTTCAGATACGTAGCGACCTGCCCGGAAAGGATCAAGGGACACATTTTTACCAATTCAGTATCTGCCTTCGGCGGCGTGGATTCATCGGCTGAAAATCAGCACAGAATTGATGCGCAGGCTGATCTTATTGTTGCACACGGCAGATCCATATTGGAGCAAATGCCAATTCATCCCAAACATGCAAAGCGTCTGCGGCCAGCAACTCAAAATGCACTACTGCGCGATGCGGATAGTTTGAATCCACTTGGAATAGCCAATATGCTTCGGCATATCGCTGATGCATCGGTCACCGATATTCTTTCACAGGTAACCGTGCCTAATCTCTTAGTCTGTGGCACGCGAGAGAAAACCTTTGAGCAGGGAAGAAAAATAGCCGAGGAACGCATAGCCAGGCTTGATATAGTTACCGCTGATGTCGGCCATGCAGTGAATATTCAGGCTGCCGATGTGTTTAATAAAGCGGTGATAGCGTTTATTCATCAGCATGAGAAATGACGATCGATCCATATCTGTAACAATCATTTAGTACAGAGCAGAACCTGGCGACACACATTTGTATCAATTCCACTAACTGCGTTTCCGGCCTTACATGAATTTAATCGAGCAACTAAAAAAAGCAACTGAATTGCAGATAGCGGGGCAGATCGATCAAGCAGAGCAGATCTACCATAAGGTGCTGGAGCAGGATCCGAATAATATTGATGCACAACATCTGTTGGGACTTATCCGGGGTGAACAGGATCGAGATGAAGAGGCTATACGCCTGATCGAGGCAGCGATTAGTGCGAAACCCAATGAGTCCGCGTTTCATCATAATATTGCCGGAATCTATCGGAGGCTGGGGCGCCTCGACAAAGCAGAGCAAGAGTTTCGAAAGGCTATCGAGCTAAAATCTGACTACGGGGAGGCATACCAGGGTCTGTCTGAAGTGATAAAATTTGAAAAAGGCGATCCGATTATTGACCAAACCGTCAAGCAGGTGCAGCGACTTGATCTGGAAGACAAGGTCAAGAGTTACTTGTACTTTGCCGCTGCCAAGATGCATGCAGATATCGGTGATTATGATACAGCTTTCAGGTGTTACCATAGCGGCAACACCATGGCGCGTCGGAAATTCCCGACCGACAAGCATCGTCAGTCGGTGAAGGATAATATCTATATCTTCTCAAAATACTACTTCAAGGGTCGCCCCCGTGAGGGATTGGATAGCGATTTGCCGGTTTTTGTCGTCGGTATGCCGCGCTCTGGTACTACGTTAGTTGAACAAATACTAGCCAGTCATTCGCAAGTGTTCGGTGCTGGTGAACTCAATGAAATTAAGAGAATTGCACAGTCCTCCTCCAATTTTAGTCAAATCAAGGCACCCTACCCCCACTGCATTCCGATGCTAAAGCAGGGCGCCATCAATACCATGGCCGAGGAGTATCTTACCCAGATAAAAAAACTGACCGATGCAACAAACATCAAACGAATAATTGACAAACATCCGCTGAACTTCTTGAACATCGGACTGATATTGATGATGTTTCCTAACGCGAAAATCATCCACACCCGTAGAGACCCGCTGGATACGTGTCTTTCCTGCTTTTTCCAACATTTTACCCAGGGTCAGGACTACAGTTTCGACCTGAACCAACTGGCACATTTTTACAACGACTACGCGCGGTTGATGGAACATTGGCAGATGTTATATCCTGGAAAAATCCTCGATCTGGAGTATGAAAAGCTGATTGAAAACCAGGAGTCAGAATCGCGCAGACTAATTGATTATTGCGGGCTTGATTGGGAAGAAAGTTGTCTGGATTTCCACAAGACCAGGCGGACTGTCAAAACAGCCAGTTTTATGCAAGTTCGGCAACCTATTTATAAAAGCTCCAAAGGTCGCTGGCGAAACTATCGCAAACACATAGGACCGCTGGCACAGATCCTCGGCATCAATTTAGCGAATTACGAAATGTCGGGCAGG
>JASJXV010000132.1 GCA_030123805.1 Gammaproteobacteria bacterium
ACTTATCCAGGGAACCTCTCAGCCGACAGGGATATAAATCAGGCACTAAAAAGAATTCCGGTGGGCCGCATCCGGACAAGAACTAGTTAATAGTACCAGGATCGATACCAATGCCATCCAGCAAACCGCCAATGCTCGCCAATACACGATACCGCGCCAGCAACTCGCTATACTGACCGGTCGTGTAGGCTACCCGTGCTCGCAATTGCTCATTCTGGACATCCAGCAGGTCGAGCAGAGTTCGTTTACCCAATGACAGTTGCTCATTGAATACAACCAGTACTTCATCTGTGGAGTCAACATGTGCTTTAAGATATTCCAGTCGCTGAAGTATATCTTCGAGTTCATTCCAGATAACGATGACATCTTCCTGAACTGCCAGTTTGACACTACGCAATGTTTCCCTGCCAGCAAACTCTCTTGCTTCCGCCTCATTTAACCTGGCCCTGTCTGCGCCACCATGATACAGATTGTAGGTCATGCGAATTGCGGCTGTTTCATCATCGTTAGGACCAATGGAACCATCTGTATCATCGTTTCTGGTTACACCCAATTCCAGATCGAACCGAGGGTGAAAAACACCTCTGGTTTGCTTGCGAGCTGCAATGGCCGCTTCCAGGTCAGCTTCTGCAGCCCGGATACCCGGATTGTTGTGGTAAGCAATCTCAATGGCCGTCTCAAGTGTTGCCGGGAGACCTTGAATAGCATCAGGCTTTACCAGTAATTTTGGCTCCTCGCTTATGACTCGATAAAATTGAGCATTGCCGTTTTTGGATTCTCGTTGGGATAACAAATGATTTGATTTCGCTTGTGCGCGCCGTCCAACAGTCTGCACCACATCGACCTTCGTCCCGACTCCTTGTTCGAATCTTGCACGGATTTTTATGAGCGTTTGTTCGTGTTCTTGCAGGTTCCTGTCTGTTAGCCGAACTATTTCGTTCCTTCTCAATACTTCCAGATAGACCTGTATGGCTCTGAGACTGACATTCTCCTGACTACTTGTTAACCTGGATAAAGCTGAGTCCACCAACGCGCTCTGCTGCCGGACCAGATTTTGTGTTGCAAAGCCATCGTACAACAGTTGGGTAATTTTGAGGCTACGTTCTTCACGGGTTAGATATAAATTATCTTTACCCAACGCTCTTGTAGTGGTGTTATTGCTATTCTCCCGGCCACCGGCAAGAACCAAATCAACCCTTGGATAGTATCCTGCCCTGGCTTGATTATAGAGCTCCTCAGCAGCCGTAAGATTATATTTGCTAGCTTGTATATCGGGATTGGTTTTAAGAGTCAGTTTGACGGCTTCACTTAATGATTGACAACGGACCGGGTTACTAATGACTAAAAAACCCGCAAGCAGGATTGCACTAGCCACATTCTTACTCATCACGAAGATTCCCCCTGCAATTATGTTTACCCAGACACTATGTATTAACCTGCCCCGCAAAAAGCGCTAACACACCTTGTCTTGCTGTATTAGTCAAGCATTGATCCAGAAAAAAACCTCTGGATCAATTGACTTCCCGTAGCTCCCCTCTGTATTTTTTATTCTTCTACCGATAGTATGCGCCGAATCTCATCGGTTTTAAATCCCAACGCCATGGGTCTCTGTATACCTTTTAGAACCACCACATCGTATAACTCTTCGACAATCCCCTCTATCCTCAGACCGTGAACGACATCACCAGTAATCAAATCGATGACTTGCAAGCCGCATCGCGCCGATGCATGCTTATTGTTCAGGTTATCATCCAGGGGCAATCCCTGAAAGGTCCTATTATGCCTTGGTAAAGACAGCCCAACCACTGCAAAATGATTGATAAACACCAATCCACGCAAAAAACCGGCACAAAATGCAACCTTTTCAAATCGGCCAAGTTTGAGATCTACATAGCCAAAATAACCTGTACCCGAATCCAGCAACCACAACTTGTCCTGATACCACCTTGGTGAATGCGGCATTGACAACCCCTCAACAAGGTACTCACCACTCTCCACATCCATTAGAACACCACCATCCCGCCTGTGTTCCCGCCAGCCATCCGCCACATCTGACCGGCTGACACTGGTTACATAACGTGGTTTGCCAGCGACCATGGCGAGGCCATTCAGGTGACAACGATCCTCTGCTGCTAACTTACTGATAAATGGCGGCTTCCAGATTGGTTTGAAACTATGGGTTTCACTTGGCGTAGCAAGACAACTGAACAAGGTACTGACGAATACCGGCTGGTCTTCCGCATTGAGTGCAATATCATGTATATCAATATCACCAGTGGTGTAACCGACCCTTGGTATGTACATGCAGTCGTAGCCTTCATAGTCCTGGCCGCGATCAAATGCTGGTTCAAAACGCCAGAGTTGATACAAGCTGCTCATGTATAGCCTGCGAGCATCGTCCGGTGCATACAGTCCCATACATCGATTGAAGGTACGTTCGAACACTGACAGATTGCCGCTGGGCTGTGTGCCAATAAAAAACAATTTGCCGGTCTGGTAGGTCGAAAAGGCGAGACTGGTTTCCTGTTCGACCAGCCACTGGGTGAACTGGCGAGTTGCATTGATCTCCAGTTTCGGCGGCTCCGACCCGCTACCTGATGTCAGCTGTTGGCTCTCATCAGTCATCTAATACTCTCGCCGGTTCCAATGGCCGGTACTCGCAATACTAGCGCGGCGAGTAACCAGCGGACTCATAGCTGCCAACAATCATAAAAGCAGACCAGATATAGGGATACCCCCATTCCGGGGATTCAAGCAACTCCAATTGCGTCGTACGTAATGCGTCCCTGGCCGGTTCTCCCGCTAACAGGCGACCATAGAATCTCGTCATTAATGCCTGAGTTCCTGCATCGCTTACTTCCCAGAGTGAGCTGATTACTTCGGCTACACCTGCCTCCTGGAAGGATCGACGCAAACCATAGACGCCCTCGCCTTCATGAATTTCTCCCAGACCTGTTTCACAAGCTGACAACACCACCAGTTTTGTACCCGTCAGATTCAGACCAAGCACTTCAAGAGCTGTTAGCACACCATCATTAACAGTATCAATATCTCCAAGAAACTGCGCATTGGTATTGATTCCAGCGAAGGCCAATCCTGCTCTCAACAGGGGATTATCACCCGGAGGTGGTACCTGCAGGTCTGCACCTCGCTGGAGCTTTAGCAATCTCTTTCTTAACGTGTCATCCGCTTTCAGGAAAAATCCATGTGTCGCGATATGAAGGATTTCCGGTGGTTTATCCAGTGTTGCTATAACTCGTTCCTGAGCGTCCTTTTTAAAATATGCCTTATGGTCTTTCGCGTTTTCTGTTACCTGCTCCATAATCAATCGGCCCTCTTGTTCAGCGCCGGGAAGAGGATCAAAATTCAATCCTCGCAGTCCACTGCCTCCACCACGAATACCCAATTGGATCGCCGCTGAACGACGGCCCTGTGCCTCTTCTAGCTCAGCTGTACTAACGACCTCGTCGGAATCATAATCCGGTCCAGCCAGGATGACATAAGTCCCTTCCGCAAGCTCAAAGCCATTCGGCAACAAATCCCGACCGGAGGTGAGTATGTGCAAATCCACATTTTGAATCAGATACTCCTGGTTCTTATTTACAAGCGCGTTAAAGGGAAGTATGTTTAGTATACCATCAGGTACCAGATACACATGTTCAGTATCACCAACAAATTCTTCAAGTGGACCCCAAATTTTTTCGTACGCCAATTGGCCTATTTCCAGAATTTCATCTTCGTCTGCGCTTTCGTCCTGAATGTAGGTTCGATATTCAATTATGATGTCTTCTAGTTCGGCCAGGTCATCATAGACAATGAGATCATACTGAATATCATTCCCCTGCTTGTTTAAAACACTTGCCATTAGCTTGTATTTGTCTTCATCCCTGTAGGCGAGGAAATCTATCAGCACCGAATTATCCTCAAGGGCTGATTCCAGAGCATCTGCATCGATATGAGCGATAGAACTTCTATACCGGACACTGGCCCTACCCAGATCTCCCTGTAACTCATTTACTTTCTGTTCCAGTTCATAGAGCACATCAGTGTGTCTTCCCTGTGTCTCCGGGGTTGGACCGGAAAGGGTCAGCGAGGCGAGCTCTTTCCTTGCTTGCTGCAGATTCCCAGCCAGTTCAACCAACTCAGGATCCTGTGAGAGCTGTGCAATCTGCTGAATTTCAGAGGTTATTTTTAGAAGTAGTCCTTTGCGTTGCAGACTTGCATTGATCCCTTTTTTGCCTCTGTCATCGGTATCCAGTCTTGCTACCAACGATAAGTATCGGTCCATTTCGGGACGATGCAAACGAATGTACCCCTCACGCGCGTTTTCACCCGTTACCCATAGCATTCGATCAAAAAATTCGCTGCGTCGATTGAACGCTGTTTCCCGCCAGCCAACTGCCGAGTTCAATTGACCCATTTGTTCTTTTACGCTGGCCAGATGGTCAAGTGCTTCGAAAGTATAGGGGTGTTGTTCACCTAAAATCTTCTCCAACAACTTTACGGTCTCTTCCAGTAGCGTATTGGCTTCTTCCAGTCTTTTCTGGTCCAGGTACAATGCACCAAGATCGATCATGGACCTCAAGGTATCCATGTGTTCCGGTCCTAACTGCGATGCTCTGAGCTCCCTGGCTCTGAGGAACAAGGTCTCTGCTGCCACCAGATTACCTTGCTTGTGATATATCCTGCCCAGATTGTTCATGGCTTTTTGTGTGTTTTGATGATCTTCACCAAACAACATACTCCACTGCTGAAAAACCTGCTCGAACAAGGGTGCAGCCTTATCGTATTGCTGCATCAGCATGTACAGAAATGCAAGATTGTTGCGCACCCCGATAGTATCGGTGTGGTCGTCACCCTGCACTCGACTCATGATATTCAGTGTCTTCACATAGAGAGGTTCGGCTTCGCGGAAGTTACCCTGACTCTCGTGCAGCAACGCCAAATTATTGCGAGACCTGGAGCTATTTACGTGGTCTGCACCCAAGACACGTTCGAATTGTGCAAGGGCATCCTTCAGCGCCGGTTCCGCAAGATCATACAGACCTTCCTGTTCATAGACCTGAGCAAGATTGGACAAAGCTACAATGGTGGACTGGTAATCAGACCCCAAAATGCGCTTGAATCCTGCATATGTTTCCTTGAAGGCATTCTCAGCTGCAACCAATTTACCCTGATGCTGGTAGATACCCCCCAACTCCAACATCGTGTTATAAAATTTTACCGGCGTGTTTTGCCAGTGAGATCGACCGTAGCTGAGAACTTCATTTGTTATCTGTTCGGCACGGTTGTACTCACCCTCATTGTTCAGTACGCGAGCAATATAGGATTTCGCAGCATTTACACTCTCCAACTCATTCATCTGACTGGCTGTAACAATCACGCCTGCCAACAGTTGCCTTGCCTCGCCATAACGGCCCTGCTCCCTGAATACCTCCCCCAATTGCGTGAGCACATCCAGCACGGTGGTGTTAACATTGGCAAATGAATCGCTCATCAGGGAGATGACTTCTTCATACACCAATACCGCCTCAGGCAACTTGCCCTGATAGGAAAGGATGGATGCCTGTAGCCGTTTACAATCGATGGACTGATCGTGATATCTGCCATAGGTTTCCTGAAATGCTTTGCACAAGCCATCCAAAATCTGGCCAGCCTTAACATGATGACCCTGCGTATCAAGTACGCTGACTAATGATAACCGTCTTGCCAACGTGAAAGCATTTGCAGGTCCAAGACTTTCTGCATAAGCTGCAGCCATAAGATCATAGATCATGGCTACTTCATCATACGCATTCGACGCACTATAGAGTTCAGCGAGTAAGCCTTGAATCTCAATTGTCTGTGGATGACTTTCTGTTAACACCTGCCGGGCAATATCCAGAGCCAGGCTGTAAAATTGCTCGGCCTCATCTGCTTGTCCCAACTGCCGATACAGGTAGCCTAGGTCCCGATAAGCTGACGCCGTTATCCAGTGTTCCTCACCGAACACCTCCTGCGCAATCAGCACGGCATTTTCCTGCGCTTCCAGCGCTGCTGCCAAATCTCCTGCTGCAACAGCCTCTTGCGCAGCCTGCGCCATTTCCTGCGCGATCTGAAAGCCTTCCTGTTGCTCGACACTTACCTGTGATGCCGCGGAGATCTTTTCATTGACCCATGCAGGCATAACCGACAACAGACGATTAATCTCACTGTTGAGGTCGTCAATCCTCCGGATTTCACCGGATGACACCGCCAGCTCGACGGCCATTCGCTGCATTTCAAGGGCCAGATCAACAAAACCGATTTCCTCGGCCAGGACGGCAACGGAGGATAAATACGTCTCGTTAGTGGCATCGAGTTCGTGGGCAGCTATGAAATGTTCCAGCGCAGTCTCAATATCACCGCTTTCAAGAGCTACCGACGCGGCCTCTGCTTGTTGCGCAGCGGCAGTAATCTGGTCCTCTGATACGGCCCGGACCTGGCTGCAGAGGGTGAATGCGAGGCTTATCAGTAACGCCACAAAAACCTGATCGATTATTGGTTTCATCATTTCCCTCTCGATTCTTTGCCTATTGATATCTTTTCCAGTGTCCCCCGCCTTAAAACCGGCAAAAAACCTTGGAAGACAATCACTTATAGACCAGTATTCTTAAGGCATTTCTACGTTATTCCGCAACTCCGGTCAATGAATGTGCGACTAATGGTCATCTTGGGATGCCTGAATATCGATTACTAGCATAACTCTTTTCACCTGGCTTGATGACTGGTTTAGAATATCCTGTCTATCAAGGGAAACTCTGATTAATCTCACTTTTGGGGAAACGCAGTGGCAACTTATGACGTAATCGTAGTTGGTGCGGGAAATGCCGCCTTGTGTGCAGCCTTGTCTGCAAGGGAGCGAAATAAAAGTGTGCTGGTCCTGGAGCGTGCTCCTGAAGCCGAGAAAGGAGGAAATTCGCGCTATACGGCGGGTGCGATGCGGTTTGTGTATGAAAATATCGAGGATCTCATGCAGATATTACCCGATCTAACATCCAGGGAGCGGACAGAAACCGACTTTGGCCGATATACCAGGAATATGTTCTACGATGACATGGGTAGAATGACCCAATATCGCTGCGATCCCGATCTGGTGGAAGTATTGGTGGAGAACAGTTATCAAACCGTGCAATGGATGCACAAGCAAGGCGTTCGCTTTATGCCCATGTATAGCAGACAGGCATTCAGAAAAGATGGCCGCATGAAATTTTGGGGTGGGCTGGCAGTTGAAGCCTGGGGCGGAGGTGAAGGTTTAATAAGTACCCTGCACCAGATAGCTAAAGATGCTGGCATAGACATACAAACCGGCAGTAGAGTCACTTCGTTGTGCCATAATAGCGAGGGCATTACTGGCGTGCAGATTCGGAAGCAGAGACAATCATCAGATGTATCGGCTGAAACTGTGATCCTCGCATGTGGTGGTTTTGAAGCCAACACCGAATGGCGAACGCGTTATCTTGGACCCGGTTGGGAATTGGCCAAGGTGCGCGGCACACGATTCAACACAGGTGACGGGATTCGAATGGCAATGGACATTGGTGCGGCCCCGCACGGGAACTGGTCCGGTTGCCATGCGGTCGCCTGGGATAATAATGCACCGGAAACAGGCGATCTGACTGTCGGTGATGGATTCCAGAAACATTCTTATCCGTTTGGTATTATGGTGAATGCAAACGGAGACCGGTTTGTGGACGAAGGTGCAGATTTTCGAAATTACACCTACGCGAAATATGGCCGTGAAATCCTGGCACAACCGAATCAATTTGCCTGGCAGATTTTTGATGGTCAGGTCGAGCATCTGCTTCGGGATGAATACCGAATTCGACAGGTAACCAGAGTAACGGCAGATACGTTGGCAGAACTGTCAGTAAAACTGACAGGTGTGGAGAGCGAACATTTTCTTGAAACCGTACAATCCTACAATCAGGCCGTGAAGGATGATGTGCCGTTTGACCCGACCGTTAAGGATGGTCGTTGCACGACTGGCCTTGCTATCAACAAATCGAACTGGGCTAACAGGCTGATAGTGCCTCCCTTTTCAGCCTATCAGATAACCTGCGGAATCACCTTTACGTTTGGCGGACTGCGTATCAATCCGCAAGCCAGTGTCATTGATACGGAAGGTGATATTATTCCAGGACTTTTTGCATGTGGTGAGCTTGTGGGTGGACTGTTTTACTTTAATTATCCCGGCGGGAGCGGTTTAACATCAGGTGCAGTGTTTGGGAAAGTTGCTGGTCAATCAGCAGCAAATTATGTAGACAAGCAACCGACAATCAAGTAATCCGCTAATTCTATGAGTAAGCCACAACAATCAATTCATCCCGGGCCCAGATCGGGTCTCTTGCTGCAATTGGTCGGCAAGGTCTTCTTGAAAGCCACGGGTTGGAAATTTGAAGGTTCGCTACCCAATGCAGCAGGCATGGTCGTTATCGCTGCACCACATACGAGTAACTGGGACTTTATTTATTTTTTAGCCGGCGCATTCGTGCTGCGGCTGAAAGTCAATTGGATGGGTAAAGATACTCTGTTTACACCGCCATTTGGCTATATCATGCGCGGATTGGGTGGTATCGCAGTTAATCGCAGTAAACATACCAATGTCGTCGAACAGTTAGCACTGGAGTTTCGTGATGGCAAGAAAATGGCACTTGTAGTCCCTGCCTCGGGTACGCGCAAAAAAACACCATTCTGGAAATCGGGGTTTTACTGGATTGCCATCAAGGCAAACGTGCCTATTGTTTGTGGTTATCTTGATTACAGGAAGAAAATCGCAGGTCTCGGTCTATCCTTCGTGCCAACAGGAGATGTGACTGCTGACATGGACAGAATCCGTGAATTTTATCGTGATATTCAAGGAAAGTATCCGGACAAAGTAAGTACACCTGTATTGAAAGAAGAATTGCAGGAAAATGCCTCTGATTGAACTGTCAGGACCAGCGCCCCATAGCATCGTATGTTTATTTTTGCCCGACAGAATTATAAGATTAGCCTAGGAGTCTGTCGGACTTAGGTGTCCGTAGCGAGGACGGTGGGGTCCGCCGAAGCGGGAAATCGAGTGATACGGCATCCCGGCTAGTTTTTTGGTTATTTGAGGCGAATAGTGGACCTATTTAACGAAAATGAGCAGAAAAATAGGCCGATTCCCAATCGCCGCAGTAGGATAACCCTAAATCCGACAGACTCTTAGGTAAATATCCAACATCGGACCAGACACTTGACCCGGTATGCGATTGAAAGGACCGAAATTGCA
>JASJXV010000133.1 GCA_030123805.1 Gammaproteobacteria bacterium
CCGGATGCGGCCCACCGGATGCGGCCCACCGGATTTGAAGCCCGAGGTGGTTACTGCCCTGGTTTGTGATTGATTTATATATCTGACCGTTCATAAGTGTAGTGAGTAATAGTCAAATTCATCGATTTCCGGGCAGGAATTAGTCAAATGCTGATCGTCGATATCTCCATTCGGAAACCTGTTATGACAGTGATGGTCATCGGCGGGCTTATGTTGCTGGGTTTTGTATCGATAGACCGAATCGGTGTCGATCTATTTCCAAAGATCGAGTTTCCCTATATTGGCGTCCGAACCATTCTTGAAGGCGCAGCTCCCGGAACAATAGAAACGGAAGTCACCAACCCCATGGAGGAGGAACTCAATGCCATTGCCGGGATTGAAAGCCTGAGTTCGGTGAGTACCGACGGTGTTTCACTGGTCATGGTTGAATTCAGTCTGGATTCGGATCCGGATGTAAAGGCTCAGGAAGTACGCAACAAGGTAGACCTGGCAATTTCCAAATTACCTGTGGATGCCGATCCACCCATCGTACAAAAAATGGACCCTAACGCCGACCCCATTTTGACAGTTATGATATCGGGGAGCATGGAAGTAAGAGAACTCACGGAGTATGCAGACAAGGTCGTGAAGGAGAGATTGCAGCGCATATCCGGAGTGGGTGGTATTCAGCTAATTGGCGGTAGAGAACGCGAGATTCGCATCTGGCTCGATGCCTATAAGCTGAGAAGTTATGCAGTAACGGTGCAGGATGTAGTCAATGCCATTCTGCTGGAGCACGCTGAAATTCCCGGCGGGCGTCTGGATACGAGAGCCGGTCGTTCTGAATTCATCATAAAGACCAAGGGTGAACTTCACGATATCAACGAATTCGAAAAGATCGTAATAGCACGACGAGGCAGCAGCAATATTCGAATCCGAGATGTCGCCCGCGTTACTGATGGTATGGAAGATGAAAGAACTTATGCTGAGCTTAATGGCGTACCCGGGGTGGCACTGGATATTCGGCGGCAGTCCGGCAAAAACACCGTGGAAGTGGTACGCGACATTGAACGGGAACTGATTCAACTGCGTAAGGAAGCCCCGATCGGTGTGTCTATCGTTACCGCAAAGGATATATCCCGCTTCATTGAATCGGCAATTGAAGACGTTAAGGTGGATCTGGCCATCGGGGTAATGCTGGTGATATTTGTCACCCTTATCTTTCTGCTCAATGCCCGGGCAACCGTGATTGTGGCAACTGCCATACCCACTGCCCTGATATCTACCTTCTTTGCTTTCTATGTCCTGGATTTTTCCATCAACATGTTAACGATGATGGCGCTGTCAATCGCGATCGGTCTATTGGTCGATGATGCTATCGTCGTACTCGAGTCAATCTACTCTCATATTCAGCAGGGTTTCAGCCCGACCGAAGCAGCCTCAAAGGGCACTGACAAGGTGGCTGGAGCAGTGATCGCAGGAACTCTTGCAATTATGGGTGTTTTTGTTCCTATTGCTTTTATGGAGGGTATAGTCGGTCGTTTTTTCTATCAATATGGTTTAACAATCGTCTTCTCCATCGGCATATCACTGCTGGTATCACTGACTCTCACACCGATGCTCTGCGCCAGGATGTTGAAGAAAACACCCGATCCACATGGCCTGTTCCTTCTGATTGAGAAGACCTACCAACAGGTGGAAAGGATCTATTACAAGTTGCTGAGGTTATCGCTTAACAACCGTTGGATTGTCATACTGGCAGCCTTAATCGCCGTGTATGCAGGGACGCAACTAGCTGCAAGAGTGCCACTTGCTTTCCAGGCCAAGACAGACCGAAGCGAATTCACAGCACAGATTCAGCTGCCTCTGGGAACCGGGATACAGGAATCAAAAACTGTCGCCAGGAAGGTCGCGAAAGCTATCTCCAAAGTGCCGCATGTAACACTTGTTTTTATGTCAATAGGCTCAGGCGCTCTCCCAAAAGCCAATGAAATAAATTTTTACATTGGCCTTACGCCCAAGGCAGACCGAGACGTTGACTCTGAGTATGTTATGGATGATGTCCGCAATTTATTACCGCAACTGGTACCCAATGCCAGGTCAACCAACATGGCTGAGATCCCATGGATAAGTGGCGGTGGTTCAAGTGGATACATGAACGATATCTATCTGGTTCTGCAGGGTCCGGACCTTTCTGAGCTGGAGCTGATCAGCGAAAAAATCCTGGTCAGAATGCGTGAATCAGGATCATTCAAAGACATCCATTCCAGTCACGAGTTGGGAAAGCCGGAAGTGCACATTGAGATAGATCGGGAGCGAGCTGCTGATCTGGGTATCACCGTGAGGGATCTGGCTACTACTATCAGGGCAACTGTGGGTGGAATTGATGTCACAACTTTTCAGCAGGATGCATCAAGATATGATGTCAGGATTCGTCTGGAGGAGGAGAACAGAGATCAATTATTCAAACTGAATCTGATTCAGGTACGCAGTCGTACCGGTGAACTGGTAGATCTCGCAAACATCGCCAAATTCAAAGTGGCTAGCGGTCCCGTGCAGATAAACAGGCGCAATCGCGCCAGGCAGATTGGCATATTTGCTAACGCACCTCCCAAAGTGGCCACCGGAATCGTAATGGCCGAGATGGATCGTATTGTTGCTGAAGTGGATCTGCCAACCGGATACACGGCTGTCTATGAAGGTTATTCAGAAAAAACCCGGGAATCTCTAGAAGCAATCACCTTTGCTTTCGTTTTTGCTCTGATTATTCTGTATATGATCCTGGCCAGTCTGTTCAACAGTTTCGGTCAACCTTTAGTGATCATGGTGACTGCACCCCTGTCATTTATCGGTGCTTTCGCCGCACTGGTGCTATTCGGTGGAGAATTGTCCCTGTTTGTTCAGATCGGACTGGTGGCATTAATGGGACTGGTTATGAAGAACGGCATCCTGCTGGTAGACTTCGCCAATCAGACCCGAAGCGAGGGGCACGATGCACATTCTGCAATGATTCTGGCGGGTCAGATGCGTTTAAGACCTATACTCATGACAGCCTTCTCCACCATCTTTGGCATCATTCCCGTTGCCTTCTCAACTTCAGATGGCGCCGAATTCAGAAACGGGCTGGGTATTATCATTATGGGCGGCATGTTCTCATCGACTATGCTAACGCTGTTAGTAGTGCCTGTTGTGTACACGCTATATGACGACCTGATCACGGCCTATGCAAGAATAGCCGCTTCGACACGACAGAGATTGCGGGGCCTGGTTGCCGGTGGCGAGTGAAATAAGTCGAAAAATTTGTCTTTATTTGTTCAGTTAAGCACTACTTTACCAATCACTCGTCGATCTTTAATTAATTGCATCGCCTCGACTACCTGCTCCAGAGACAGGCGATGTGAAACATAAGGGGAGAGTTTACCTTCGGCAACATAGTCCATTAATTGTCTGAAGTTGTGTTCTGCAGCTTCCGGTTCATACCGGGCAAAGGCACCCACTGTCAATCCTATCACCGTAGCGTCCTTGATCAGCAAGTGGTTTGTTTTGGCCAGCGCTGCCCTGCCACTGGTAAAACCGATAATCAGAATCCTGCCCAAACGATTGATGCAGCGCATGGATTCGTCAAATACGTCGCCACCCACAGGATCATAGATCACGTCCGCGCCTTTATCGTCTGTCAGTGCCTTAACCTGTTCTCTGAATCCGTCAGTGTAGTTAATGGTATGATCTGCTCCCATCGTCTTGACGACAGCTAACTTTTCATCGGAGCTGGCGGTGGCAATAACGGTTGCGCCAAGCATCTTACCGATCTCCACAGCAGCGAGTCCTACGCCTCCTGCAGCACCGTGAACCAGCAGCACTTCACCGCTTTTTAGATCGCCCCTCTGCATTGCATAATAAGCTGTGGAGTAATTCGACCTAAAAGAAGCAGCGGCATCAAAGCTCATATTTTCCGGTATTTTCGTCACCCTGGATTCTTCAAGTACAGCTTCCTCAACAAAAGCACCTGTGGAATGTGACGTCATCACCCGGTCGCCGACTTGTACTTTGGTAACTCCCGCACCCGTTTCTGTAACTATGCCTGCTGCCTCCTGGCCAGGAATAAATGGCAGCTCGGGTTTCATCTGATATTGCCCTGCCACCATCAGGACATCGACGAAACTCACGCCGCGTGATTTAAGCTCAATACGAACTTCACGGTTACCCGGTTCGGTAGGGGCATCAATATCACGAATCTGAAGCAACTGCGGATCACCCTGAGTTTCACAAAACACTGCTTTCATTAATATTTCTTCTCTTTACTGTGTGTCTTAGTTGCCAATGGGTATAAAGGGCAGCGACTGGTGTCAGTTCACTCCGCCACAACAATACCGTTTGCAACTGCCTTTTGTCCCGATTGATTCAGCACATCGAACAGAATAATCTGTTTTCCATCAGCGTCTGAACATTGCCCCAGGCAGCGGACAGTTATCCTTGAATCCATCAGCACCATCGCTTTTAATTGACCGATATAGCGACGAACTCTGCCGGGATCGCCACCGAGAGATAGCTCTATTATTTGGCTTAGAGAGATTGCCTGGGTAGCGCTGCCATGCAAAATGATATCCGGCAATCCTGCCGCGATTGCGACTCGACGTTCCGTATGAATCGGATTATATATCTGAGCACATTCAGTGTAGATCTGGGCTGCTGCTCCGGAGATATAGACTTCTTTCTCCCAGAGCAGACCGGTTTCTCCTGTAAATTCAGGAATATCAGGTTCAGATTCAAGAACAACATTTTCGCCAATCAAGGTTGCCCCGCGGATAATACCTGCCGTATCCAACTCCGCAACAATATCTCCACTTGCGTCGGTCATGGTGAACCGGGTCAACTCAATAACACCGGGTGTTATTTGCCTGGTTGACACCAGACGCCCCTGACTGGTTATCAAATCACCTTCTTTGAATGGCCGGTTCAGGCGAAGATCCGTCGTGGCATGCACGCCATAAGGCGCTGCTCTGGGGTTCACCGGTACCTGCGGCATAAAGCGTGTGTTCCACTGAAAAGAATAGGCGATAAATGGGTGCGCTATCAGCCCTTCCGGTCGCAAATCATCAAAATACGCCGGGTTCGAATCAGCTATTCCGGCGGCGTAGGCCATAATTTGGCGTGGCGTGAGTTGGAATGATTTTGAAATCGTTCGCTGACCGACTGAATCGCTGCTTAACTCACCTGGTCCGGTTTCGGGCGGATGCATAATTTCACTCTCCAAAATAACTGGTTTCTGTGACTGACACTACCATTAACATGGAAGAATTTGCAATCAGGACCGGTAATGCACTGTCACTCACTCAATTCAGTTCGATGGCAACTTCCGTAATTCCCTGCTCCAACACTGCCACACATGTGTCAATTTCTTCCTCTGTGATAACAAAAGGGGGAGCAATCATAATATGTTCACCGGTCAGGCCTGGCGCCATACCGGTACCAGAGTAAAAAGAGATGCCCTTGCTTTTACAATTATCCAGTACACGTTGGGCAAATTTTGCATCCCTGTCATAGGGCTGGTTATCGGACCGGCTTCTGACCAATTCCACTCCGGCAAACAAACCCCGACCTCTAATGTCTGCCACATTAGGATGACTCTTTAGTTTCTCCAGGGCATTGAACATATAACTTCCGAGCTTCCTGGATCTTTCCACAAGTTGCTCTTCCGCTAGTATATCCAGCACCGCACAAGCGACTGCTGCCGACACAGGATGATAGCTGTATGTAGAGATACTGCCGAATCCCTCCACTCGCGGTTCCTCTGGTGCCATCAATTTCTCATTGACAATTAGCATTCCCATGGGCGCATAACCGCTGGTCATTCCTTTCGCGGTTGTAATCATGTCCGGTACGATTCCGAATTGTTCGATACAGAAATTGGTTCCTGTTCTGCCAAATCCGGTCATGACCTCGTCAATGATCAACAGCACATTGTACTTGCTGCAGATCTCCTGAATCCGCAGAAAATAGTCATCCGGTGGCACCAGGCAGCCACCAGAGGCTCCCACTATGGGTTCAGCGATAAACGCCGCGATAGTATCTGGTCCCTCCCTCAGAATCGTCTCCTCCAGCTTGTCTGCACAGAGTAGATTACAGCCGGGGTATTCCAGTCGAAAAGGGCAACGAAAACAGTAACAGGGATCAATATGTGGAAATGGCAGTAGCAATGGTTCAAACCCCTGACGCCTTAACACATTACCGGTCACGGATGCAGCGCCAATAGTATACCCATGATAGCTTGACCAGCGACCGATCACCTTAAATTTGTCAGTACTCCCGGTATGCAGATGGTAATGCCGGGCAAATCTGATCGCCGCCTCTACTGCTTCGGAGCCCCCGGTCAGAGGGTAAAATCTCGACATCCCGTCGGGTGTAAACTGATCCAGTTTGGCAAACAGTTCCCGTATGATCGCAGTTTCGTAGCTAAACGCAATCTTTGACATCTGTTGGTAGGCAGCATCCGCCACAGCCTGCCTGCCATAGCCTATATTCACTACAACAGGGCCACCACTTGCATCCATGAGTCTACTGCCATCACTGTAATAGAGATAAACACCCTTTGCTGACTCCACGGTGCGTGACCTGCTTCGATCCCCGTCTAATTGTACAAAAAAGCTATCACCTTCTTGCCGGGTACTCTTACCATCTCTGTCTTCACTCACAACAATCTCTCCATTTTAAGTACATTTAGACCGGGCTGTTTGCACAGATCGCGCAGATGAAGCACCAGGATCACTTGCAAGCATATTCCCTTTTTAAGGTATCGATCAAATCGACTATACAGATGCAGCATATTTTTATAGATTCTTGCAGATAAATCAGGGACATCTGCTTCCCGTTGTAAAGAAGTTCAGGGGTAATTTTGACAAACCTGATGCATCTTGGTTAGTCTCACAGTAGCTCCTTTGATTTGAGACTCACATGCGTATCGGCTTGATTTCTGACACTCATATCCCCGAATCCTTCCCGGATTTGTTTCCACAGATCATTGATGGTTTCAGGAACGTAGATGTAATTCTCCATGCAGGTGATCTGCACCAGCTTGATGTGGTTGATCAGCTCAATGAGCTGGCACCCATATATGTCGCAAGAGGAAATGGCGATGAGGGATCCGGGGGACGCATACCCGTACCTGAAGATGATCGCATTAAAGAGGCCTGGCTGCTTGAGTGGGAGGGAGTCACAATCGGCATGACCCACTATGTACCCATTCCCGAAGCGCCACCCAAACTAACAATTAGTCGCTGGGTAGCCAGATTTTTCCCGGAAAAGACACCCGATGTGATTATCTACGGGGATACTCATGTTGAATCAATCGGTACAGTCGACAACATTCTTTGCATCAATCCGGGGTCCGCCACCTTTCCTCACAACCTGTCCGCACAGCTGGGTACTATTGGCTTCCTGGATATCCAGGATGGGCAAGTCGATGCATCAATCTGGCAGCTACTAGAGCATGGTATTGAACCATTCGATTGGGAAAGATGGCGCTGACCAGGAGTAGTTACATCACAAATTTGTTGGTTGGGGTTATTTCAAACTATTCCACCGACCTTGAGTTTTTATTTAATGGCTAACAATCAATCAGCGTCAGACAATCGCGGTCACGGCGCCACACTTTATAAAAAAGGTATGTTTGAGTCGCTTCAAATTCGCGACTTCAGATTCCTTTGGGTATCGAATCTGGCTACCTCCTTCGCCATGCAGATGCAAATGGTCGCCCGAGGTTGGCTGATATACGACATGACTAACTCACCCTTGGCGTTAACCTGGGTAATGTTGTCTTTTCTACTGCCCTCTTTCCTTTTCTCCCTGGTTGGGGGAGTGATAGCAGATCGTCTGCACAAGAAATCGATCATGATCGCCTCCCAGATATTGAATACGCTCGCAACGATATTTCTTGCCAGCATTATCTACAGTGGTGATATCACCTTCTGGCACTTTATCTACTTCGGACTCTTTAACGGTACTGTGCTTTCGTTCAGTATGCCCGCTCGCAGTGCAGTGGTCCCGGAAGTCGTAGGTAAAGAGTCTCTGGTGAATGCCATGGCGCTGCAAAGTGCTACTTTCAATTTGTCACGTATTCTGGGCCCGGCGCTGGCTGGTGGATTAATCGCACTTTTTGCGGGTGGCGATACAACATCGACGCATGGTGTCGGGGTCGTGTTCTTCCTGATTGCCGGTCTGTACGCCATGTCTGTGAGCGCAGTGTCTTTCCTCCACTATGACGGTGCACCTGTAATCCGGGAATCCGCCTCCATGTTGGAAGATATCGCAGAAGGTTTCCGCTATATGCGTGATGAGAAACTGATCCTTGGTCTCCTTATCATGGGTTTTGTCCCGATGACTTTCGGGTTTTCAGTATCTTTCCTGCTGCCTGTGTTTAACAAGGATGTCATCCATGGCGGTCCGGATGATCTTGGCCTGCTAATGACCGGTATGGGCATAGGCGCTTTGTGCGGCTCACTACTTCTTGCGCACCTCGGTGATATTGGCGGCAAGGGGCGGATAATGTTTACCGCTTCCTACATCTGGGCTATCTCTCTTGCAGCTTTTGCCATGTCAGATCAGCTCATTCTGGCAATGGTTATCGGTGCCTTGAGCGGGCTATGCGGTACCGTGTTCGGCGCGATGAATATGAGCGTTGTACAGCTTGCAATTCAACCCGAGATTCGTGGCAGAGTCATGAGTATTATGATGATGACATACGGGCTCATGCCCATTGGAATCATTCCGGTCAGTGCGTTGGCAGAGTTTGTGGGTATTGATGTGGCCATACTCTTCGCTGCAGTGATGTTAGCCCTGAGTATGTGGCTTCTGGGCATTTGGTTCCCCGACTTAAGGCGAATAGATAAAGGACATGGTGCAGAGGCAATTTTGCAGGATGATTCAGAGCATGCTGATAATGCACCTGATATAAAGGATGATGCATTCAGGAAGTTGGATTAGGTGTAAATTTACATGGCGGGGCGCCGGACCGTCCATCCTCGAGCTGGTAAGACATTGTCAGGTGTTAAATAAAAAACCCCCAGTCTTGCGACCGGGGGTTTCGTATTTAATGCCTGACAATGTCCTACAATGACTTCGCACATCCTTGTGCTCAGCCCTGCGGGCGTCGTCGCTGCGCTCCAACGTCCAAATCGGCTGTCCTGCCGATTGGTCGCATACTCCATGCTCGAGCTAGTAAGACATTGTCAGGTGTTAAATAAAAAACCCCCAGTCTTGCGACCGGGGGTTT
>JASJXV010000134.1 GCA_030123805.1 Gammaproteobacteria bacterium
CAGCTCGCGCGGGTAACCGAGGCAAAAATGTCCGTTGCCAGGGCGACCGAAGATGTTAAACGCACCCGACTGGTGATGCCTTTTGATGCGCGAGTCACCAACATCAAGCTCGCAGAGAGCCAGTTCGTTCCGATCGGTCAATTACTTGCCACTGCTGAAAGCGTGAACCGCATGGAAGTTCTGCTGGAGGTGCCCGTTGCACAGCTGACCAGCAGATTTCCGCACATCATGGCAAGTCCTGAACTGTTATCAAGCCCTGGCAATACACTAAACGCCACCGTCAGTTACACGGCGAATGGTCTGGAACTTAGCTGGCAGGGAAAGGTAGTTCGTATTGATCCGGCTCTAAATGAAAATACTCGAGCCGCCCGGATCTACATCAGCATTGGCAGAGAATCTGACTCCCTCCCGCCGCGAGCACACCTCTATACCCGCATTGAAATTACGGGCCCTGATCTTGAGGAGCAGATTGTAATCCCCAGGCTGGCTTATCATGAGGGACTGGTTTACCTCGTCAATCAATCCAGCCAAATGGAATTCCGCGAGGTGACGGTCGCCTTTCGGGAGGGAGATAATCTGATCATCAAGTCGGGATTGATCGCCGGTGAACGCATTATCCTGTCCGATTTACCCTTCCCGATCGCAGGGACCCATGTAAAGGTTGCAACAGAATCGACTCAGGATTCAAGTCCATGATTCGTTTTTTTGCTGCTCATCCGACCGCAGCCAACCTGATAATGATACTGTTGCTTGTCCTTGGCATCGTGGCGGTTCCCAAGCTGGTGCGCAGCACTTTTCCACCATCGATCCTTAATAAAGTGGAGGTCAGCATTGCATATCCCGGCGCTGCTCCTGGTGAAGTAGAACAGGCAATCTGTCAGCGTCTGGAGGATGCCATCGACCGGGTAGACCAGGTTGAGCGGCTTTACTGCGAATCCCGCGAAAATTTTGCCACCGCTTTGGTGGAAGCTGATGAAGGGGTCTCGGTGGATCGATTTCTTGCCGACATCCGGACCGAGATCGATGCTATTGATGATTTTCCCGTGACTGCCGAGCAACCTGTTATACGCCTTCTCGGCACTACTGAGCCGGTCGTATCTATTGCAGTCTACGGGAACACCACCTACCCGGTTCTGAAGGACTATGCAGAACACTTGAAACGAGACCTGAAACGCCTTGAAGGGGTTAGCCGGGTAACCATCCAGGGCTTCACGGATCGTCAGTTGCGCGTAGAGCTGAATGTAAATGCACTACGCGGATTCGGTCTTGGCGTAGCGGACGTTACTGCACTGATCCGTTCCTCGAATGTGGATATGCCTGCGGGAGACGTTGAAACCAGCGCAGGTAGCGTAACCCTGCGCATTGACGATGAGAGGACCACTCCAGCTACCCTCAGCGAGCTTTTACTATTGCCTGCAAAGAAGGGCGCAGATGTGCGCCTGGGCGATGTTGCGAAGATCACTGATACGTTTCAATTTCCCAATCAACGTATCACTTTTGATGGACTACCCGCGGCCATTTTGCTCATCGAAAAAAATCGGGGTGATGACGCCCTCGATATCCTGGCAGAAATACAGTCCTTTATTGACGTTGAACAACAAACAACAGCAGGTATAAATTTAACCCTGACGGCAGATCTGGCCTCTCTGGTGCAAGACCGCCTGAGTATGCTGGTAGTGAATGGCTTGCAGGGATTGTTCCTCGTGATGTTAATATTATGGCTGTTTTTCTCGGCCCGGCATGCCTTCTGGGTCGGGTTGGGTTTGCCGGTTTCATTCGCCGGAGCTTTCGCGTTAATGGCACTATTTGACTATCAGTTCGACATGATGACCCTGGTAGGTTTGTTGATTGCCATCGGAATTCTGGTAGATGATGCCATAGTCGTATCAGAAAACATTGCCGTTCACCGGGCCGCCGGGAAGAGTCCGCTCGAGGCTGCTGTGGATGGCGCCAGAGAGGTATTTCCGGGCGTGTTTGCTTCATTTATTACCACGGTATGTATCTTCCTTCCACTGGCATTCCTGACCGGTGATATCGGTAATATTTTGAAAGTGGTACCGGTCATTATTATCATGACCCTGGTAGTTAGCTTCCTGGAAGTTTTCCTCATTCTACCGGCACATCTGAGCCACGGAGACGAAAATGCGTCACGGAATTTCGCGCAGAGATGGCTCGACACAAAGTTGGTCCAGGTACGCGATTATGTAGTGCACGTGTGGGTCGATCGTTTTGTACGTTGGCGATATCTGAGTTTTGGTGGTCTCATCGGTATCTTGCTAATTACATTTAGCATGATTGCTAGCGGAATTCTTGGCTTTACTCCGCTCCCGGAGCTGGATAACGAATCTATTGAGGCGAGAATTCTACTGCCCCAGGGATCTCCCATATCCCGGACTCAGAGCGTGGTAGAAAAGGTACTCGCCGGTCTCGAAGAGGTAAACGCAGAGCTGACACCAGAACAGCCCGGCGAACAATCCCTGGTGCGCCATGTAATGGTTAACTACGGGAAGAACCTGGACGCCCACGAGGTAGGCGATCATGTGGCGACAGTATCGGTCGATCTGCTTAGCCCGGAGATTCGTACCGAAACATCTACAGAAATTCGCCAGCGCTGGCGCGAAGCGGTCGGCCAAATCGAAGATGTGATATTCATCAAGTATTCAGATCCTCTCATCGGGCCTCAAGGTAAAGCGCTTGATTTACGCATCAGTGGCGATGACATTGATGTGGTGAGAAAAGCCACAGACGAAATCTACCAATGGCTGTGGTATTACGAGGGAGTGAATGATCTATCCACAGATTTGCGTCCTGGTAAACCGGAAATAAGAATCCACCTGAAGCCCGGTGCCCAGGCTCTGGGCGTTAATGCAGCGATCCTGGCCGAGCAGTTAAGAGGCGCCTTCTTTGGTTTAATCGCTGCGGAAGTTCAGGTGGGCAATGAGCGCTATGAAATTGATGTGCGCCTCGAGGCATCTGCACGTTCCAGCTTTGATACTCTGGACGGTTTCATGGTGCGCGGCACCTCTGGCCAATTGGTACCCCTCAGTGCTGTGGCCGATCTTGAAGAAAGCCGTGGCTTTGCTCGCATCAATCGCATTGATGGTCGTCGGGTAATTACCATTGAAGGCTCTGTGGACAACCGAGCAACCACTTCAGCCGCAGTACTCAGTGATTTTGAAACATACTTTCTACCGGACTGGCAGGCGCGATATCCCGATCTGGATATTGATCTGGAGGGCCAGAACGCCCAGGCAGCTGCCACACTTGGCTCACTAAGGTCCGGGTTCTTGTTAGGTTTCCTGGGTGTTTTTTTATTACTCTCATTTCAATTCAGAAGTTATTTGGAACCGATTGTCGTGATCTCCATCATTCCCCTTTCTCTAATTGGCGTAGTCTTCGGTCATTTCCTGCTTGGCTACAACCTGACCATGCCATCGATGCTTGGCTTTGTCAGCCTGGCTGGAATCGTAGTTAATGACTCAATATTGTTAGTCACTTTTGTTGAAAACCGATTGGCGGAAGGAATGGAGTTACACAAAGCCGTGGTCAGTGCAAGCCATGACAGGTTTCGAGCTATTCTCCTGACAAGTATTACCACGGTTGCTGGACTGTTACCGTTATTGCTGGAGACTAGTCTGCAAGCGACGGTAGTTAAACCACTCGCTATCAGCCTGGCCTTCGGCCTCACGTCCGCAACATTGTTAGTGCTGTTCGTTATTCCCGCTTTCTACATGGTACTGCAAGACCTTGGGCTATTTCATCGCCATGAAGGACTGAAAGGGGGACTGACAAGTTGAATCACAAGGCCATCGACTAAGGGGGAAAAGCCGTCTTGAACTGGACTCATATCAGCGCGGTGGCGATGGCGCCAGAAGGCTATTGTTAGACATTCGCTGCCAAAGCCATATCTACAGCCGCTCTCACATGCAGTTCCGCTGTATTAAATATTGGAAAATCTGGCATATCAGCCTGCCCGATCAACAGGAAGATCTCAGTGCATCCCAGGATGATCCCTTGTGCACCCATATCTCTTAACCTGTGACAAACCTCCACATAGAATTGCCGTGAACTCTCTTTTATTTTTCCTTTGACCAGCTCATTAAAAATTATTTGATCAATCAGCGTCTGATCTTTCTCATTCGGAGTTACTATTTCTATGTCAAAATGACCCCTGTATCGATCAATGATAAAACTGGCCTGCATCACTGGCCTGGTACCAATGAGTCCAACTTTCGACAGTCCCTTCTTGGCTATTGCCTCTCCGGTTGGGTCCACGATGTGTATGAATGGAATGTCTACTATGTTCGATATGTTATCCAGGACTCTGTGCATCGTATTAGAGACACAAAGGAGAATGTCGGCACCACCATTTTGAGCCCCAATTGCTTTCTTCTCCAGATACTGCCTGGCTTCACGCCATTTATTATTGCGCACAAAATATTCTATATTTCCAAAATTGACGCCCTGAATCAGAGTTTCAGCTATATCCCAACCGCCCAGACGCTGGTTTACAGCTTCATTAATCATTCGATAATATTCGGCCGTTGCCTGATCACTCATTCCCCCTAGAATCCCAATGGTTTTCATTGGAATTGGTCTTTTCATTTTTCAAATCCTATTCGAGTCACGTTTGATTTCCTAACGCCCCATACCATGGACGACTAAAGGCAGAACCGACCTTGAAAGTACTGTCATTATTATAGAAGGACTTGATAATGTCGAATCGCTGGCATGAATTGAAAAATTCGAAGTTACTCGTTCCCAGCGGGTTCCGACAATGACTGTTCGTATGCTGAAGTTCCTGATCGCCAAAACTCGACGATGACTTCGATACAGTCTGTCCAGTTGGGTAGACAAAGCGGGAATTAGCCCAGGAGGCTGACCGAGATGTCGGACCACGAGAACAGACTAACGTTAACGGTAAGATCCAGATCAGAGCTCATGCATCCGGCTAATTGCTATCAAACCTGCACCTCGCCGCTGCGTGAACAGATATTCGCGCGGTTTCTTTGCGGATTGGTCGATCCACTTCTCCAATGCGCTCATCGTCGCCTTCGATAACGTGCACTGCATACTTCGCCCCCGGGGTGGATGTTGCCAGTTCAACCGTGTCGCGCATCACACGGTTACGCAAAAGGCGCAGGTACTTTGTTCACTCCAGGACCTGCCGCATCCGATATTATCCAATAGGCTGTTTGGTGTGTACATCCATGCCATTGAGACGCTGATGACTTGTTGGCTGAACCGGGTATTATAGTTAGCTGTGAATCTATCAGACTGTGATGCAATAAGCCTGGATCTCAATTTGTCAAAGATTGGGACAATTCATTTCTGCCAAGCGAAAATGCTTGCTTTGATGTCATTGCAATCTTATGATCCATTACTTGCGCCCTGGAACACTTTAGCAACTCAATCTCAGGGGAAGTTCATGATAATTCGTCATCTGAAAATCGTTCTGGTCGTATTGGTATCATTGCAAGCTCTGCTCATCGCAGTACAAAATGTTGTGAATCTTGACGCCGCTTATCAGTCAGTTGCCTATGTGGTGAGCAACCAGGATCATACAGTCTATGCCTCTTCAATTGGTCCTGCCATAACAAATCCGATCCTGATCTGGATTGCGCTTGCGATAATTCTAATTGGTGAATTCTCCGCCGGATTTCTTGCAGCAAAGGGGGCATTTGATCTGTGGTCTAATCGAAACGGTTCTGCGACTGAATTCCGTGCTGCAAAGAAATTTGGGCTATTAGGCTGCGGCATGTCCATGGTGGTTTTTTTCGGGTTATTTATGGTGATTGCCGGTTACTATTTTCAAATGTGGCAAACACAGATTGGCGCTGCTTCATTCAATGGCGCCTTTCAGTATTTCACCGCAAGCGCACTGGTAATGCTGTTTCTCAATATGGCAGATGATTAGGCAGCAATGCGTGCATGGTTTCGCTCCTTGACCTCATTATTTTTCGCCTCTGACCGGGCGACCAACGATGGAAACTCTCATGATTTTAAATTGGATACACCGAGTAATGGTTGGCAGCTTGCTTTTTAGTTCGATAGCTGCAGACATTTCTGCGAAGGAAGTAGCACCGGATATTTTGCGTACGCCTGATGAACGATTTACCAACCTGAAAGACTATCCCTTCGCGCCCAACTACCTGCAAATTGGCGACTATCGAGTGCATTACCTCGATGAAGGTCCCGCTGAGGCCCCACCAGTCTTGTTGATTCATGGTGAACCCACGTGGAGTTACTTGTTCAGAAAAATGATTCCCGTACTGACCGCTGCCGGCCACAGAGTGATTGCTCCCGACCTGGTCGGTTTTGGCAAATCAGACAAGCCCGTCAACACAGCCGACTACAGCTATCAGATGCAAGTCGACGTGATGACGGAATTGGTTCGGCAGCTCGATCTGAAAGAAGCCACATTTTTCGGACAGGATTGGGGTGGCCTGGTCGGTTTGCGGGTAGTGGCCGCCGAGCCGGAGCGGTTTGCGCGAGTGGTTGTGTCCAATACCGGGCTACCGGCAGCCAGTGGCTTACGCGGTTGGATTGGTTACCCGCTCTTCAAGCTGGCGGTATGGTGGGAAGGCGCCGTAACCTTTGAAGAACTGCAGGCAGAGCTTACGTTTCCACGATGGGTTGCGTACAGCTACCACGTCGATGACCTGCCCATTGAACAGCTCATGGGTTTTATAGGGGGCGACCCAGATGTGACAGCGGCCTATGCAGCGCCGTTTCCCGACCAGCGATACAAAGCGGGCGCCCAGATCATGCCCTATCTGGTGCCGTCGCAACTGCGCGAGAATGAAGCAGCCTGGTCAGTTTTTGAGCAATGGCAGAAACCCTTCCTGGTGGCGTTTACCGACTCCGACCCGATCACCAAAGGCGGAGAGCAGGTTTTCCTTGAGCGAGTGCCAACCGCACAAAATGTGACAATTTCTGGCGCCGGTCACTTTGTCCAGGAGGATGCGGGACCTCAGCTCGCGGCATTGATCAACGCTTTCATCGCAGGCGAAGCGGTAGAATCCTTCGAAGTGATTATCAAACGCTGACCGGCCGTTAGATCCGGATACCCCTGGGTCTGGGAAACCGATCACCGCCATGAAAGCTGCTCGCAGACACTTTGACACTGATCTAACACTGGTTCTCACGCACGGGCGGGATGATGCTCGCCTTTTCCCTCGAATATCGCAAACTGAGCATCTACAACAAAATCAAATCTGATGGTTTAGCAGAATATTCTCTTGATACCAGCCAAATTTGGTACTCGAACTCCTTATGATAGATTGCCTGTCGAGGAAAAATGTGGTTTATTCGACTTGAAGATGTTCCACATTGGCATTCTGCTGACGGGCAAACCTCCGAATCTAGTCAAGATATGGCGCTGGGTCCGGGCGCCTGTCAGCGATCAGCTCATCACGAAGGAAACCGTCAGCGAGTAGCGCACTCCCAATCACTGCATGGCCAGGCCTGAAATAAATTGAATAACAAACAACCCGAACCGGGCGCCCCTGCTCAGGCCAACGCCATAGACCCGTACACAATCAAGAGCGGCGGAGCACTTACTCCACCGACTACCTTTCTGGGTCGTTTACGGTATCTGGGTCCAAGCGTAATTGTATCCGGTTCAATAGTGGGATCCGGTGAAATCATATTGACTTCAAGCCTGGGTGCCGCGGCCGGTTTCGTCTTGCTCTGGTGGGTGCTTATGTCCTGCTGGATCAAATCGTTAATCCAGGCAGAACTCGCTCGCTACACTATCGTCACCGGTGATACCTACCTCAGGGCTCTGAATCGATTCCCGGGCAAGCTATGGGGCCCCAGGGGCAAGGTGAGCTGGCCGATCTGGCTGGGACTGATTGCGTTCATTCCTGGCGTCATGGGTCTTGGCGGCATAATGGGAGGCGCCGGTCAGGCACTTTCCTTGCTGGTACCGGGCCTGGATTCTGCCTGGGCGACAGGCATCATCGCAGTACTCACCGTCACTATCCTTAACATTGGCGGCTACCAGCGTTTTGAGAAGGTGTTGCTGACCCTGGTGATCTGTTTCACCGTTACCACCCTTGTCTGTGCTGTCAACATGCAATTTACCGAGTTCGAAATTTCCTGGGCTGACATCCGCACCGGTCTTACGTTTGATCTCCCGTTCGAGTATCTCGGCCTTGCGCTTGCCGTCTATGGTTATACCGGGGTGAATTCAGGCGAGACAGCCGCTTATACCTATTGGTGTATCGAAAAGGGTTATCCAAACTTCATAGGGTCAAAGGGTACAAACCCGGGGAGTAACTCTGAGGTCGCGGAAAGTGGTATCGCTGCAGAATGGGTGCCTCGCGCAAAAGGCTGGATCAAGGTCTTGCATATGGACGTCTGGCTGACGCTCATAATCCTGACCTGTGCAACATTGCCGTTTTACCTGCTCGGCGCAGGCGTTCTCAACGTCATCGGCGAAACCCCCGATGGCCTGGAAACGATTTCGATATTGTCGAACATGTTCACCCGTACACTGGGGAACTGGGCGTTCTGGGTGTTCCTGATCGGCGCATTTTTCATCCTCTTTTCTACCACCTTATCGGCAATTGGCGCCGGTGGACGTTTTATCCCCGACTACCTGATTGAACTTGGATTCTTTTCGAGGGAAAACCTCAAGGCGCGCCAGGCCTGGATCAGAGGCTATATCTCGGTAATGCCGATCCTCGGCTTTGTGCTCTATATGAGCTATCAGAATCCGGTCGTCCTGGTGACGATTGGCGGGCTTGTTGCCGCCCTGATGTTGCCCATTCAAAGCGGCGGTACATTGTGGTTACAGCGCAGACACATGGATGAACGCGTTGCGCCGCATCCGCTGATCCGCGCTCTGGTGTGGATGATTTTCTTGTTCCAGCTTGGTATGGCCTCGCTGGTGATTCACTTTGTGGTCTTTTAGCACTTTCTGCAACAGGTTTTGCAAGGCTCAGCCACTTCATATTCATCGCGCTGAATCAATGTCGGCGTTTTCGCTTCCTTGAACTACTGCTTCAGGGTGATTGCCAGGCAATAGCAGGTAATCATGTTCAGTGACCTCAGCTCTTGGATCGTGGAAACCGCCAGCGTTGAAGTGCACCAACATACTCGGTCTGTGCCATGTGACAAGGAACTGAGTTTCGATGCCAACACCTTCGTCACCTGGCCTGACAGGAGG
>JASJXV010000135.1 GCA_030123805.1 Gammaproteobacteria bacterium
ACTGCTCTCTTCATATTTTGGCGTCGTCGTCTCCAGCATCGTTACGGCACCGATCAAATTACCTTGTTGAACCTTTAACTGTGCTCCCAATTCAATGGCTGTCAAGAATGGCAATTGTGAGCTGTGCGCCAACAATTGCTCCGCCATATCAGGTTCATCCAGTTGCAGGTAGAGTCTGAACAACCACTCGACGGTCGCAACAGAATCGGGACGCGTTACCAGAAACTGTTCGAGCCTGTCCCGCGCTTCAGTTTCACGATTGCGTTGCAAGAGATTCTCAACTTCTTTCAGAATGACCTGTTCAGTTGCAGCAGACTTCTGCCTGACACTGATCTCCCTTGAGTCAGCGTTAGCCAAAGCCAAACCAGCTGCAGGAACAACCGGGGATCCCTGCTGGTCTATTGATTCAGCAGCTAACTGCAGTTTCAGGAGAGCGATTTCCGGCCGATGCCCATCTACCCATTCGGCACGTCCAACCAACCACCTGGCACGTTCAAGATTACCTGAATCGAGGTAGTCCCTGGCCAGTTTCAGATAGGCCGCAATAACTTGATTTATGCCCGCTAGTGCCTTCGGGTGTTCTGGAACCAGGTCCAGGACACGACGATATCGGTCATAGGCATTATCGTCAACCGGAGAGGTAAGCCGTTCACGCATCAGCGCCAGCTCTGCTTCCAGCAGTAGTTGTTGTATTTCCTTGTCGCTGTCAATTGCATCATCACCGGTAGTGATTGCCATCACCGAGCTTGCCACAGCGATCGCATCCTGCAGAGGTCCCAACTGCCTTATCCAGGGCGTTAACGACAGATTCCCGGTTCTGATCCATGCATCCCTGGCCTGACTTGCAGAGAGCCGGTCGGGATAGACACCCAGTAACAGTACATACGATTTACGGCCCTTACTTTGAATCTGCGCATAGAGCGGGTATTTCAAGCCTTTGTCCCGTGCGTACTTCAGGATTTTGTACTCGTCCTGCAGGGCGATGAGCTGCACAGCATAAAAACCGGGAGGTTGTTGCAGAATGGACGTAGCTCCCTGATTGACTTCATGGCTGGATGGCGATGCAGATCGATGTCCGCCTGAAGGTGTCGCACTGCCTAACGGCCGGGGTGGTTGACTGACAGATTGTAGTGGTTGCTTGGCAGGCGGTTGTGTTGAATCATCCGGCGGAGTCGTCACATTCTGACCGCGCGGCAACTTTGTTGTGTGCTCATTTGAATTAGCAAACAGCACTCCAGACTGAGAAGCTAAAGCCGCCTGTGCACTTGAAGCGTCGACAGAGACTCTCAGAGGTGCTTCGCGCTGCACGGTTTTTACGGGTAATCTTGTTTGATCCATTACCTGGAATCGATCCAGAGCAAACCCCACCGCCAATCCAGCAACGAGTACAAGGCCAATCAACGACACTACCAGTCGGTTTGTTCGACGCGAATCCTGGGCTGCTCGCTGGATTGAACCATCCGGGCCAGGTGCTGGTCGACGGGCGTCAAGATTGCGTAACATGTCGTTGAGTAGACTCACAGTATCCCACCATAACATGTAGCCACCAGTGCTAATGCCAGAATCAGCAGCAAGCCAAACAGCGGCTTATAAAGTCTACGCACCAGAACCGCCAATCGACCCAATAACTGACTCTCAGGGGTGTCTGCCACCGCTGTGGCTAGATGATATGAAGTTACCGGGCTGTCGCCGCGACCAAATGCACACAACATCGCTTTATGGCAGAGAATATTGATCAGACGCGGTACGCCACCCGAAGCACTGTTCAATAGTCTCAAGGCATCCGGAGTAAAGAGACGGGGGCCATCATAACCCGCGGAAGCAAGCCGAAAATCAACATAGTGCACTACAGTGTTTCGATCGAACGGCTTAAGATATTCGGCAAATACGATCCTCTGTTTCAATTGACGCAGGTCGGCACGATCCAACAATTTATCCAGCTCTGGTTGGCCGAACAACACCACCTGCAGCAGTTTCTGTTTCTCTGTTTCCAGATTGGTGAGTAAGCGGAGAGCTTCTATCGTCTCTCGAGGCATTGATTGCGCTTCGTCGATAACTAACACTGCCTGCTTGCCTTCACTCGCCAGGTCGATCAGGTGTTTGCTGATGGCCGGAATCAGTTGGTGGGTTGCCAACTGAGATATTTTTGGTACCTGTAGCTCCTCTCCCACTACGGCCTTGAGTTCATCCGGACGCAAATAGGGATTTGGAATATAAGCTGTACAATAGGTAGAATCCAGAGAGGCTAGCAACTTACGGCAAAGAATGGTTTTCCCCGTACCCACTTCTCCCACAATCTTGATAAATCCTTCGCCGTTACGCAGCGCCAATAACAGGGTATTCAAGGCATCCGAATGACTCCGGGTGTTAAAATAGAAATGTGTGTCCGGTGTGAGCGAGAAGGGTTTCTCATTAAGCCGAAAATAGCTAACGTACATTTAGGTGCCTTAGGGCTGCCACTGATATCGAAGCCCGGTTATACTTCCAACGGTCAGATGACTTCCTCTGAACCTTATCCTTCAGAGGGTGTGCGTCTAAACATTTCGCGGTATTCATCACCCAGGGTCCGAATACGATCACGACTTTGGTGGACGCTGTCACGCCAAGCTGTATCATCGGTCACAATCGGCTGTAACAAGATGACCAGTTCAGTTTTTGACTTGCGGCGTTCGCGAGTTTTGAACAGTGAGCCCAGCAGGGGGATGTTCCCGAGGAACGGTCTTTTACCATCTGTTTCAATGACTCTTTCCAGCATCAAACCACCCAGTACCACTACCTGTCCATTTTTAGCCCAGACAATAGTATCTGTTTCACGAATATTGCGCAGCGCCAAAGGCAGTGAGAAGGTTTCGTTACCCAACACCAATTCCTTCTGCTGATCTGTGACTTCGGTAATTACAGGATGGATATGCAAGATCACATCGCCGTTCTCTGCAATCTGTGGCGTCACATCCAGCGCAATGCCACTGAAAAAAGAATCCAGCTCAATGGTAGGAGACGATGTGGTAGCGACAGCGCTGGCGGTTGTGTTATCGGTTATACCGGTCACGAAAAACTCGTCAGATCCCACTCGAATCACTGCTTTCTGATTGTTTACGGTAGAGATTCGAGGACTGGAGAGCACCTGTACACTACCCTGAGTCTCCAGCAGTTTTACCAATGTACTGATATTCTGTACTGATATAACGGACGCAAACAAATCGCCACTATTTGTTGCTTCTGTAATAGTGTTAGGCGAATCAAAGGTGGAGACATTTTCAAACTGGATTATCTGGCCTCCGATTGCGGACCAGTTAATTCCGGCTTCATAGTTCTCATTTAAACGCACTTCCAGAATTTTCGTTTCCAGTATTACCTGGCGTCTGACACTTGACTCAGACCGTTTAAGGAACTCCCGAACTGCATTCAGTTCATTTGGCAGCGCTTTTACGACCACCATGCCCGCCATTGGCGTCACTACGACCATTCGATCTTCGCGTTCGCCGCCGATAATCGCAACGATCGCTCTGCGTATATCAGACCAGAAATCGGTTTTGTTCAGAGTCAGAATTCGTGTGCCGGGGCTGGTGCCAATACCCGATCCATTTTTGTCATCTTCTAACAATCCTAAAAGGCTGCCCTGGCTTCCCCTGGCGCCAGTTCTATCCTGATTTCTGTTGGAAGATCTATTACGGCCTTCCATTTTGCCAATTTGAACGCTAGTTTCCGACACTCCCACCCGTTTTATATCCAGATAATTGACATGAAAGATCTCGGTACGTATCTCTCGTGGATAAATTAAATAGATGCCGTTACGAAGTTTAAACTCATAACCGTAGACTTCCCTGACAACTTCAAGCACCTCTTCGATGCTAACTTCGGTCAAATCAAGGCTAATAGTTCCTGCAACGTCAGGTTGGACAACCATATTTAAATCTGTGCCTTCCACCAGCCCGAAAAAAAAGTCTTTGGCGGGAATTTCTTTGACTGCCACATCAAAGCGCTCAGCTCTGGCCTTGTTTCGTGAGGTGTCCTGAACTTGTTTTTGCAATGAAGGAGTCAGTAATGCAGCACTAACTGCATCAGGTACCCGGGGGACACTGGGGTCCGTGATTTCCTGGGCGATGACTTTATTCATTACCCGCTCGGCTGCCGTGGGTTCTCCCTGGTGAGCACAACTCACCACCCACAGGAGCAGGGCACACCTGCCAAACAAATTCAGAATTTCGATATTCCTGATAGGTTTCATCACAACCTCGACTTCTTCACTGACTGCTCACCCACTGAGCGCTTCACAGCCGAGTGCTTAACGTTATATTGATGTACTTTCAGTTCCTGGCTGCGATCTCCTCTAAGCAATATCACTCTTCCGGGTTGAATGCTAACTACTTCAGCATCGTCAATTTCTTGACCTTCAACCACGCGTACGCCGTTGATCACTGCTACACGGTTCTTCTCAGTAATCAATACCGAGGTAAGGATTAAATCAGATTGCACCCTTTGCCAGGTCGTCAGATCACCCAAAGGACGCGTTGGATCCACCAGACCATGTGGCGACTCCGCAGTTGCAGTCATACTACCAGTAACAATCATCATCAGAATACTGGTCTGAAGCCGGGAATTAATTCTCAAAAAATACCTCCTCCAAAGTCAGTGTGGAAACTCTTAACTCAATATTACCAAGAGGATAACCCGACACCCGGTAGTTCAAACTATTCCAGTTGAAACGCCAGGGTAGTTCTTCCAATCCTTGCAGGTAATGCAACAACCCGAAATAACTGCCCTCAAGCGATAACACGACTGCATGGTTAATAACACCTGTTATCTTTTCCCCACCTGCAGCGCTGGTAAGTTTCAACTCCTCCGGGGGAAGCGCTTCGATACGCTTGATAGTCAGCTTGCTACTCTGCTGAAGCACATCCTGCAGGACATTCAACAAATCATCAGCGGGGACCAAACCCACAGCAAGCGATGACAGTTTACTGTTCAGCGTTGCGTTCTCCTTCTCGAGTTCTGCCAACTGTTGCATTTTTCTCACATCAGTTCCGGTACCTATCAAACTGGCCAACACGGATGCTTCCTGAGTCTGGACGTCAAGTCGACGTTGTACCGTCTGCATCTGCTGGTTCAATGCTTCTCTTTCCTCGCGCTGAGGGGCAAACAGCAGCAGGTTCCAAAGCATGAACAATACTGCTGTACCGGCAAGAAACGCCAATACACGTTCTCGCAAAGCCAGTGCATCAATTTGAGTTTGTAATTGTCGTAGCCACTTTTTCATGAGCCGCCTATTTCTGCTTCACCGAATTTGAATCGGAGTACATCGGTACGTTGCTCTGCAATACGTTCAATAGACATATCGCCAAAGCGAGAATTCTGGAAGCTGTTTTCATTTCGCAGTCGTTGCACATAAGCCGGTACCAATTCGGCTCGACGGGTCCATCCGGAAAGCTCGACATAATCCCCACCTTGTAATAAACCGAAATACTCAAGCGACATGCCATCCAAGGCCTGGCGGGATAGACTTATCAGATAGGCAGAAAATCCGCTCGCATTCCCCCTACTCTGACCTTTCATTATGTGTAAAATCTGACGACGACGATCCACCTCAATCTGAACTTTCTTTAGCCTGGTGTCCAATTGAACTTTTTTAATCCGCGGTGTTGAGTCACGCATAGCGTTGAGCTGCTGCAACACCTTAAGCTGATGCAGTTCAACAGTTGTCAATTGTTCCTGCGTTTTTTGGATCTGATACCAGCCCCAGAACTGAAGCGATGCAAAAAAGACAAGCATCACTCCCCATGTTGTCAGCATTGTGGGTAATGCGAAGTGATTCCGCTGCGGACGAAATTCCGGACGAAACAGATTTACCTGTTGCAATCTGCTCATGCCACTTCCTTCTCCCGGAGAGCGCCGCCGATCGCGCCAATACAGTTTGTTAACGTCAGTTCATCGCAACCATCGGGCAACACCATCAACTCACCAAGTGGCAAAACCTTCAGCTCACCAACAAGACTCGCTTGCATGGCGTCTGACACTTTGTCTTCACTGACTCCCTCACCACAAAGGTAAATGCTTGATGGCGGCTCCTGACCCATCTGGCGTTCGTAATAATCCAGTGAACGTTGCAGCTCAAGAGCCAATGAATTCGCCGGGAGCGGATCAAGTAACCCGCCGCTAAAATCGATGTCAAACCGTCTGCAAAGGTAAAGCTGCCGCTCCCTAATGACATTCAGGTTACCGGCACCCGGTGACAGTTGCACCATCGCCAGACCGCGCGGGTTTGCAGGACACAACAGGCTAAGATTGCGTAATGCCAATTCAATAATATCGATTGACTCTAGTTGCACGCCCGTTGGTTCAAGCAGGGCGATTATCTCCTCTATCAGAGAGCGCCTCGATACCACAACATAGACCATTGGTGTAGTTCCAAGGCTGGCATCTTCAGGCAGACGGAATACATCCAGAACCGCTTCTTCAATAGGAAATTCAATCAGATCCTTGATCTTCCATCGCATTGCATCTGCAAGTTCAGAATCTTCTACTTTTGGTGCTTCGGAAAGTAACAGGCTGTAACTGCTACTGGGTATGACGGCATTACAGCTTGTCCCTTTCAGTCCCAGTTCATCAATATACTGGCCTAGTGGCGGAGGTTCACCCTCCTCGCGGGGAAGAAATCGGCAAGATTGAAGCACTGGGCGTCCCGGATCTGAACGCTCGACATGGGCGACAGCAATACCCTCGGCGCCAATCTCAATACCAAGTAGCCCCATCGCAGCAGACTTCTTCAAAAACCGATTAAATAGCGAGACAGTAAACTCCTCCCTGATAATCTTGAAAACATATTTAATATCAATATGTTAATGGAAAAACATGATAAACTAAAGTAAATAACAGCTCCAACTAAAAATGACATTTTTTCACAGATTTTTGTATCCAGAAAAACTCTGATTAACTGGATTTTTCTGCGGGTTTGGCGGTGCGATGGGGCTGCCTGCGGATACCGCGGTTAAACGGCCAGAGTGCCGTACCATAGGCCCCGCAGACGTTTCGGTCAGAGCTTCTCTAGCGCAGTGTTTCCTGCCAGTAGATCACCCGATCATGACCACGATAACTCTGAAAATTGATATTTACACCCGGATGAGTCACATCGTTGTGATTACCATCCTGATTCCAGTCAAATCGCAGAAAGGGTAAATTGGTAAGATCCACACTTATTGGATAGGTCACCACAGCACCCGGTGCACCATACTGCATGCCTGCTTGACCATCGCAGAAACCAATGTTCAACGCGGTCAGGCAGTCGCTTCCGCCGCTGGGGTCGGCAAAACTGAAAACCGATGACACAGCCCCGATGGTCACCGTAATCGTGTCGGCAGCAGCATTTACGACGGTTGCTGCACCGGTAAAGGTGACATCGCTAATAGCAAGTTGTGTACAGTGATCATCGCTGTTTGCGGTGAAACTCGAACCATCCCAGAACTCTGTCTGCCAGGACATGGGTATCGCAGCCAGCTCAGGACCAAAACCGTCATTCAGATTCATCCTCCCGAATCTGGCATCGAGGGTTCCCCCGATCGCCACTCCCACACAATCACCATCCACAACACAATTGTTATTATCCGCAGGTTTAAAATCCAGTGAGATGAAATCAGCGCCGTCAGGGTCACTGATCTGCAGGCCTAATTGCAGGTTGTTGAAGGGTCCGTCAGGAGTGATTGCTCGATTAAAACTGCCGGACCCGCTGGTGAAAACCAGGACACCATCATCCCATTGATCTGAAGCAATCGTAAGGCGTCCGGCCAGATCTGTGCCGTCATTATTATTCTCTGCGTGGTAGCTGGGCAACGCGACGGTATAGACCAGGTCAAAATTGTCGTAATTCGCCACGACTGCGGCACTAAAGCTTCTCGCCTCCAGCGTATAATCAATGCTGATTGATGACTGCGACATATAACTGAAGCTACCTGCGGCACAACTGTCAGTTACAGTTGAACTGATTAATTCAAAGTGATCGGGGTAGAATCGTCCGACATTTCCGGTCACTGTTCCAATAATATCTCCGGTTCCGATGTAGTCGCTATCGCCAATTCCCGCTCGCATGATCATGGTGCCCACCTCACTCCATGACACGGTACTATTCTCGAACTCACCGTTTGTCGCGGTAGGTGTAAAACTGTTCGCGTTGGTAAAAGTTCCCAGATTACCGCCCGCAGGATAAACCAGGCTATCCAGTATCAGTCGTACACTTTCGGGCGCTATTTCATTGCCGTAATTGGGGACCAGGCTGCCCTCTGCATCCTTTACTTCTACGACTACATGAAATGTTTCACCTGCAGCAACAAAACCAACGCCAGCACTGGTAGTTCCGGGATTAGCAACACTGGCCCCTGTTTCTATCGTGGTGATGGTGAATTCACTCGGTTGCACGACAAAGGGACCCGTGGCTCCACGGATGGTAAGTGACTCAGCGGCCTCAAAATCATCATCCTTTACATTCAGTGCGATACTACCCGTGTCTTTGTATTTGACTGTGACACTTGCCTGCCCGTTAGCAAATGTAACGGTCTGTTTGTTCGGTCCAGCACCGCAATTAGGTGGGCCTGGCACAAAGCACTCCTGATCCATAGCACTCTGCCCATTAACCGTTGGCGTCAGTGTACCTGTTAGCGGATTGTCATAACCTACCCAGAAGTGCATTTCATGCGCACCCGTGTAGGCCTCGATAATGCCGCAGTCACTATCCGTTGGGGTTTGGCCATATGCTGCCAGAGATACGTTGAAATTTGTGCCTGCAGTCTGGGTAACAACCGGATCATTGATAGGATTGGGGGGCGGATTGCTGAGCGGATTCTGGGTAAGGGTAAAGCCGCTGGGAGCGAACTGGATGGTTTGGACACTGTCGTCAACAAGGGTCACAACCGCTGTGTCATTGACATCTATCCCGACAATATTCACTGCACCGGTGGTGTAATCGAGAAAAAAATCTGCTTCTCCGGCGTCACCTATCAAGTACTGATAGGTGGCCAGGCCATCCCCGGCCAGGCCGTTAACGACTGCTCCGTTATTGCCTAATCCTGCGTCTGACCAGTCCCCGGCACCGGTTGTGGTAGCCATTTGAATCTCACCCACATAGGTCGTGAATGGATTATGAGTACTGTCGTG
>JASJXV010000136.1 GCA_030123805.1 Gammaproteobacteria bacterium
CACTTGAAACGCGCCCTGTTGAGCCGCGACAAGACCTGCCGCTATCCTGCATGCAGCCATGATAAACGGCTAGATGCGCATCACGTGATGCATTTGATGATCAGGATCGCGAACCGGTGAAAATATTTGCCATCCAGCCCTTAATCGATAGAGTAAATAGGAACACTTTCGTTACATCTCAGGATAGCAGGATAGAATCGAGGGGTTTTTCTGTCGTACCATAGTTATAGGACTTTCTCTCACCTACAACGGGCTGATAATTATCTTAGCTTGGTTGGCGATAAGTAGGTCGGTGATAACGTTATCGCAGTCGCAAATTATCGCTGAAGCCGATAATTATCCAGCTGTATTAAAAGCCCCGCTAGAAGCGGGGCTACACGGTTTTATTATCCGTTAAGGTACATTGAACGTTTCGTGGTTTAACGCTTGTTGGCCTTTCGCTTCCTCACGCTCATCAGCATTCGCGAATGAACTGATAATTCCAAGTTGAGAACAAGATCTCAGCGTTCCAGTACCGTGGCATAACTTAATGTTTGCCTTAAAGGGCCTCTCAACCCTGTAATTCAATCTACTCCTTTTGGCGTGTTAGTCAAAGAATTAATAATTCTCAGCAGCAGGTTCTTTAGCAACAAGATAAATATGACTGCCCATCATACGTTTAATTTACGCACCATGGGCACCACGCTGGGTTTTATTTCCTGCATGAAGAAGTCTGAGATGAGAGGTCTGAATCTGTCCATATCCACAAGAAATGAGTCATGACCATAGATAGAGTGCAGGTTAACATAGCTCACCTGTCTGTCGTCTCTATCTAATCCAACTGCCAGTTCCCGCTGTTGATGTGCCGGAAACAGATGGTCACTTCTTACCCCGGCTATCAAGATCCGCCTGGCGCCGACCCTGTTAAGACCTGCCTCCAATGATCCGCCGTGATCGGCCGCATCGAACAGATCCATAGACCGGGAGAGATACAGGTAACAATTAGCGTCGAATGTACCGATAAACTTATTGGCATGGGCTTCCATATAGGATTCCACTTCAAAATCAATACAGAAAGCGTCATCTGTTTTGCGTTCCTCCGACACGCGCTCCCTGCCGAAACGCTTCTCCCACTCAGCTGCAGATCTGTAAGTGACCATGCCCAGTTTGCGAGCCAGGCGCATACCGGAAATCGGCCCCTTGCCCGCATAGTTACCTTTTTGCCAGAGAGGATCGTTGCGAATCATTTCCCTTTGGATCGAACGCAGGGCGATGCCAAAGGGCAGGGTGCACCTGGCTGCGGAAATCGAGACCAGACTTTCGCTGGCTGCAGGAAATAGAATGCTGTAAGCCAGCGCTGTCATCCCGCCCATCGAGGCACCGATGACGGCATACAGTTTTGCAATACCCAGACTCTTGATGACCTCATGGCCTGCACTCGCAATATCTTCAATGGTCAGGACAGGGAAATCCAGGCGGTAAGGTTCTCCTGTATCCGGGTTTATTGATGCCGGGCCTGTTGAGCCAAAACAGCTGCCCAGTGAATTGATACAAACCACGAAGAATTTATTGGTATCAATGGGTCTGTCCGGACCAATCATCCCCTCCCACCAACCGGGAGATGAATCTTCGGCGGATGAAGCGGCATGGGCAGAAGGGGAAAGTCCGGTGAAGAGAGCGACAGCATTGGATTTTTGGCTATTCAGTTGGCCCCACTTTTCATACGCGATAACAGGATTCACGATGCTGCCATGCTGCATTTGAAAGGTGCCCTCTATGGAGTGAAACAATCTTGCGCTGCTCATGGCGTTCTCTTTGTAATCGCTGCAAAGACTTTATATTTTGATAAATATCGAAGTGAAAAGCCAGTGTTTATTAAGATTGAGGTGTTTGCGCTGTGCGTCTTTCTCGTTACCCCAAAGATATATCTACTGACGGGCGCATCTTCCCGACAACCTGAAGCACATCGTGAATTTCATGACTCTTGAAATCATCCATCAGTTGCCAGTGCATGGGTTCGTTGCTATCCAGGGCAGTAAATGCCTGCTGTGTAAGAATATAATCAAAACGTGGCGCCCACTTGCGCGAACCCAGTCTTGCAGTATTTGAGCAATTATCCACCATATAGGCGATCCCTTTAAAGTGCATATAGGGATTTAGAGAATCGACACATTCAATAACAGACTCGTTAACGATTTCAGAATAGGGGTGACCCGCTGCCAGCAGTACATCGATCTGTGCCATCATGGTGGCACAATATATACCTGCAGTTACGGCATGGATTGGAATTTCTGCTTCAACGCGGTTGGCTCGCACAGTTTCACCCACTACCCACATCTCAGTGGCATCAATTTGTCCCATCGGGAAACTATCAAAACGACTACTGGCATTCACTACACTGCGAATCTCGTTGCCGCAAGCAACGTCGTCATAGATTTCCTGCAGAATATCCTTGGCCGGGCTGTAAGCCGCCACATAAGCTGCTTCAAACCTGGATTTGTCGTCCTGGTCCATATGCTCGTATACAGCCAGAATACCCTCATGTGAAATCACTTTAGAAATAGGACCGGTAATGGATTCAACCGTATTTTTGAAAGCATCCTCCGGGGATTGCCCCTCTGATTTGTATCTGCGGTAGAGCGCTTCTACCATGCCGTGCACTGCACCCAGCAGAATTCCACGCTCACCAAAGATATCCGATTTGTATTCAGACTCCAGGGTTGTCTGGAAGCAGTAAGGCGATCCCAGGCCAACTGCCCAGGCGAGTGCATAGTCCAGAGCCATGCCATCTGTGTCCTGGTGTACGGCAAAACTGCTATTAATGCCTGCACCATTGACCTCTTCGCCCTGAACGTAAAGCCTGCGAACCGAGGGACCCATGCCTTTGGGGCATACCGCAATGACATTGATGTTATCGGGAAAGCTTTCGCCCACGCTATCCAGGTGACCGAGTAGAAACCCATGGGATAATCCCAGCGTGCTGCCAGGTTTCAAGGTTTTGAAGATTTCGGGATAGAGTTCCGTTTGAGCCGCATCTGAAATCAACAGCAGAACCATGTCGGACTCTGCGATCACCTCGAACATCTCACCCAGAGTACCGTTTTCTTCGGTGAAACCGGCAGCGCGTGCTGCTGCCATTGAAGAGGATCCGGGACGTAAACCTACCTTGACCCTGGTGTCAGATCCTCTCAGGGTATCGCGCAGATTTTGCGCTTGGGCAGGACCTTGCGATCCCCAACCGATAACACCTATTTGATGGATAGCACTGAATGTTTGATGCACCAGGGGGAACAGATCCCGGCCGCCTTTTACCACGGATTCCTTTCCACCTTTTAATTCAAAAACCATTTTTTCAAAAATATTGCTATTAAAATCCAGTGACATGGCCATGTTCTTTACTCCCAGTGTGTTTCGAGAGCGACTTTATACTGGAAGAAGCGTTTTGCGTAAAGTGAATAATAGGTAACTTGTAGAGAAGGATGCGATTAATTGGCCGGTCTGAATGAGTTTTCAGAAATAGTAGCGCAGACTGATATATAGCAGATCCGGATTAATGCCATACTCAGACCCCAGCAGTATGTTGGGAGGCAATGATGTGTATTCCAGATGATCACCGGTAAACACATACACTCCAAAACTGCTATACAGGTTTTCTGAGACGCTATATTCACCTGACAAATTAACAAAGGCTGAAGAATCATCCAGATTCACAATTGCCTGCAGTGCAATACTTAGTAGCGGTGTAGCAGTCCAATTAAGCGCGGGAATAATATAGTTTTGACCGAGCAGAAAAACGCCACCTCTCCGGTAGGCAAAGTCATCGAACAGATCGATATATTGTTCCGGGGAACGACTTCCCGCACCATTGTAGTGGTATTCAATCATAGCAAATACATTCTCGGCAAAGGCATAATCCAGTCCGGTAGATGCCCGGGTGTATTCATCGCCATTCCAGACGTGGGCAACTTCGAACCAGAATCCGAAGTTTCCCAGCGCCGATTGAATGCCGAAACCAGCCAGATTTTGATCTGAGAATCGCATTATGGTGCCCTGCAGGTCCATACCGGAAACGTTGTTCAGGGCTTGAATAAACATTGCGCTATTTTCGGCATCGCCACCCTTTCCCAGAATAATACCCATATCAAGCTCACCCAACTCACCCATTGGCTGCTGAAAGCGGATGGCATCAATACCTATTCTGTATTCCTGATTTAACGTTTGAACATCAAATGGCAAGAAGACATCAGTAGGATTAATAATCCTGGCTGAGCCAAAAGCGATGGCCTGGCGACCGATGGTCAGATCGCCCGGTTCGAGTCTGAATTGCACATTCAGACGATCCAGATTCTCCAGAATCACTGCCTTTTCTGTCGCTGTGCCCAGGACCGGATCTATGTCACTAAATCTGTAGCTATTTGCACCAGGGGCAATGGTCGACGCACTGATAGGGTTGAGTTCAACCGAGGCCGAGTAGAAAATCGGCGACAGTTCGTAGTGTAGTTCCCAGGCCAGTGCCTCGGTGGGAGAGCCCTCAAGAATAAATCTGACAGAGTTTTGGGATTGATACAGTGAACGTTCGTCGATCAGACCAGACGGCGCATTATCAAAATCGATGCTTTTTTGTGCCAGCCCATAGGACTTCAGATAGCCACGCAATGTCCAGGACCGAGTGTCATCAGGCTCCTTGAAATCAGAGTATTTTGATGTCGCTTCAACGGGCGCGACACTTGTTATTTGAATTTCCTCTTTGAGTGTGCTTGCAACGACCCCCGGGGGTTCTGTCCGGAGGGCGATCGGCTCATCTTTCACCAGTGGCGGATCAGATGTGTAAACCGGATGCACTATGTCGCGCCATATCCATGCATCCGGAATTCCTCTGGTCCGCAAGGATGTCTTGATAGACTGAGCTGCCACTTCCCTGTGCGGGCCGGATATAATTCTGTACAAGAATCCGCGGCTACTTCCTACCGCGGCTACCAGCAATTGTATCGCCAGGCTTTGCGCCAGTTGCTCAGCCTCTTTAATGGCCGATGCTTGCATGCGATAACTACCGAGAACCACATAACTTTCTGCAGCAGGGGAAGCCACAGCTGCCTGGGGGAGTAACCAGCACAGGAAAATGAAGCCGACCCGGAATCTCATGCAGATCTCTTCGCGGAGTTGAGAAATTTAACGAATTTCATCCTCCTCTATCTCACCATCTGCCAGATGAATTAACCGCCTGGCCCTTTCCATGATTTTTTCATCGTGAGTAGAAAACACGAACGTCACATTCAACTCTTCATTGAGTTGCTTCATCATGTCCAGAAGACCGATACCGGTTTTAGAATCCAGGTTGGCAGTGGGCTCATCCGCAAGAATAATATCGGGCTTGGATACCAGCGCGCGAGCCACGGCAGCCCTTTGTTGTTGACCACCGGATAGCTCTGCCGGGCGTCTGTCACCCAGCCCCTGCATCCCGACCTTCTCAAGGATTTCCTCGACTTTCTGTTTTCGTTCCGTCGCGGCGACTCCCTGCAAGAGCATGACGTATTCAATATTTTCTGCTGCGGACAAGACAGGGATCAGATTGTAGGCTTGAAAGACGAATCCGATATGATCGCGTCGAAAGTTGGATAATTCTGTACCTGTCATTTTCGCGATATCAGTTCCGCCGAGTTCCACCTTGCCGCTGGTAGGATTATCCAGACCGCCAATCAGATTAAGCAGAGTGGACTTGCCGGAACCTGACGGGCCGACTATGGCCGTGAATTCACCCGAGGAGATCTCTAAATCCACGTGATCAAGTGCTTTGACCTGAATCGCTTCTGTACCGAAATAACGACACAGTTGCGTGGTCTTGATTAGGCTTTCCATACTAACTCCATAAGAATAGTCACAAGGCTCTCTGCAGCGCACGAGAGGGGACGATACGGGATGCAAAAATCGCTGGATATATTCCGGCGACAACCGTGAGCACCAAAACCCAAATTGGAAAGACGACAAATTGGTTCACTGCAGGGATGGTCCTGATTTTGTCGGCCAGGCTTATGCCCTCGAATTCGAATTCACCTAATGGAATACCGTGCACGGAGAAATACCAGGTTAGAGCGCCTCCGAGTGCTAAACCGATGATCGAACCTAATATTCCCAGCAGCAGGGCCTCGATGAGGATGAGTTGTATAAGTTGTCCGGGGCGAGTTCCCAGTGCCTTGATCACGCCAAATTCATAGATACGCTCATATATGGACATGAACATGGAATTGATAATGCCAAGCGCTGCCAACAGATACAGAACCAGACCAACAATCAGAGTCGAGTAGTCGACCATTTCGATCATCGCACCTATTTGGGGGTTGATCTCCAACCACCCAAGCGCCTCATTGCCATTACGGCTCAGTTGTTTGAAGATGGGTAAATTCGAGTCTTCAGCATCTTCAGCATTGACGAATCGGATGGCAATTTCATGCGCTCCCTGTCCTGTGCCAAGAAGTTCCCGGCCTCTGGCTAACGATATAAATGTGACGTTTTCATCAAGTTCTCGCATGCCGAATTGAAAAATACCCGATACCCTAAATAGTGCCTGGGACAGATCACCCCCATCGACCTGCGCCAGCGTTACCACAAGCCGGTCTCCAAGGTCTACTTCCAGTAACTCAGCCATTCCCTTGCCTATAAGGATTTCAGCATCGCCGTCGCTCAGGTAACTTCCCTGGATTATAGCTTGCTTAAGTTTACTGACCCCGGCTTCCTGTTCTGCTGATACGCCGTAGATAGCGCCTCCGGTCATGTGATAAGAAGAAGAGATCATGCCGCCGGCAATAGTACGTACCGAGTAACCGGCAATACTTTTATCAGCTTTTAATGTGGCTTCCAGTTCATCAATATTGTTCATATAGAGGTCAGTATCCAGTGAATCCCGGAATCCTTTTCTGTGCACTTGACCTTCACCGGCGAATGTTTGTGTGACACTGTCGATCATCACATCAAGCATGCCTTTGATTACGCCATCAGTGAGTATCAGTGCGGCCAGACAACAACCGATCATGAGGCTGGTGAGAACTGTTCTACGGGTATTTCTGAACAGATTTCGGTAAGCGAGCACCAATGTTAACGGCATTCTAATGGCTTCCCAGGGCTTCAACGGGCGTAATTCTGGCTGCCCGAATTCCAGGGGGAATACTTACAACAGCGGCTGATGCGACAATTACAAGCAGCGGTATGATGAACACGGGTAGCGTGAACTCTCCCTTTAATGTGTCATAAGGGATACCGCCTATGTCCAATGATTGAGCTAGCTGAATCCCTTCGAAAGTGAACCAGGCGATGAGTGGCAGGGTTACCACGAATCCGATGGCGCAACTGAACAGAGCAAGGGTGCAGGTCTCCAGAATGATCAGCAGAGTTATGCGCCAGGGATTAGTACCTATCGCTCGCATGACACCAAACTCCCTGGTTCGTTCCAGCACTGACATGACCACGGTATTCAGTACACCAATAAACACGATAAAAACAATAATCCCGAGGCTGAAATAGTTCCCTTGAATGTCCGCCTGCATGGATTTATAAAATGTTTCTTCTATCTCTTGCCAGGGGGAAACCTTGAGACCGGAATTAGCCAGAGCGGATTGAATATCTTCTGCCACCTCTCTGGCAGCATCGCTACTGGGTAGCAGGATACTGTATTCATGCACTTTACCGGGCATAGAAAGAAATTCCTGCGCTGCATTGAGCGGCAGGAACACCCGGTTTTTCTCCCATGAAGTCATGGTGCCTACGATGCCCTGAACGATATAGATGTCGTTCGCTATAGATCCATCGGCACCCTGAGAGATCAGGACAAGCTCATTGCCTGTTTTCAGTCGCAGTGAATTCGCAACGCCATAACCGATCATGGCCGAATAATAACCGTCTTCGTTCATGACATTAGAGAAGAAGGTGCCTTGCTTCACCTTCTTTACCAACATGGAAGTGGTCTTCTCCCGTTCCACATCGATGCCCACGATGCTGACCGGTGCACTCTTATTGTTGCCGTATGCCAGGGCAGCCGCGTGAATGCGAGCAGCGTAGGAGACAATTTCCGCATGCTTGTCGAGAACTGCTTCGACCTCATCGTTAGCCTGAATGGATTTGTAGAGTTTGGGCTTTTTCAGGTAATTATCGAAATGGATTTGAATATGACCGGTATGATCCTGGGTAAACATATCGATCAGGTTGCCATAGGAACCATATACCAGTGAAAATGAAAAACTCAGTAGCAGGTAACCACCGCCCATACTCAAGGCCGTCAGAATTGATCGCCTTCTTTGTCTGAGTATATTGCGTAACGCCAGTGTCGGTAAAAGCAATGAAAATACCCCCTGTTAGCGAAAAACCTTTCGTGTTGCTTTAGCGGAAACGTTTCTTGAGGTGCCTCAGAGTGAACGTCTCTTCCTTTACATCGTCCGAGTTTAATTCCAGGCTCTCATAGATGACCAGGGTTCTATGTCCTTCCTTGTTAAGGGGTACCATTTCCATCACCGAGGGCAGTGTCAGATTTCCAAATTGCTTTGGTTCACGATAAGTCATCACACGTACCTTGCTGCCGTCATCGTCATAGAATATTCGCTGTACGGGATGCAGATTGTCTTTTCTGATAGATATTTCCATTTTGCCCCATACAGTCACTGTTTTTTCACGGGGAAGCAGGGTGATGATGTATAGCTCTTCGGTCTCATCCAGGGATAACCAATACTCGTCAATCAGGGTTGTCTCCTTGACCAGATCGTCGTTGGTGAAATCGGAACCCATCCAGGATCCCATCATCATGGAGGGGGGGACTTTGATCACCTTGTTGATTTTTGGGAAATAATTCCACATCTCTTTGTCCAGTTTCAGGGTCGATATGCCGCGATCCTTCCTGGGTGACAGAAGACGGATAAACGCTTTCTTCGTGCCGAGTGATTCTGAGTACATCGTTATGGTGCGTTGGTAGTGGGGAGTTTCGATACGCATAGACAGCTTGGCTATGCTGGAATCTGCACGGTACATATCTTCAATGTCTGTGATTAATTGTATGGCTTTTTCACTACTTTTCTTTTCTGTCACAGCATCAGCAGCATGCAGTGATGAAGAATTGCCAGACAACAACAGGAGCAGCACGAGACCAACAACGCAACGAGAGTAAAGCATAT
>JASJXV010000232.1 GCA_030123805.1 Gammaproteobacteria bacterium
GGAAGACGAGTTAACGGAGAGCGGCACGGCAATTGACCTGGCGACGATCGGTGCCAGCGTGACGGCTGGCGATGCGCCAGTGGTCAGGCTGTTGCAGAGAATCTTTGAAGGTGCAATCAACACCAAAGCCTCTGACATCCATATTGAACCGGATGAAAAAGTATTGCGAATCCGGCAACGAATCGATGGCGTACTCACCGAGCAGGTGATGAACGAGAAGCGTATTGCAAACGCTCTCATAGTTCGCCTTAAATTGATGTCTGGTCTGGACATCTCCGAAAAAAGACTCCCGCAAGATGGCCGTTTCAACCTGAAAATAAAAGAACGCAACATAGATGTACGACTTTCTACCATGCCGGTGCAGTTTGGCGAGTCAGTGGTGATGCGGCTGCTGGATCACACCGAAGGGGTACTGGCGTTGGACAAGGTGGGCATGCCCGCCGATCTGGTGACTCGTTTTCGACGGGCGATTAACAGTCCTCATGGCCTGGTATTGGTTACGGGTCCCACAGGTAGTGGCAAAACAACGACGCTTTACGGTGCCTTGTCGGAAATCAACAACGCTGAAACCAAAATCATCACGGTAGAGGATCCGGTGGAATATCGCCTGCCACGCATAAATCAGGTCCAGGTAAATGAAAAAATCGGACTGGATTTCAATACGGTGCTGCGAGCAGCTCTACGCCAGGATCCGGACATTTTGCTGGTGGGTGAAATCCGCGATCGTGAATCTGCAGAAATAGCTCTGCGTGCTGCCATGACAGGTCATCTGGTGCTCTCGACACTGCACACAAATGATGCGTTGACCTCAGCGCTACGGCTGCTCGATATCGGGGTGGATGGCTATCTGATAGCTACTGCTTTAAAAGCCGTCATTGCACAACGCCTGGTGCGACGGGTGTGCGAGAGCTGTGCTGAACCACACGAACCTGATGCTAATGAACAGCAACTCATTGCCGCTGTCGGTCTGGACATGAAGCTTGCCTCCTATCGCTCCGGTACGGGATGTCCACATTGTAATAACACCGGATATCGCGGGCGTATCGGTGTATTTGAAATGTTGGATGTCAATCGCAGGATGGCAGAGGCGCTACGCGATAATGACGTGAATGCCTTCACTCGGGGTGCGCTTGAAAATCCAAGCTACAAACCTTTAAGCCAAAGAGCGCTGGAATACGCCGGGCAGGGAATAACCTCACTGTACGAAGTGATGCGGGTCACAGCCCAGGTAGAAGATGAATCACAGCTAGTGGAGCGAGAAATCGATGCCTCTGTTTGAATATCGTGCCAGAAGTCCCCAGGGTCAGCTCGTCAATGGTCGATTGGAGGCTGTTAGCCGAGACACAGTGGCCAGCCAGTTGATTGACGGGGGAATCACGCCATTGGTTATTGAGCGGGTCGCGGATAGTGCCTTACCCATGATCCGACTGCAACACTGGTTGGGCGGCAGCAAAGTGGAAATTCAGGAACTGGTCATGTTTGCCCGCCAGATGTATACCATAACAAAGGCGGGTATCCCCCTGATAGCAGCAATACGGGGTCTGGAAGCTTCCATGCAACACCACCTGATGAAAAAGGCGCTTATGGAGATAGCTGACGGATTGGAGACGGGTATGGAGTTGTCGGCGGCCATGGGTCGTCACCCGAATGTCTTCGATGACTTGTTTATTGGCATTGTCAGTATCGGCGAGAGCAGTGGTCGACTGGAAGAAGCCTTCGACCAACTGAGCGAGTATCTGGAGCGGGATATGGAAACCGCCAGGCGCATCAAGTCAGCGTTGCGCTATCCAGGTTTTGTAGCGGTTGCTCTGGCGGTTGCCATAGTCATAATCAACATCTGGGTTATACCGGCCTTCGGCACGATGTTTGCGCGATTCAATGCTGAGTTACCGCTGACCACACGTATTCTGCTGGGCACCTCTGATTTGTTTGTGAATTTCTGGCCCTTCATGTTGATGGTTCTGATCGCAGTAATATTCGGCTTGCGCCACTATATGGGTACTCCCCAGGGCAAGGTCCATTGGGGTCGTCTCAAGCTTCGATTACCGGTGGTAGGCGACATAATCAACCGCGGCTCAATGGCTCGCTATAGCAGATCTTTTGCCCTGATGATGCGTTCAGGTGTTCCCCTACCTCAGGCATTGGGGCTTTGCGCCCAGATAATCGACAATCCCCATCTCGGGGCGAAGATTCAGGAAATCAGGGCGGGCGTTGAAAGAGGTGAAAGTCTGCTGCAAACTCATGCCGCCAGTCAGATGTTCTCACCGCTGGTGTTACAGATGATTGGTGTGGGCGAGGAGAGCGGCAGCGTAGATGATCTGCTCAGGGACGTGGCGGAATTTTATGAGCGTGAGGTAGATTACGATCTCAAGAGCCTCAGTGACAAGATAGAACCGCTCCTGATCGTGGTCATGGCAGGATTTGTGCTGATCCTGGCACTGGGAATATTTCTCCCCATGTGGGGTATGTACGCTATCCAGACTTAAAATTTCAGTCAGGGGATGTAAAAATCATCAAATACCGCTAAGTGACGAGCAAGCAATGGCAGTTAGTGATACAACACTAAATAGTCCGTCATGCAGACAAGAACGAGGCTCTCGCGGTTTGCTAGTGATTTTGCTGCGCAAAACACTGGGCAAGCCGGCACTAGGCTCTCGCGATTTGCTACGCAAGCCGCTGCCG
>JASJXV010000137.1 GCA_030123805.1 Gammaproteobacteria bacterium
TCCTTTCTCTGTGTCCGGTTGTTATTCGGAGCCCAATTTCAGGCGATCCATATCTTTAAAGCTGGAATAGGGGCTGGTGACTACTCGCTCACCTGCTTCGAGTCCTTCAAGCACTTCTATATAACGCGAATTACGGCGTCCCAGGCGGACATTGCGCTTCACAGCTTCGGTGCCGTCTGAGGACACGACAAACATCCAGTGTCCGCCGGTGTCCTGATAAAAGGCACTGTTGGGGATTAATAGCGCAGCCGTGGCATCGCCCAGGGTTAACCGGGTTTGAATTGTTTGCCCGCGGCGTGTGGCGCCTGGTTCCTCAGCGGTGAAAATCATATCTATCTCGAATTGACTATTTTTAACTTGCGGGTATATCTTGGAGATAGTTAGCTGATAGCTCTGACCTGCCTTTTCGAATACGGCGGCTTGCCCTATATCGACGCGTCCGAGGTAGAACTCATCGATACTCGCCCTGAGCTTGAAGTTATCCGGGTCATCAATCTGCCCGAGGCGACCGCCACGTGCAATGCTTTGCCCCACCTCTGCGTCAAAACCTGACAGTTTGCCATCGACCGGTGCACGCACATTCTGTGCATCCAGGTTTTTGCGCGCAATGGCGACGTTCTGCTCCAGTTGCGCGGCACTTACCCGGCTCAGTCAGCAGCAAACCGGGAACCGGCCCGGGGGCAAACGAGAGCCGGTCAGAAGCAAACGGGGACCAGCCAGGAGATAGCAGTGGCAGTCAAAGACGGAAAAATCCTCATAGTCGACGCTGATCAGGATATTCTGACGGCAGGCAAACTGTTGCTGAAACGTCATTACGATCAGGTGCTTATGTGTGATAAACCGGAACTGATCGAACAGTTGATGTCACAGCATAATTTTGACGCCATCCTGCTGGACATGAATTTCGGCCCCGGCGAATCGTCCGGGCAGCAAGGCTTTGTATGGCTGGCCAAGATACTCGAGATTGATCCCCAGGCAGTCGTGGTCTTGATTACTGCCCATGGCGGTGTGGATGTGGCTGTCGAGGCCATGAAAATGGGAGCGACGACTTCATTGCCAAGCCCTGGCAAAATGAGAAGCTGGTCGCTACCCTTTCCGCCAGTGTCAAACTGCGACGCACTCGTTCCGAAGCGGAGATGTTAAAGCGCACCAACCGCGCCCTCTCCGAAGTTGTTAGCGCACCGAAACAGCCGATGCTGGGGAACTCCAAAGCCTTGCAGGATGTCATGTCATTAATTGAAAGATCCGCCCCGACGGATGCCAATGTGTTGATTCTCGGTGAGAATGGCACTGGCAAGGAACTGGCGGCACGCGCCCTGTATCTGCTTTCGAAAAGAGCGGATAAGGTTTTTATGTCCGTGGATCTGGGCGCCGTCACTGAATCCCTGTTTGAGTCAGAGCTGTTCGGTCACAAGAAGGGTGCCTTTACCGATGCCAGGGAAGATCGTGTCGGCAGGTTGCAGGCAGCCAATGGTGGCACTCTGTTCCTTGATGAGATCGGTAATTTGCCGCTGCATCTGCAGGCGAAACTGCTAACGGTTTTGGAACAGCGGAAGGTGTCTCCTGTCGGTGCTAATGAACCGATTGAAATCGACATACGCGTTATTGCAGCAACTAACTTATCCAGAGATCAACTCGCCAGGGAAGACCGGTTCAGGCAGGATTTGCTATTTCGCCTGAATACAGTGGAGATCACCATACCGCCGTTGCGTGAACGTCCCGATGACATCCCTGAAATCGCGGAACATTATGCCGCATTGTACTGCCGTAAATATGGGCGTGCGATGAAGGGATTCTCCAGTGCAGCGATGGCTGCGATCAGCCGATACGATTGGCCCGGTAATGTCCGCGCCTTACGCCATGCACTCGAACGCGCGGTCATATTGTCGGAAGGAGATCAGTTTGAGGTAGCTGACTTCCAGTTGGACATACAGCCTAATCAACCTGGCGCACTTGTTGTACCAGGTCAGGTTTCTGCTCCTGAACCGCCTGTAATCCCGGAAGATGATATCAATGATGATTTAAACCTCGCACGATTGGAAAAAAGAACGATCAAAAAGGCACTGCAGCAACATCGGTACAATATCAGCCATGCGGCCAGGGAATTGGGCCTGACACGCGCAGCACTCTACAGAAGGATGGAAAAACATGGGCTTTAATCGCTTCAGTCTGCTGCTGGCGACGCGCCTGTTTGTCATTCTGTTGGGGCTGGTAGCCCTCGCTTTCTTCTTTACCTCGCCGGGTTATCATGCTGCAACCTTGTTAACCGCGTTTGTGGTTGTTGGTTTAACCTGGGAGGTGTTTCAATTTGTATCCAGAACCAATCAGGAAATATGCCGTTTTCTGGATGCGGCCAGATACGCGGATTTTGGGCAACGATTTAATCTGGGCAGCATGGGTGCTGGCTTCGGTGAACTGGGAGAACTATTTACTGCTATTCTTGAACGCTTTCGTGAATACCGAACAGTTCAGGAAAGCGAACTCAGGCACTTGAAAGCGCTGGTGGAACATGTGCCGGTGCCTCTCATATCCGTGCATATGGATGGGCGCGTGGAATTATGGAATAACGCGGCAAGACGCTTGTTTGGAATGGCTTATGTTGCGCGTATAGAGGATCTTGAGCAGTTCGGTACTGATTTTATCGAGCGCATCACAACGGCTCAGGCTGGAGAAAAGTTCCTGGTCCAGTTCAACATGGACAATATGGAGCGGCGTCTGACAATGGCAGTGAGTCAGGTCATTATAGAAGGCAAAACAGAAAGACTCATCAGCCTGCAGGATATTCAAAGTGAACTGGATGTCACACAACTCGAGGCATGGCAAGACCTGGTGCGTGTGCTTACCCATGAAATTATGAATTCGATCACGCCGGTAGCATCTCTTGCCAGGACAGCAGTTGATCTGGTTGATGATGTGTCTGCAAAGATCGATGCTCATCCTGACATCGTGGATGAACTGAACGATGTTAGAGATGCGGTGAGCACAGTCGCCAGCAGATCGGATGGCTTGATGAAGTTTGTATCCAGCTATCGCAGATTGACGCAATTACCGTCTCCTGCCAAAACGCGGTTTCGCCTGGATAAGCTGTTCGCTGACGTTGTCAAACTGGCCACTGTCAATTGGGACGAGTTAGGTGTGTCGTTAGTTACCAACATTGAGCCGAGTCAACTCGACCTCTTCGCTGACCGGGATATGGTAGAGCAGATTCTTATCAATATCCTGCAAAACAGCGAGCATGCCCTGGAGAATTCAACCAATGGGCAAGTATCCCTGACGGCGCGGCTGAATAAACGCGGTCATGTGACTATCGAGGTATCGGATAACGGCCCCGGTATACCGCCGGATATTACGCGCAAGATTTTTGTGCCCTTCTTTACCACCAAACGTGAGGGCAGCGGTGTCGGTCTGGCACTCTCACGACAAGTGATGATCGCCCATGGTGGCACCATATCGGTGTCACCCGGCGATCAGGGTGGGGCGCGGTTCACCCTGGTTTTTTAGGCCATCACTCCGGGTCCAGCAGTGAGGATCCTTTAAGGTCCCGGTCTACCACAGACCGTATTTTTGTACTTCAGCACGACCAACCACCATATGATGTACTTCGTCTGGTCCATCGGCGAAGCGTAAGTGACGTTGGTTGGTGTACATCCCGGCCAGGGGTGTCCACTGCGATATGCCGGTTGCTCCGTGCATCTGGATTGCCTGATCGATGATCTGGCACACCTTCTCGGGTACCATGGCTTTCACCGCACTCACGTAGACTCTGGCTTCCTTATTACCGAGCACATCCATCGCTTTGGCAGCTTGCAGTACCATCAATCGCATTGCGTCTATGTCGATACGAGCACGTGAAATCACTTCCAGGTTTTTTCCCAATTTGGCAATGGGTTTACCAAAGGCAACACGACTGCCGGCACGCTTGACCATCAGCTCCAGCGCTTTTTCTGCCTGGCCGATTGAGCGCATGCAGTGATGAATACGACCGGGACCCAGGCGAACCTGAGAAATCTCAAAACCCCGACCTTCACCCAGGAGTATATTATCTTTGGGCACCCGGACATCGTTAAACATGATATGCATATGACCACGCGGCGCACCGTCGTTGCCAAATACTTCCATGCCTTCCAGAATTTCAACGCCCGGGGTGTCCATGGGTACCAGTATCTGCGATTGTTGCTTGCTGGGAGCTGCATTCGGACTGGTTTTAACCATAGTGATCATGACTTTGCAGCGCGGATCACCGGCGCCTGATATGTAGTATTTCTCACCGTTAATCACCCATTCATCACCATCGAGTACCGCACGGGTGGCAATATTTTTGGCGTCCGATGAGGCCACATTGGGTTCGGTCATCGCATAGGCCGAGCGAATCTCACCGTTCAGTAATGGTTTCAGCCACTGCTCTTTCTGCGCTTCAGTGCCCACCCGCTCCAGCACTTCCATGTTACCGGTATCGGGTGCGCTACAGTTCAGCGTTTCGGAGGCCAGGGCATATTGACCCAATTCGGCAGCAATATAGGCATAGTCGAGATTCTTCAGGCCTTCTCCTGTCTCGGCATCTGGCAGGAAAAAGTTCCATAAACCGGATTTTTTGGCTTTTGCCTTTGCGCCCTCGAGCAATTCCAGCTGGCGTGGATGCCAGGACCAACGGTCTTCTTTCCCTTTCTCGAGTGAAAAGAATTCTTCGGTAATCGGTTCCACATTTTCAGTAATGTGCTTTTTTACAGCATCCATTAGCGGCTGCGCTGCCTCTGACATCACCAGATTAAAAAGATCACTGTCCAGATCAGGCATATGCTTGTTCTCCGTTGTAGTAATGGGGTGACTAATTTACAGTTTTGGCGCCGATCGCACCATTAGTATAAACCAGCGTGATATAAAACAAGGGATCAGGCTGATCTTCCCCTTTTTCTGAATTGATCAAAAAATAATCCCTCCGTCCCCTTTTTGGGAATAGTCGTTCCGACACCTGTTGGGCTCACCTGGTCGAAAACTGACATTTTTGGCGTATTTGGCGGGTCTATCAACATAAGGCACACTTCCAATGACTGTGTTGTTTAACCCTGAAGTGCCTGCTGGAGAAGGGTTCCAGCGGAAATGGAATATGCAGGATGGGTTAGAAATATTTTGGTACAAAAGTTGCTACAAACAGCTATAACCACAAGGAGATAAACATGGATCAGGTGCAGGTAAAGGAACGAGAATCGGAGCGCCATCTGCAGACACGCTTTTCTGTGATTGGCGAACACGGTGTATTACGCGCATGGCATGATGGTTGTTTTCACGCATCAACCAGAGAACCGACCTTCTGCGTAGATGTAGTTTACGTTGACCGTTTGTCCGGAAAGCAGCAAAGAAAGCTGCAGCGAGGTCTGAGGGCATCCACTGTTGCCAATATATGTGCCTGTGTTTGTCTGGGAGAAGAGAGGTTAACGTCCGCACTTGTTGGCAAGATCAACGAGAAATTCCGCATCAATACCCGCCACTAATCCCTTTAAACAAGCCCTGATCAATGCGAATTTGCGGCAACCGGTAAGCCTATCCGGCGTCTGCCTATAGTAAGTCAATTGCAAGTTTAAGCTGACCTCCTCAGATTTTATTGAACCTGGGGTTTTTGCTTTCCCGCGGGTTTATGCTAACGTCAATCATACGCGCACCCATAAACGACAAATCTGCCTGGTGAATTTTCTGCAATTCCAGGGATTTAATGATAGCCAGCATAGAGGAAATGAAGCATGGGTGAAGCGACGCTCGCGACTGATCTCGCACCGGATAAAGAACTCAAGAAACTCGAAGCCAAGGCATTCAGAAAGAAGACCCCGGAAGTCATTCCGGAGGGTGCTCCCTGGAATGAAATCGAAGAGGGCTTTCTGAAACGGCGCAGTGTCCGGAAGTACAAGCGCAAACAGGTACCGGAACATTACATCAAGCGAATACTTGAAGTGGGCCGCTTTGCGGCATCCCAGGGCAACTGCCAACCATGGAAATTTATCGTGGTGCGTGACAAGGACATGATTGATGAGATGGAGCGTTATGTTCTGGAACAGATGCAGCTAATGGTATCCATGTCACCCGAGCAGGCAGCCGCATCCATACACCCGGTTCCCTACGGACTGCTCACTGGATCACCCGAAGGCGCGGGAATCAAGGTTTTCCACGGTGCACCGACGCTTATCTTCCCGCTAATGGATACCCGGGGTATTGGTCACCCCGAGATCGATCTTGGCATTGTCGGCACCAATATCATCATGGCAGCTTGTAGTCTGGGACTCGGCACCTGCTGGGTCGGATTCGCGGAAACCCTGAACGCGGGTGATTGGCCGAAACGACTGGGTGTCGAAGAACCCTATGCGCTGATAGAAGCGATCGCCATCGGCTATGAAGTCGGTCATGCCCAGAGCAATTATGTACAACGTGAAACCCACGCAACCACCTGGTTTGAGGGTGGCAAACAGCGAACCATGTATTAAGAGGAGCCGGTCATGTCACAACAACTCTATGCAGAACTGGAATTTGCCCCCAGGCAGGAACGCACTGATTTTGGACCCGGCAAGGTAAAAATCGACGCGGAATTGTGCGATGGTTGCATCCTCTGTGCCGTTATCTGCCCAGCTGCCATTATCGAAATAACGGGCAAGAAGCAGGACCGGAAGGCCAGGCTGCGGGAAGGCCAGGATAATTGCATGGCCTGTGCCTGCTGCGAAGCCATCTGCCAACTGGAAGCCATTCATGTCGTACGCAGTTACGATTTTGGCGGCAAGTGGAAACAATTCGACAGGGGTGAATTGTCGATTCCGCGCCGTTTTTAGACAGCTTGTTGGATCAGTCAGCATTGCGGACAAGGGCGGCCCTTCTCTTGTCCAATTCCGCCACGATTTCAGCATGACGCGATCGATCGAGTTTGTACCCCAGGTATAGTACTAAAGCACTCAACGTGAATATTGATGTTGCAGGCCCCTGCACCAATCCCAGGTAGAATATGACATCCGGGTCCACCGTGCCGGGTATGGCCTTTTTGGGAAATGCGATCAGATCCAATGCCAGACCTCCCACCACGGTACCCAGGCCATTGGCAGCCTTTGCGGCGAATGCGCGGGCAGAATAGATAATACCTTCCTGACGTTCTCCGGTTTCCAGTTCAAGTTCGTCAGCTATGTCAGCGAACATCGAATTGATACTAATAAAAACTACTGGCGTGACAACGGCGCCAATGAAACCTGACCCGATTAGTAAAGGCAATATAGACCAGTGGCCGTTTTCCGGTAATACCTCGAACAATCTCAGTATGATCAATACATTGGCATTAATGATGGAAATCGCTGCCGGGATTATTAAACACCACTTTTTATCCAGTATCCGGGCCAGGTAAGCGGCAATAATGGCTCCCAGTGGTAAACCAACCAAAATACCGATAGGTAACAAGCGAAGCTGGTCAGTTTCAAGTTCCCAGAAATGAATACCCATAAATGGTGTAAAGACCGCTTCCACCGAAAGCACAATAGTACCCAGCAACAAGCCAAGGAATATCGATCGATAAGAGCGACTGGAAAATGCAACTTTCAGTTCGTTGTAAACCCTTGTAAGACTCAAAGGAACCTTGGCAGGCACTGCCCGGGAGAGATTCGGGATTTCTTTTCGGGTGCCCCAGACACATATCATTATCGCAAAAAAAGCAATAATCCCTGCTGAGGCTGCCATTAGCGGATAGCCCTCGGCGTTATACATGCCATTGGGCAGATCGGGGTGCGGGGGAAAGACCAGAGTGAGCATGATGAAATAAAATCCGTATCCAGCGGCAGCACCAAACAACATACCAACGCTAAAAAGTACATTGCGATCTACATAGTCGGTGGCCATTTCTGCACCGAGTGCCAGGTGAGGGATATGGTAGAGGGTAAGAAAAGTCCTGACCGCGATGGCAAAAAACACCACCCAGCCGAAATAGAACATCTCGCTCATACCTGACGGCGGAAAGAACAGCAGAAACAAAGTAATACCCATGGGTGCTGCGGAAGCGGCCATAAATGGATGACGCCTTCCCCAGCGGGACTCGAATCGGTCTGATATGGAACCTGCGAGGGGATCGCTAATAGCGTCGAAGCAGATAGCAACTGCCAGGGCAATTGCAGTCAGAGTAGCAGAAACCCCCAATATCTGATTGTAATAAAACAGCAGGAATGCGTTAAACGCAGAATTTTTTACGCCTTCGCCAATCTGGCCGACCCCCCAGAACAACTTGGTCCCAATGGGCAATTTCCGTGCGGTCATTTATTGCGCTCGTCCATTGTTCTCGTTTATATTGGAAATCTTGCTGGTTAAGGTAACACTCGAAGCCGGTACCATTCTACTTCGACCCCCTATCGAGAGCGTCGTCCAGATGAGCAGTGATGTTGAACTCAATCACGCTCAGATCTGCTGAATTCAGTATTGTTATACCGGTATTCTGTGTGTCATACGTGCTCCAATCCGCGGATTCACTCTCCGTCAAATGCGCCAACACCATGGCTATCGCCAACCCATGGCTCACTACAGCAACCGTTTCCTCAATATGCCGCCTGGCTATTTCCGAGAGACTGGCCAACATGCGCCGTGTGACCTCCCGGCGAGATTCGCCGCCCGGCGCGCTATAACTGTCCTCGCGCATGGTGTTACTCCAGTAATTGTGCTGCTCGTGGAGATCTGCGTAGCTCATTTCCTCCCAGTCGCCGTTGTCAACTTCCTGCAGACGCTTGTCAGATTCAACAGTCAGGCCCTGATGCTGTGCAATCGCTTCTGCTGTGTGCCGGGCCCGTTGTAGCTGACTGGCATAGACTTTGGATAGCGGCGCAAAATGATCGTTTATATAATGTCCTGCCAGCGATGCTTGACGATGCCCCTCCGGCGTAAGCGGAGTATCGGTAATGCCGTGCCAGACCTGATCAATATTGGCACGTGTTTGTGCGTGACGGACAAGTAATATTCTGCCCCTGGTTGTATGCATCAAGTTTAAATCTCGGTTCGCCGCGATGAATTGTCGCCTGCTGGTGCAAGGATAGCATCATTTCTTTTTTAAGTTTCTTTGCTGTTTATCGGACACTTCAAGAGCGCTGAAAGGGCCACCGATGTTTAA
>JASJXV010000034.1 GCA_030123805.1 Gammaproteobacteria bacterium
GTTACTACCTTTATTGTAATGGACGGGAGGTTGGTTTTGCCAAAGACAGCCGCCTGCCTTCGGAGTTCGATCTTACGCCTTATCTCCGATCAGGTAAGAATCTGATCGCGATGAAAGTCCTGCGCTGGAGTGATACGAGTTATATTGAGGATCAGGATCAGTGGTGGCACGCGGGTATTCACAGAGATGTGTTTCTATATTCAACTCAAGAAACGCACATTCGTGATCTGTTCGTAAGAGCTGAATTGGATGAAAACCTGACTGCAGGTAGGCTCCGAACCACAGTCAGACTGGGTGGTATAAATAAATCCAGCCTCGGTCACAGCGTCAAAATCGAACTTTATTCCGATTCAGGCCGGTCCCTATTCAGCAAACCATTGATACAGACAATCGATCAATCAAACTTTTATGCGGTTACGGGAACAGGTAACTCGCTGGAATTTGAGTGCAAGCTATCCAGACCAAAACACTGGACTGCCGAGACCCCGGTCCTGTACACACTGGTAGTTACCCTGCTTGACCCGGATGGTAATACTATCGAGTGCAGCAGCGTTAGAACTGGCTTCAGGTGCGTTGCAGTCAAGGATCGTGAACTGCTTATAAACGGACAACCCGTTCTGATTCGCGGCGTCAATCGTCATGACCATTGTGACCGGACAGGAAAAGTGCTAACAGAGGAATTATGGCGCCTCGATATAGAAACAATGAAACGCCACAACATCAATGCTGTACGCACCAGTCACTATCCAAATGACTCCAGATTTTACGAATTATGCGATGAGTACGGTCTTTACGTGGTTGATGAGTGCAATATTGAAGCACACCATCACTATGCACAATTAGGACGTGATCCATTCTGGGGTGTCGCTTGCCTGGACCGGGCGATCCGCATGGTGGAAAGGGATAAGAATCATCCGTGTATCATTATGTGGAGCATGGGAAATGAAACAGGCTTCGGTGCCAATCATATGGCAATGACGGCATGGATTCGAGAATACGATCCTTCCAGACCCATTCATAATGAAAACGCCATATGCGAACAGGGTGTGGGTCAACGCTGGACTGAAAATCTTCATGGCACCGACGTGATTTGTCCCATGTATCCGCGGGTAGATGACATTATTCGGCATGCCACGGACACGGATGACCCCAGACCACTCATCATGTGTGAGTATGCCCATGCGATGGGAAATAGTGGCGGCAACTTAAAGGAGTACTGGGAAGCAATTGAAAAGTATCACGGACTTCAGGGAGGATTCATCTGGGAGTGGCTGGACCATGGTTTGCTTGAAAAGCATGGCAATATTGACTATTGGGCCTATGGCGGGGATTTTGGTGAATGGCGCCACGATTTGAATTTTGTCTGCGATGGTCTATGTTGGCCGGATCGTACGCCGCATTCCTCTCTGATTGAATACAAGAAGATAATTGAACCTGTTGCAGTGATACAACTATCCAGAAATCGGTTCCGGATTACCAACAAAAACTATTTCACCAACCTGAACTGGTTGCAATGTTCCTGGCAGGTGGATGTCAACGGGATCAAGATCCAGTCCGGGCGAGCGGGACGATTGCAAGCAGATCCACAAGGATCCATTGAGATTGAACTGCCCTTCTCGCGTCCAGGGCTTAAATCCGGGCAAGAGGCTATGCTGACAATCAGTTTCAATCTGGCAACGGATTTGAGCTGGGCGCCCAGGGGACATCGGGTCGCATGGGCGCAGTTCCGGATTGGACGACGCAAGCCTGCCCCTCTCAAATTCCAGGGCCAATGTACGCTCAGTAACAAAAATAGCGGCAAGCGGAAAACCAAATCGGCTAAACATGTAATAGAGACGCCGAACTCCACCCTGGTGTTTGGCAACAAAGGACTCGAGAGTTGGCATTTTCATGGGCAACAGATCATTGCCGATACCCCTAATGTCAACCTCTGGCGCGCGCCACTGGACAATGATGGTATAAAAGGATGGGGCGGTCAGGATGGCAAATCACTCAGCAGATGGATTGGGCTTGGACTGGATCAGTTACGCTTCCGGTTTTCTGGCATAAAGTGTCGGCCACAGAGCGATGGCACTATAGCCGTGCAATGGAATCTTGAGGTAATAGCCCGTGGCGGCAAGGTCAGCGTACAGAACAGTTATCTAATTTGTCCTAACGACTCTGTCCGGGTCGAACATACGTTCGTGCTGGGATCACAACTTGCTGACTTACCGCGTCTGGGGATTCGTTGGGTACTGCCAGCGGAATTTGAGCAATTTGAGTGGTATGGCCTGGGGCCTCACGAGACCTATTGTGACAGAAAATCCTCTGGTCTGATGTCTTTGCATAAAAGCACTGTGGCAGATCAGTATGTACCCTACATCTTGCCTCAGGATCACGGTAATCATATGGACATTCGTTCGCTTCGAATCTCAACTGCCAGCGGGTTAAGTTTGAGTATTTTCACGGATGAAGCCATACAGGCATCAGCGAGTCATTACCCGCATGAGATTCTGACTCCTGCATATCATACCTGGGAATTAACACCCCGGGCCGAGACATTTCTCTGCCTTGATGCCGCCCAGAGGGGTGTTGGCGGCGCCAGCTGCGGACCTGACACATTGCCGAAATACCGGATACAGGCTGGAAAATATAAACTCGTGTACACCATCAGACCTGAATTTGATCAGCTCAAATAAGTTTGCCGCGAGCCTGGCGGAAACAGGGGTCCCTGGCGAATATTAGAGAACGGGTCAATTTGCCGCCACTGCAAATTTAAGAAAATCCAAAACGGAGCTTCCTTAAATGAAAAAAGTACCCGTGTGGGACTTGCCAACGCGATTATTCCACTGGCTGCTGGTGGGGTTCTTGTGCTTCTCATTTATAACGGCAAAGGTGGAGGCTCTCCAGGATACTGAACTTCACATGATGAGCGGTTACGGAATTCTGAGCCTAATTCTGTTTCGACTTGGCTGGGGTTTTTGGGGTGGAACTTATGCCAGGTTTTCGCAATTCTTAAAAGGACCTCGCGCCTGCGCCGCCTACTTAAGGCACCTGTTCGCCCCGGATTTTCCCTCGGATGTTTCCCAGGACCGCGAAGACGAATCCAGCCACAGTTTTTACCTGGGTCACAATCCGGTTGGAGGCTGGATGATTGTGATCATGCTGTCGATAATACTGATTCAGATCGCTACCGGACTGTTTGCCAATGATGACATTTTGTACGAGGGACCCCTCGCATACAAGGTGTCGGAAGACACAAGTTCTCTACTCACAGTGCTACACAAACAGAACTATTACTTCTTGTTGTGCCTGATATTTTTCCATCTGGCGGCAATCGCTTTCTATCGAATTTTCAAGCGTCAAAGTCTGGTCAAACCGATGCTTACAGGATACAAGTGGGTAACCAAAAAGACGGCACAAACTGTTACCACTACCGAGGATTCTAACACCAACTGGTGGCTTGCCACGGGGCTCGCATGCAGTGCAGGTCTCATTGTCTATGCCGTCATATACTGGCTTTAATTGCTGTGTTCCTCTCGAAAATCGTCGTGGCAACCCTTACAAGTTTTACCCAGTTTTTGTACGCCACCTCCGATGGCTTTCATGTCACCGCTCTCAACAATTTTCTCAAGTTGTTTCGCTGCACTAACAAAATCATCGACCCGGTTCTTAAATTCTTCGGGCTTCTCCCATACCGCCGGTAATGCCTCAGATTTTTTAGTGCCACTGCCTTGCGGAAAAATATGTGGCACGATATCCGCCAGGTCAGCCATGGCACGAGCATGCAGCGTCAGATTTTCCGTGAAAACCTGCCCTTTCAGGCTGGCACCGAGGGATGCCATCTGCCCGCCGACAGCTTTCATTACTCCCGATCTATATTTGTAGATCCCTTCCGAGTCGGCATGGATTGCAGCTGCCGTCAACAAAAGTGAAACCATTATTATTTTTTTATACGTCATCAGCTCACTCCGTTGGTAATTGTTGAAACCCGGGAAGGATGGGCGTTCGTCAGCAAATTTCCAAATGCGAATGAAAGTCACTCCTGACTGTAGACTACATTGAATCGAGTTGCCTTATAAGTCTTTTTATTCCGCATTGTCATATTTTGGCATTTATCGAAATGTGTGCATAATTCGATAGATGTCAAATTGATGCCTATATCTCGCGCTGGAAATAATGGCAACCAATCAACTCCATATCCAGGCAGGTGTCCCTAACCGCAGTTTTCACATTCACATGTTGACGTTAAAATAACTGAGGCGCATAGTTGCAGGTTCTCAATCCACCGTGATTTTGTCCGGAGTATCAGCTTGAATCAGGATGTTGACGCAAAGGCAATGGCCAAGGCTTTCAAAGCACTTTCCAATCCCAATCGCTTGACAATTTATCTGGAAATTCTGAATCGTCACGAAGCCAGTGAGGATAAATCCTGTGAGGGGTGTTTGATTGCTGACGTCATGTCAGAGATGAATATAGGTGCGCCGACCGTTTCACACCACGTCAAGGAACTGGTTAATGCAAACCTGATTGAAGTAGAACGTCAGGGCAAATATGTTAATTGCTATATTAACAACGTAATGCACGAACAACTGCGACATTTTTTCACCCTGAACAAGCGGCTGGTAGCGAGTTAAGTCATGGCATCAAAGAAAACTTTTCAGTTCGAGGATTCATTGTCAAAGCTCGAGCGCCTGGTTGAGCAGATGGAAGACGGTGATTTCTCACTGGAAGAATCTTTGCAGGCATTTGAGGAAGGCATTAAGCTGACAAGAGAGTGCCAGCAGGCACTGAAGAAAGCAGAACAAAAAGTGCAGATGCTGATTCAAAAAAATGGCGAGTTGGACTCGGTGCCATTTGCTGCAGAAGATCTTGAGAATGAATGACTATGATGTCTACCGTGCCCGCGTCGACACTTGCCTGAACGCATCTCTTAACCTCAATAATACTCCGGCAACTCTGAAGTCTGCCATGATTTACAGCGTGTTTAATGGCGGTAAGCGTATCCGCCCCATTCTGGTTTATGCGACCACTGAGGCACTCAACGGCACACTGGATCAATCTGACTCATCTGCCTGTGCAGTGGAGTTGATTCACTGTTACTCGCTTGTTCATGATGATCTGCCGTCGATGGATGGTGATGCGTTACGCAGGGGAAAGCCCACGACCCACATAAAATTTGATGAGGCAACAGCAATCCTGGCCGGGGATGCGCTGCAAGCACTGGCATTTGAAGTGCTGTCAAATGATGCTGTTAACAGTCTGAAAAAAGTTCAGGAACTAGCGAAAGCCGCGGGAGCTGACGGTATGGTTGGTGGACAGATGGTCGATATCGCCGCCGTGGATACTGCAATCTCGCCAGCATTGCTTGAAAATATGCATCTTATGAAGACCGGTGCTCTAATCAAAGCCAGCATCCTTATGGCTGCCTGTGATCATGATCTCACACACCAGCAGCTCACGGGCTTGAAACGATTTGCTCACAATCTGGGTCTTGCCTTTCAGGTAAAAGACGATCTACTTGATGTCCAGGGCCATCAATCAGCGACAGGCAAAACAACCGGCGCCGATCAGGTAATGAACAAACCGACCTATGTCTCTATGCATGGCGTAAGCGGTGCAGAAAATATCCTTGCAGACGTGCACAAGGAAGCCGTCCTGGCACTGGAAGGTTTTGACTCAAAAGCAGACAAACTCAGATCTGTTGCAGATTTTATTGTGTTGCGAGATTGCTGATGTTCCGTGTAAAGCCCGACTGGACTCAACTGATGATACATCCAAAGCATAATCGCACCCGCTCCATGGTCCCTATTAGGCAGCCTTTGAGCGATAGTGTAGAATTAACCAAACCATGACAAGTACCTTCAGTCCAGGTTTTGAATCACCCCATGATTGATGAAATTCCTTTAACACGACCTGAAACGCCATTACTGGACCAGATAGATGTCCCGGAAGATATTCGCCGCCTGAAGCTAGCCGATCTTGAGAAGCTGGCACTGGAACTGCGCCATTTTCTCGTTTATACGGTTGGCCAAACCGGTGGACATTTTGGTGCAGGTCTCGGTGTCGTCGAATTCACCATAGCCCTGCACTACGTCTTCAATACACCCGAGGACCGGATTGTCTGGGACGTCGGTCATCAGACCTATCCCCACAAGATACTCACAGGTCGCAGGGAACGCATGCATACTTTACGTCAACCCGGCGGCATTGCGCCATTTCCGTCGCGGACTGAAAGTATCTACGATACATTCGGTGTTGGTCACTCTTCCACATCCATCAGTGCGGCACTGGGAATGTCCATTGCGGCTGCCATGAAAGGTGAAGAACACAGAACCGTGGCCATTATTGGTGATGGCGCCATGAGTGGTGGCATGGCATTTGAGGCTCTAAACCACGCGGCTGAAATCGAGGCAAATTTATTGGTCATACTGAACGACAATGCCATGTCAATTTCCAGAAACGTCGGTGGTCTGGCCAAGTACTTTGCCAAAATCCTTGCCAGCAGACCCTATCTGTCAATTCGCGAAGGCAGTAAGAAGGTCCTTAGTCATGTACCAATGGCCTGGGAACTGGCTCGCCGTACCGAAGAACACATGAAAGGTATGGTCATGCCTGGGACATTATTTGAGGAGATGGGGTTCAACTATATCGGACCTGTGGACGGGCATGATATACCCAGCATGGTGCATATTTTTAATAACATTAAAGATCAGAAGGGACCCTTGTTCGTACATCTGGTTACTACCAAAGGCAAGGGCTTTGGTCCAGCTGAAAGTGCTCCTGTCAGCGGCCATAGTCTGGCAAAGATTGAAGCTACCAATGAATCTTCTGCTCATCCCGACAGCAAGAAAATAATTTCCTATTCAGAAGTATTTGGTAACTGGTTGTGTGACATGGCCGAACAGGACGACAGATTGATTGGGATAACACCGGCTATGAAGGAAGGTTCAGGTCTGGTTGAATTTGCTGATAAATATCCAGACCGATATTACGATGTCGCCATAGCAGAGCAACATGCTGTGACATTTGCGGCAGGACTAGCCTGCGAGGGCGCAAAACCTGTTGTTGCCATTTACTCAACTTTTCTACAACGAGCGTACGATCAGCTGTTGCACGATGTAGCTATCCAGAATCTTGATGTGTTATTCGCCATAGACAGAGCTGGATTGCTAGAAGATGGACCGACGCATTCCGGGTGCTTCGATCTGACTTTCCTCAGATGTATTCCGAATCTTGTGATCATGGCTCCTTCCAATGAAAATGAAGCCCGGCAGATGTTGTACACCGGTTATATTTACCCGGGACCAGCTGCTGTGCGCTACCCGAGAGGTGCAGGGCTCGGTGTTGAAATCTCGCAACAGATGACAGCACTTCCTATTGGCAGAGCTGAGGTAAAAAGGGAAGGAGCGCACATCGCAATTTTGGCATTTGGTTCGATGGTTTCCGCCTCTCTACAGGCTGGCGCGGAACTGGACGCAACCGTTGTCGATATGCGGTTTGTAAAACCACTGGATGAAGAGTTGATCATTCAACTGGCTACTTCCCATGATCTGCTGGTAACCGTGGAAGAGAACGTCATACAAGGAGCAGCCGGTTCTGGTGTTAACGAACTGCTGTCCTCATTGGCACTCGATACACCAATCCTGATCCTTGGTATTCCAGATCGCTTTATTGGTCACGACAAGCCAGCAAAAATGCTGGCCAAATGTGGTCTTGATGCGGCAGGAATAGTCCATTCGATCAGAGCGAGATTTCACAAGAACCGGTCGCCGATTGTCAGTGTTCGACAATAATCGCCGCTCCAGGGCACAATTCATTGTAACCAGTGCGAGCCAACTCATGAGTCATCTCGTGCATCATTCATGATGTGACCAAATTTCTCCACCTTAGTCGCCAGATACTTGACGTTATGTGCGTTGACACCGGTCTGCAGCGGTATTCTCTCAACAATTTCCAATCCTAACTTGGTCAGTGCTTTGACTTTCACCGGATTATTGGTCATTAGCTTCAGTTTTTTAATCTGCAAATGCGCCAACATCTGCTTGCACACTGTGTAATCTCTTAGATCTGCATCGAAACCCAATTGCTCATTCGCCTCCACTGTATCAGCACCCGCATCCTGAAGCTGATATGCCCGGATTTTATTCAGCAAACCGATTCCCCTGCCTTCCTGCCGAAGGTACAGCAGCACACCAACTCCCTCTGCCGCTATTTTTTTTAGTGCCGACTGTAACTGAGAACCACAATCGCATCGCAAGCTGAATAACGAATCACCCGTCAGGCACTCGGAGTGCACCCTGGCCAGAACCGGACGGCCTGAGCTCACGTTGCCAAGTGTCAATGCAACGTGCTCTTTGCCTGTCTCCAGTTCCTCAAATCCGTGCAGGGTAAATACACCCCAGGGCGTAGGCAAATTTGAGGCAGCAACAAATCCAACGCTCACAGATGACTCCAATATTCACTCATTAAAGTCAATGGTACTAAAGTAAGGCAGAACAGGCGAATCCGTTGCCGTGATAATAGTTCATGAGAAACTCGAATTATATTTAGGGAACCTTTAACCTGTATCTGCATCCATCAGAACTTACTGGAGAGCACAAGTATGCCATCGGATTCTTCCATGCGCACGTCGCGAAGAAACGTCATCCCCAACAAAATATCAAGGGGATAGTCTCCCTCCAACACCGCGGCCTGGACATTTTGCCTCCTGATACCGCCGACCTGGACACTGGATAAAACAACTCGCCAGGATTTTATTTTCCCCCCGGCAGTAACCGATGTGCCCGGAGCTGAAGACTCGTATGCAATACCCAGTTTCTTTGCAGTACCCGAGTTCATAGCTATCAGCGTTGCTCCCGTATCTACCAGGAAGCTCACGGGCACGCCATTGATGCTACCTGTGGTCACGTATTGTCTTTGATTATTTAACTGAATTGAAACACTGATATTTTCAGGTTTCTTAAAGACTCCTGCTACCCTTTCACTCAGAAAAAGGGTTTGACGTTGACCGTCAAATTCAATCACTGCTGATTCACTGTCCGCAGAGATCAATACAATGCCAGCTACCGGGTCTCCGCCAACTTTTAACATACGATGCTTACCGTCAATACCAAACACCGCCGCATTCTTGAAGAGCCCGACAACTTCAATTTCGGGTATCTCTAAATGCAATTCATCAGCGATTGCACTGGTATCCAGGGCACATATCCACACCACTAAACAAAGCTGAGAGATACAGCCGCACAAAAATCTTCTGCTTCGTTGGGTCGCCAGGAGGTTCATAACATCCAATTTGCCATTTGTATTATTACCCATGCCGGGATTGCTGCGGCAACGTCATCCAGCATTATACCCAATCCACCCTTAACTTTGCTGTCAATATATGCAATGGGCCACGGCTTCTGAATGTCGAACAGCCTGAATAACGCGAAAGCCACCAACGGCCAATACCAGCCAACCGGTAACGCAACTAAAACCAGCCAGATACCTACTATCTCGTCCCAGACGATACCGCCATGATCATGCACTCCCAATTCTCTGGCAACCCGGTCACAAATAAAAACACCTGCAATAAAGGCAATAATTATGCTCGCGACGAAATAGGCTTGATTCAGACCCGCCATTTGCACCGCCAGAATATATAACACCAGACCAACCAGACTGCCCCAGGAACCAGGTGCTCTGGGTGCCAGTCCACTGCCGAAGCCAAACGCCAGGAAAAAACAGGGATCTGATATTACTTTCTGCCTAATCGACATCAAAATGTTGATACCCTTTGTTGACTTTAATCAGCCCGCCTTCAGCGTCGATACAACGGATCCCTTCATCACTTGTTATCCGGCCTATCCTTGACAAGGGCAAACCCGTAGGTGACGCAATTTCACTGACACCAGGTCTGAATTCAGGTGCAGCTGTAAAACAAAGTTCATAGTCATCGCCACCGCGCATCTGGGTGATATGTGCGAGGTCAGCCACCAGTCCATCGGAAACATCAATCACAGAGGATGCGACAGTTAATAATTTTTGGTCCGGTTCGAGCCTGGACTGAGGTCTTTTATTGAAGACCCCATTGATAGAAAAAACGTTTGATTATCTCGCATTCCAGATAACTCTTACCAGAGGAAATCATTACCCTCGCAGCCCGGTCGTGATGTGATGAATTTAGGAGATAAGGCCATTAAGTGATATCGGAAATCAGGACTTCCCATGTTCCATTGAGCGGTGTTTCCTGGATAAAATGTCCAGAATCGAGTTTACGTACTTATATCCATCAGTAGCGCCAAAGATTTTGGCCAGTTCCACTCCTTCGTTAATAACGACCCTGTAAGGGACATCAATTCGGTGGATCAGCTCATACACACCAAGTTGAAGTATGGATAATTCCACCGGGTCAAGTTCTGAAAAGTCTCTATCAATAGCTGTTTGGATTTCTGCGTCAATATTAGCTTGCTGATCAGCTATACCCATGAGCAGATCGTGAAAATAATCCAGGTCAACTTTTCGCATATCATGATCCTGTAAAAACTGTTGCTCTATTTCCGCAATTGAAGTGCCTGAGATTTTGTGTTGATACAGGGATTGCATAACAAATCTCCGCGCCTTCCTCCTTTGGGCGGGTTTCGGCTTGCGACTTTGTTGGGGTTCCGTGTTCGTCAATTTAGGCGTCCAGTTTCCTCATCAAACTCACCATTTCGAGAGCAGTCATAGCCATATCAACACCCTTATTGCCCGCTTTTGCACCAGAGCGTTCAATCGCCTGTTCGATTGTGTCAGTAGTCAGCACACCAAATGCTATAGGGATCTGTTCTTCCAGAGAGACCCTTGAAACACCACTGGCACATTCACCCGCAACATATTCAAAATGCGGGGTAGCGCCGCGAATTACAGCTCCCAGAGCGATGATGGCATCGGTATCACCTTTCTTTGCTACTTTCTGTGCCGCAGATGGAATTTCAAAAGCTCCGGGTACACGCACCACTGTAATATTGTTTTCAGGGACACCATGCCTGTGTAATGTATCGAGAGCACCCGACAGTAATCCTTCCACAACAGATCCGTTGAACCTGCTAACAATTATGGTATATCTGCCTGTTGATGCAGAATAATCACCCTCAATAATCCTGGTCATAATACTTCACCTATTTTAACACTGCTGTAATCCTAAGATCTTCACCCACCTGTCTCACGTCACGAAACTCAAGCTCTGCAATCTGATCCATGGTCGAAAATTCTGGCAACTTAAGCAACGGCAGACCGCGGTGGCCGAGGAATTTGGCGCTGATGTAAATTACTAATTCGTCCAAAAGCCCACTACTAATCAACGCACCGGCCAATTGAGCGCCGCTTTCAAATAATATTTCGTTACACTCTCTGTCACCCAGGAGCCGGATCACTGCAGCCAGATCAATTCCCATTTCACCATCCGAAGGAAGACGGATGACTTCAACACCCCTTAAATAAAGTTGATCGCGGGTTATTTTATCTATGTCCCCATCCTCTCCGCAGATGACGATGACTCGGTCTGCAGGATTCAGAATAGTTGCATCCGCCTTTATCCTTAACAGACTATCCAATACAACTCTGAGCGGCTGTTTTTGTATTGCCAATTCGATATCCGGCACATCTAACTGGTCTTTTCTGATGGTCATGGCAGGATCATCTGCCAGCACAGTCCCGATACCTGTCACGATAGCGCAACTTCGAGCACGCAATTTCTGTACATCTGCCCTGGCTGCCGTTCCCGTTATCCATTTACTCTCACCGTTTGCAAGTCCGGTGCGGCCATCCAGGCTCATTGCTAACTTGCAACGCACAAATGGTAGTTTCAGTTTCTGTCTTTTAACATAGCCAATATTCAGCTGTACGGCCTGTTCTTCCATGTGCGGCACAATCACTTCAACCTGGTGCTGTTTCAAGTATTTTATGCCTTGACCGCTAACCAATGGATGCGGATCCTCCATGGCAACTACCACACGCTTAATTCCAGCCTTAATCAATGCCTCACAACATGGCCCGGTTCTGCCTGTATGTGAACAGGGTTCCAGCGTGACATAAGCGGTGCCGCCTCGAGCTGAGTCACCCGCATCATTCAGTGCATTTATCTCAGCATGGGCTTCCCCTGCAAGTCGATGCCAACCTCTTCCGACTATTTCATGTGCGTTGACAATCACGCAACCAACCCTTGGATTTGGCTGGGTTGAATACATACCTCTGGCAGCCAACTGAATCGCCTCAGCCATGAATTCCCTATCCGCGTTGTTCACTGCCATTGCTTAGTTCACTTTGTCCCCGCGTGAAATATTGGCGTCCTTATCCAGTCGATCAATTTCTTCTCTGAATTCATTGAGGTCCTGGAACCTTCTATAGACTGAAGCAAATCTGACGTAAGCCACTTCATCAAGCTCACGCAACTCTGCCATCACCAGCTCTCCCACGACACGCGTCTTTATTTCACGCTCACCCATACTTTGCAATTTGTGTTTGATCCTGCTTAACACGGCATCAATTGCCTCAATACTTACCGGCCGCTTCTCCAGTGCCCGTTGTAAACCATTTAGCAATTTATCCTCATCAAACGGCTGCCTCACACCATTGGACTTTATCATCCGAGGCATCACCAATTCCGCCGTTTCATAGGTAGTGAATCGTTCGCTGCACTTCCCGTTCAGACATTCTCTTCGCCTTCGGATCTGGTTACCCTCTGCAACAAGACGTGAATCAACCACTTTGGTATCATTTTCTCCACAAAATGGGCAATGCACCTATAATTCCTCCTACTGGAAAATTCCGGGTTTGCAGTCTACAACACCCTGCGGGTTGGGCATTGTACTCTATTCAGGAACAGGATTCTTTCAACAACCTCAACTGCCCCTCTCGATATCCGCGGTCCGACCGGGTTGCGTAGACGTCTCGAAATTGTTGGGTGGCCAGTCAAGGAATGGGAATTTGGTGGCTGATTCCTATAAAATACCCAACTTTCCGGTCTCACTCACACCGCAAACATCGATTTCAAATGACCCAATACGTTTACACCATGATCCGGGTAGGAAAGGTTGTACCCCCTAACAGACAAATTCTTAAGGATATTTCACTATCGTTTTTCCCGGGAGCAAAGATCGGAGTGCTTGGCTTAAACGGTTCCGGAAAATCCTCTCTGTTACGCATAATGGCAGGGCTAGACAAAGATTGTCTTGGTGAAGCACGACCCCAACCGGGCTTGCGGATAGGATACCTGCCTCAGGAGCCTGTTCTTGACCCGCAAAAAGATGTCCGGGGAAACGTTGAGGACGGTGTCAGAGAGATCAAGGATCTGTTGGACGAATTTGAGCAGATCTCGAATCAATTTGCAGAACCTCTTGGCGATGCCGAGATGGACGAACTGTTGCAACGACAGGGAGATTTGCAAATGCATATAGATGCCGTGGACGGCTGGGACCTGGATCGTAAGCTGGAGATCGCGGCGGAAGCACTGCGTCTGCCCTCCTGGGACGCGGACGTTACCATCCTGTCCGGCGGTGAATGTCGACGCGTGGCTCTATGCCGGTTGTTACTTTCCAATCCCGACATGCTGCTTCTGGATGAGCCTACCAATCACCTGGATGCTGAGAGCGTCGCGTGGCTAGAACGCTATTTACGGGACTTCAGTGGCACGGTAGTAGCTATCACTCATGACCGGTACTTTTTGGATAATGCCGCCGGATGGATACTTGAGTTGGACCGCGGCCACGGGATTCCTTACGAGGGGAATTACTCGGCGTGGCTGGAAGCCAAAGAGAAAAGACTGGCAATCGAGGCAAAGCAGGCTACTGCCAGACAAAAATCAATTCAGGCAGAACTGCAGTGGGTCAGAACCCAACCCAAGGGCAGACACGCAAAAAGTCGGGCTCGTCTGGCCAAATTCGAAGAACTGAATTCCCGGGAGTTTCAAACACGAAAAGAAACTATGGAGCTTTATATTCCACCGGGTCCGAGATTGGGTGATCTGGTGCTGGAACTGGAGCATGTCAGTATGGGATTCGGCGAAAATCTGTTAATAGAAGATCTGAGTTTCAGAGTGCCGCGAGGTGCCATTGTCGGCATCATTGGAGGCAATGGCGCCGGCAAATCAACCCTGTTCCGACTCATTGCAGGCCAGGATCAACCCCATTCCGGTCAGCTAATATTGGGCGATTCTGTTGAACTGGCCTATATCGATCAGAGCAGGGAAGATCTGAACGGTGAAAACACTGTCTGGGAAGAGATTTCTGAGGGTAACGAGTCGATACAGATTGGCGGTTATGAGATCTCTTCCCGCGCCTATGTGAGTCGATTTAATTTCAGAGGACCGGATCAACAAAAACGTGTTGGAAATTTATCCGGGGGTGAACGCAACAGGTTACATCTTGCAAAATTGCTTAAAAAAGGTGGCAATCTTTTGCTTTTGGACGAACCCACTAATGACCTGGATGTGGAAACTCTCAGAGCACTGGAAGAGGCTATCCTTGCGTTTCCGGGTTCGCTGATGGTCATTTCACATGACCGCTGGTTTCTGGATCGAATAGCCACTCACATACTCGCCTTTGAGGAGAATAGTGCGCAGGTTTGGTTCGATGGCAATTACTCCGACTATGAGGCAGACCTGAAGAGAAGACTCGGTGACAAGGCGCTGCAACCACACAAGGTGAAGTATAAGAAATTGGCTTGAACAGTGTGTGATGGACCAGTTTATTAACTGCTCGAGCCGGATTGCAGGGTTGTGTCAAAACTGCAGTACGGCCACAGTACGAACAGTTGGCAGTAGCCATGCCAATCTCTACGCATCAGTAGCAGCCGGAATCCTTGCTCTGTGGGGACCTCTGCATGGGGGTGCAAATCAGCAGGTGATTGAGATGCTCGAACGGATTCGGGCCGAGGGTGGAGACATACAAAAATTCATCGACATGGCTAAAGATAAGGATTCCGGATTCCGCATCATGGGGTTCGGCCATCGCGTCTACAAGAACTTCGATCCGCGGGCAACCGTGATTAAAAAAGCATGTGATCGGGTTCTGGACAAGTTGGGTGTCGATGATCCGATTCTGGATATTGCCAAGCAGATGGAAGAAATTGCTCTCTCTGACGACTACTTTATTGAACGCAAGCTGTATCCAAATGTAGATTTCTACAGTGGCATCATCTATCGAGCAATCGGTATTCCGGTCAACATGTTCACGGTAATGTTTGCTCTGGGCAGGCTCCCCGGTTGGATAGCTCAATGGAAGGAGTTGATAGACGATCCAGGTCACCGCATTACTCGTCCCAGGCAGATCTATACCGGCAGTGGTGAAACCGAATATATATCAATAGAAAAGCGATCCTGATTACCAGGATACGGCACCATTTCGCTCCATCTTGGCTGCAATCTGGAATACTGCCCAGGCACCACATCGTTCGCAATCTACATCGTTTCCATAGCAACAATAGGGTGTGGTGAAATGGTCGCCCTCCAGATACAGCGGCAGTATATTCGCCCGGGAGGGACAGGCAGCGGTCACTCTTTCTGCGTAGGGTGAGAACATCAATTCAAGACTGCGAGTGCTGTTTCGCACGAATCCCGGATACTTTTCCTTTAGTGCCATCACTATTCTAACGGCTTCTTCCCTTTCCTTATTATTATGCCAGGCGTCCGGATTGGTCTCGCCATCTGCCGCGGGTACCAGAAACGTGAACGTCATCCAGCGCACCGATGAATCCACTAGTCGAAGCACCAATTCTTCAAGCCTGCTCTGATTAGATCTGGTTACTACACACTGCACCTGGAATGGTGACTGAAAGTCGACCGGCAGCGCTTCCAGGTTTTTCATTACCTTGCGAAATACCCCCTCTCCACGAATGGAGTCATTAAGATCTTCCGGACCATCCAAACTAATCACATACAGAAGATCGGGTCCAAAATCGATCAATGGTATGGTGCCATTGGTGGTGATAGTGTTGCTTTCAAACAGCTGTATTCCCTTTTTCAGCAGTTTATGCCGTAACATTGGCTCACCACCCATCCACATCATGGACTTGATGCCGTGCCTGTCTCTGAGTTTTTCGAGTGTCATCAGCATGACGTCATCACTCATCTCATCACGAATTGACAATGGTGCCTGATTCGGATTGCCATCTCTGAATATAAAGCAATGCCGACAGCTCAAATTGCAATGATTGGTAACATTCACCATGGCAGCGGGATAGCGTGCTTCATCATGGTAATAGCCACTTAGTTCAGCATTCAACATAATGTCGAGTCTCGAATGATTCTGGTGACTTCATACTACCTGTTGGCAAAGGATCCAGAAAGTACAGACTGCACTATATCTGTTGATCTGCGTCATGTTTCTTCCCAATCACCAATCATTCCCCTGCGCCTGGATTGCCTCGTATCGTGATACTAAGATACCGCAGCATGCTAGAATTGACTATCCCCAGGGAAAAACTGCCATTGCAACCATATTGAGTAAGCCAATGAAAGAAATCACGGGAAAGCTGGCGGCTTTTCTGGTTCGTATGCTAGGGAAGTTACCTCTCGGCATCATCTATCCCCTTGGAACTGTTGTTGGCTATCTTCTATGGCTGACGGGAAGCCGTGGCTCCAAGGTGTCAGTCATCAATGTTAGATTGTGTTACCCAAAACTTGATTCCGTGGCACAAAGTGAACTTGCACGTCAGAGTATGATCGAAACCGGGAAAACATCTCTTGAAATCGTAGCAGCCTGGAGTCAGCCATTTTCAACTTTTAAAAAAAAGATAGTATCCATAGAAGGAGAACACCTGTTTCTGAATTCAATTGGTCGTGGTAATGGCTTGATTCTGGTCAGCAGTCATCTGGGCAATTTCGAAGTCCTTATACAGTACATCTCCCAATTCTGCAATCCGACCATACTTTACCGTCCGAACAAGATGGCTGCTCTCGACAAGTATATGCTTCGACAACGATCTCGTTATGGCGCAATACTGGTGCCTACCAACAGTACAGGTATTGCCGCATTTGGTGATGCGCTGCGTAACCAGGGAGTTATAGCCATGGCAGCCGATCCCGAACCCAGGTTGGAACGCGGCAGCTTCGTACCTTTCTTCAACGTTCCTGCACTGACCGGACACTACATTATCGATCTACTTCGTGATACTAATGCAGATATTCTGGGAATTCACATCGCAAGAGATCCGGACTATCGATTTCATGTATACATAGATGAGTTTCCCGAGACAATACACTCGCAGGACATGGTGGCAGCATTAACTGCAATGAACCAGGTAATAGAAACACGCGTAAGAGGTCACCCCACGCAATATCAATGGGGTTATAAACGCTTTAAGAGAAGACCCAACGGCGAAAAACTTTACACTTGATGCTAAATCGCATTCAGCGCTTCAGCCAACTTGCTGACGGTGATGACTTCAATGTCGTCCAACTGTTTTTTCGGTGCGTTTCCTTTGGGAATGATTGCCCGCCGAAAACCATGTTTTGCCGCTTCCTGAAGTCTTTCCTGACCATTAGGCACCGGGCGGATCTCCCCCGACAATCCAACTTCGCCAAATACCACCAGGTCTCTTGATAATGGTTTGTCTCGCAGACTGGAAACAACAGCAAGCAGCAGTGCCAGATCACTGCCGGTTTCAGTAACGCGAATTCCACCTACAACATTGACGAATACATCCTGGTCACCGACAAATAGACCACCGTGTCGATGTAGAACAGCTAACAACATAGCTAATCGGTTAGTTTCGAAGCCAACAGCCACACGTCTTGGATTTTCAAGAGAACTTTGATCGACCAATGCCTGTGCCTCCACCAGAAGTGGTCGGGTACCCTCCCAGACCACCATAACCAGGCTGCCGGACAACAGGTCCTCAGTACGGGATAAAAAGATCGCAGATGGATTTTTCACCTCCATCATCCCCCTGTCCGTCATGGCAAAGATACCCAATTCATTGACTGCGCCAAACCTGTTCTTGCTACCACGCAGGGTACGATAACGACTGTCATTTTCCCCTTCCAGCATGATGAAGCAGTCAATCATATGCTCCAGAACTTTAGGACCGGCCAGGCTGCCATCTTTGGTCACGTGACCGACTAGCAGTAAAACTGTGTCAGTTTGTTTGGCATACCGAATCAACAATGATGCACTTTCCCGAACCTGAGCAACACTTCCGGGAGCAGAATCAACATCCTCCCGAAACATGACCTGGATGGAATCCACTACCAGCAATTTGGGTTGGAGTTTACTCGCGCATTGCTGAATGACCTCGACGTTGGTTTCCGTCATCACTTGCAGCTTATCGACGGGCAGATTGAGCCTGTTTGCACGCATTGCAATCTGCTGCAAGGATTCTTCACCAGTGACATACAGCGCTGTATGGTGCTGCGCCATTGCACACATGATTTGAATCAATAAAGTGCTCTTTCCCGCACCCGGGCTCCCGCCGATGAGCACAGCAGATCCGGGAACCAACCCCCCTCCTAAAACCCTGTCGAATTCTTTTATCCCGGTGATGAGTCTCGGAACTCTCTGCAAGTCAATTTGATCCAGGGTTTTGGCTTCTTCTGTTATGCCCGTAAAGCTAGCCGAGCGCATTACAGATTGAGATCTTTTCGCTCCTATGGAGAGGCGGGTCAGTGTATTCCATTCACGGCAGCTAACACATTGACCTTGCCATTTGGCATAGTCAGCGCCACAGTCGGAACACACATAGGCCGTCTTGCTTTTACCCATGGGTCATTCCTGGTAATTCATAGCGAAAGATAACCCGATCCGTAAGACCGGATGTCAGTTCATAGGGTATGGTGTGCATAGAAACAGCGACCTCTGCCGCCGGTAACCCTTCACCCCACAGCGTGACTTCCTCTCCGGGTTGTAATGATGGGCGATTACTTAGATCGACTGTCAGCATATCCATGGAGACTGTGCCGATCAGGGGATATCTCTCACCAGCAATCAATACAGGTGTGCCCGCCCTTGCCTGCCGGGAATATCCATCGCCGTAGCCAATGGCGACTACACCAACCACAGAATCCTTTTCACAGATCCAGTTCCCTCCGTACCCCAGAGTACTGCCAGCAGCTACTTTATTCACGGCAATCAGTGTGGATTTCAACGTCATAACCGGTTTTAACGCCACCAGAGCCTGCTTCTCTTGAGGTAATTGCGGAAGGCACGGCCTACTGAACGGAGATATACCATAGAGCATTATTCCGGGTCGTATCCAATCAAAATGGCTCTGAGGCCAACCCAATATTCCCCCCGAATTGGCTAAACTCCGGTCCAGCGACCACCCACCCGTTAACCGGTTGAAATAGTCAATCTGATTCAGGGTTGCAGGATTCAGCATGGCATCTGCACAGGAAAAATGCGACATAACTACCTTGAGCTCTATTGCCGCACATAACTTAAGTCGTTGCAGAACTGCATCAACCTCCGGCTCGATAAAACCCAGCCGATTCATACCGGTGTTCAGTTTTAACCACACCTGCAGTTTTCGGTCTGTATCCGGTAACTTGCTCTCTTCCAGCAGAGTTAGCTGGTAATCACTGTGAACTACCGTGCACAGATCCAGCTCGCGTGACCTGGCCAATTCGCTGGCATCGATAAATCCTTCCAACAGCACTATCGGTTTTACGATGCCAGCCTTGCGCAGCATAATCGCTTCCGATAACCTGGCGACACCAAATCCGTCTGCAGCTTGCAGCGCTCTGGCGGCTTGAATAATGCCATGACCGTACGCATTGGCTTTTATGATCGAGAGGATTCGGCTATGCGGCGCTAATGATCGCACCAATTCCAGATTATGTGCCAGGGCATGCAGATTAATGTGAGCAGTCGCAGCTCCATTCACTGGTAATCCTCATACCCCAGCGCCATATCCTCAAACTTGGTGTACTGGCCGAAAAAAGTCAGTTTTCTGCGTCCAATGGGACCATTCCTTTGTTTTAGAAATATGAGCTCTGAAGCGCCTTTTTCAGCATCATCGTGATACACCTCATCCCGATAGATAGCCATAATGACATCCGCGTCCTGTTCTATGGCGCCGGATTCACGCAGATCGGACATAATTGGTCGCTTGTCTGGTCTTTGCTCCAGACTCCTGTTGAGCTGAGACAGTGCCAGCAATGGGCAATGGAATTCTTTCGCTATGGCTTTCAGTGACCTTGAAATCTCGGATATTTCACCGGTTCTGTTCTCGACAGTTCCAGCCACTTGCATCAATTGCAGATAATCGACAACAATCATACCCAGATCACCATGCTCCCTCACCAATCTGCGGCACCGCGATCTGATTTCGCTAGGACTGAGCGCGGCCGTGTCGTCGATGAATATTGGCGTCTCGGTTAACAGGGTTACCGCCGAGGTTAATCTGGGCCAGTCATCATCATCCAGCTGACCCGTCCTTATGCGCGACTGATCGATTCGACCCAGTGACGACAACATCCTCACTATCAACGAGTCTGCCGGCATCTCCATACTGAAAATTACCACATTGCACTTCTCATTGATGGCAGCATTTTCAGCTATATTCATAGCCAAACTGGTTTTACCCATGGAGGGTCTACCGGCAATTATGATCAAATCTGCCGGTTGCAACCCCGATGTCATGCTGTCAATATCCCGAAATCCGGTACTCAACCCGGTCAACGCACCCTTCTTCTGGAACAGTTCATCAATTCTTTCGACTGCCTTGGTGAGAATCGGTCTTATCGGCTGCGGACCACCGGTATTGGGTCGACCTTCAGCTATCTGAAATACTTTCGACTCTGCCTCGTCAATAAGAGTTGCACTATCTCGCCCCTGGGGATTAAAACCACTTTCCGCTATCTCGTGGGCTACCGATATCAGTTTTCGTACCACAGCCCTTTCCTGAACTATTTGGGCATATGCACCAATGTTAGATGCGGTGGGAGTGTTGCTGGCCAGGTCTGCCAGGTAAGACATACCACCGGCATTCTCGAGTTCATTTAGCAGACTCAGCGCTTCGGATACCGTGATAACATCCACTGGCTTGTTTTCTTCAATCAGCTGATTCATGCAACGAAAGATCAGGCGGTGGTCGTTGCGATAGAAGTCTTCGGCTGTGATCACAGAAGAGATTGCGTCCCAGCGATCATTGTCCAACAACAGACCGCCAATCACTGACTGTTCCGCTTCAATGGAATGCGGTGGCACCTTGAGAAGAGAGGTGACGTCCGCTGGATCGTGAATCTGTTCCTCAGCCATATTGATCCTATTTTGAAAAAGGATTTGACTGGAGATTATAACGAGTGATTATGAAATATATCACTAGCGGAACTATGATTCGTTAGTTTTTTTTTGGTCCGGCACCCCGATGGTCCGGCACCCCGGTAGTCCGGAATTCCAAGGTCAGGGTTCGGGAGTGGTCCTGTGGTACCACCGATGCCGGGAAACCCCGTACCATCGGCACTAATCAGAGGTTCCTTACGCGTTTCAGAGGGAGGAAGCTTCTCCTCCCTGGAGTGAACTGACATAAAATCTGCTCGGAAATATTTTCGGCGCTTATTCCAATACGACGCCAAGTTTAAATGTTGCTGTTACTTCAGAGTGAAGTTGAACAGCGATCTCATATTCTCCCAGCTCACGTATAACGCCCGTTGGCATGCGTATCTCACTCTTTTCAAGTGGGACACCCGCCTCAGTGGCAGCCGCTGCTATATCACGTGTGCCAATTGATCCATACATCTTGCCTTCTTCACCAGCTTTAGCCGTCAATGTGATATCCAGTTCTTCCACTTTAGCGGCGCGATCCCGCGCCACCTGCAGTTTTTTATCTTCCGCTGTCTGCAATTCTGTCCTGTGAAATTCAATGTTTTGCAACGCTTCTGCAGATGCCGGTACAGCTTTCTTCTGTGGAATCAGGTAGTTTCTGCCATAACCCGCCTTGACCTTCACTACATCTCCCAGGTCACCAAGCTTGGTGATTTTTTCCAGTAATATAACTTCCATTATCTTTACCTCAATATACTCTTATTCGTTTACCCCAATTCTCTTGCGCAAATCCACCCAGCTATCAGTCACTGCAATGATCACTAGAATAGGTAATATGAATTGCATAAAGAACAGCATCAATAAATAAAACACCAAAAGCCAATTACCGCCCAGTTTCTTACTCATTACCGTCCAGTGTACTAGCGCGATGCTGCTCACCAGAAAAGGTACAACGAGTACGAGTATCCAACTACTCAAATACGGATTGCCGCTAGCGTAACACAGCACAATCAAGAGTATGAGCCCTAATGTCAAACCGGCGTGGAGTCTTAAGCCGCGAAATTCCTCGCCAAATCCACCGGGGTTATACAGCACACTCTGCCACCATCGAGCCAGAATCACAGCAGCCAGCATTACACTCAACTGGCCTGCAGTAAACAGCCCGACTAGCAGACGTTCCAGCACCAGCCTGTCATCCAGATTAAGGGGCTGATTACCCGATTGCTCCGACACCTCAATGAAAAAGGTCACCACTTGATCAATCACCCCGGCTGAAGTCAATTCAAACAGCCATGACGTCGGCAATCCAAGCACAACCGTAATTCCCAGCACATGCGACCAGGAAGCTGTCAGTCGTAACACGTATGCCAGTACTACAGCCCCCAACAACAGCATTAATGGTGCTGGTTCTGCAACGATTATCAGCCAACCGGCAGCAGGTAATGCAGCCCACAAGACCAGCATCAATCCCTCACGCCAACCCCTTCTCAGGGCCACCAGGCTGACGACTGCCGCACCAAACCAACTGAGCCCCGGCAGCGAGATACCCCCGATGGAAAGCATCAACGCCTGAGAGCGACCCCGCATCGCGAACTTTGCAATCGCTCTCATATACGAATCAGATGACTACTTGTGCGCGTCTGTGTATGGAACCAGAGCAAGAAATCTCGCACGCTTAATCGCCTTGGCTAATTGTCGTTGATAACGTGCTTTGGTTCCGGTAATGCGGCTAGGCACTATCTTCCCGGTTTCCGAGATATTCGCTTTGAGCGTTTCAAGGTCCTTGTAATCTATCTCCTTTACCCCCTCGGCAGTAAAACGACAGTATTTTCTTCTTCGATAGAATCGTGCCATTTAACTTTCCTCCCGCGGGGATTCAGATTCGGTTTCAGTAACTTCAGTTTCATCACTGTCTGAAGTTGATTCATCATCAGCCAATTTGGATTCTGTATCATCAGATGGGGCAACTTTGTCGCGTGACCGCTCGACCGAATGATCCCGTTCCCTCCTACCACGATTTTCCTTCTCTGCCTTCATGATTGGTGAATCTTCGGTAATCGCTTCTTTTCGCTTTATGATGAGATTTCTCAACACGGCATCATTGAAGCGAAATGCATTTTCCAATTCCTCTAATACATCTGCCCCGCACTCTATGTTCATCAATACATAGTGGGCTTTGTGGATTTTGTTGATGGAATAGGCTAATTGTCGTCTACCCCAGTCTTCAAGGCGATGTACTGTGCCTTTACCATCTTCAATGGCTTTGGAGTAGCGTTCGATCATTCCCGGCACCTGTTCGCTCTGATCAGGATGCACCAGGAATACTATTTCGTAATGTCTCATGTAGAGGCTCCTTACGGGTTAATGCTTCCTCATTAAGAATAATGGGTGAAGCAAGGAGTTAGGGATCGCGAATTGTAGAGAAAGAGCCGACAAGATTCAAGTGTAATTTCCACGAAGTGAAATTCCGTGGGCGGCAGAAAAAAGGAAAAAAAGGGGACGGAGGCATTGGAAAAATCATAATTGGTTAAAATTTAATGCCTCCGTCCCCTTTTTTTCGGCGCTGCCGCATAACCTCGTACAAGCAGATTCCGGCTGCGACGGACACGTTAAGGCTATCCTGTTCGCGACTAATGGGTATGTATGCCAGACAGTCACAGGTTTCGCTGGTCAACCTTCGTAATCCACTACCCTCTGCACCCATGACCAATGCAACAGAGCGAACCAGATCCACCTTGTCCAGAGGTTGGCCACCTGCAACAGCGGTACCAATTATCCAGACACCGCACTGTTTCAGCCACTTTAAACTGCGAACAAGATTGGTCACCTGAATAAAGGGAACCCGTTCAGTCGCCCCACTGGCGGCTTTCACTGCAGCGGGAGTTAGTCCTACAGCTCTGTCTTTGGGAGCTATCACCGCATGAACTCCCATTGCGGCGGCGTTTCTCATACAGGCACCAAGATTATGCGGATCCGTAACGCCATCGAGAACCAACAAGAGAAGATTTTCGTTACAATCCCGCAGAATCTCTTCCAGGTACTCTTCTCCCCTTTGTTGCTGCACCTCACAAACCAGCACCACGCCCTGGTGGACGCCTTGAACCTGTTTGTTCAAATCAGCGCGAGACCGATGCACAATGGGTATGTTCAATTTGCGAGCGATCTGTTGCAACTGCCCTATTTTATTTGACGAAATATCTTTTAGGAGCCACATTTCAATGATTCCACCAGAACCACCCCGCAGGCGCGCTCTTACAGAATGAATCCCGTACAGCAGTTCATTTTCAGTGGTCGCCAACCCCTTTCCTCCTTTTACGAGTCAGTTCTGCCCGACATGAGAATCCTACGATCATCTAAGTCTTTTTGCCGGTCTGCTACGCCCGGATACCCTCTTCTTGCCTGTTCTGCCTTGACCCTTTCTGCTCCGTGTTGTACTTGTGGATTGCTTTTTTGCCCGTTTCTTCCTCCGCGTTGATTGGTGTGCTATCAGTTCACAGTCAATCTTCCTTTCTTCCAGATTGACCCGTGCAACCTGCACCCTCACTACATCGCCCATGCCGTACATCCGACCCGTTTTTTCACCGATAAGCGCCTGCTGGCCTGACTCAAATACGTAGTAATCATTCTTGAGATTACTCACGTGTACCAGCCCCTCAACATAAACAGCGTCAAGCTCAACAAAAAAGCCAAAACCGGTCACAGCCGTAATGACACCATCGAATATTTCTCCGACCCGATCTTCAAGGTATTTGCACTTTAAAAAATCGATCACTTCATATACTGCAGCATCTGCCCTTCGCTCCGTCATTGAGCAATGATCACCAAACATCAACACTTCTTCCGTTTCGTACGGATAGAGATTGCGCCTGATTTTTTTGGTAAATCTTTCGACATGAACAGTTGGTGTTCGTGAATGGATAATCGATTTGATCGCACGGTGAGTCAACAGATCGGGATAACGTCTAATCGGGGAGGTAAAGTGCGTATATTCCTTGTAATTAAGGCCGAAGTGACCCAGATTATCTGCTTGATAGACCGCCTGACTGAGAGATCTTAATAATACGGTCTGTAGGGCATGGCTATTCCTTAGCCCCTTCACAGCGTTGATCACAGCCAGATAGTCCGAAGGTTGAGGTAATTCACCGCCACCCAGACTGATTCCGAATCCGCCCAGGAACTCGCGCACATCCTGTATCTTCTCAGGTCGCGGTCCCTCGTGCACACGATACAATCCTCTCAAAGCGTGTGTACGTATAAATCTGGCAGCTGCCACGTTGGCGCATAACATGCACTCTTCGATGAGCCGATGGGCGTCATTTCTAATTAACAGCTCGATACCATTAACGTGACCCTGCTTATCGAACACAAAAGCTGTCTCAGTCGATTCGAAGTCCAAAGCGCCTCTTTTCGTTCTGGCGTCTGACAAGGTTCGATACAACTCATACAAGACGTCAAGATGCGGTATAAGATGACTGTGTCTGGTTCTCTGCTCTGTTATTTTCGTATCGCGTTTGTTTCGGGTGGGTAACAATCTGTCGACCAGGGTATAGGTGAGTCGAGCCTTGGAGCGAATGACTGCCTCATAAAAACGGTAGCCACTAAGCCTGCCGTGACTTGAGATAGTCATCTCGCAAACCATGCAAAGTCTATCCACGTCGGGATTCAACGAACACAAACCATTGGAGAGTTTTTCCGGCAGCATCGGCAATACATACCGCGGGAAATAGACCGAATTACCGCGATGAAATGCTTCCCTATCCACAGCCGTACCCGGTTGGACATAGTGCGCCACATCAGCAATTGCCACATACAGGTGCCACCCCCCTGCTGACTGCCGTTCGCAGTACACGGCATCGTCAAAATCCCGGGCATCTTCGCCATCAATTGTGACAAAAAAGAGTTCCCGCAAGTCGTTGCGATGCTTCTTGTCCGAGGTTTGAACTTCGTCCTCCATCAGGTCTATTGCGGTAAAGATATCATCTGGCCACTCGTGGGGCAGGTCGTGGTTTCTGATGGCAATTTCCGTTTCCATACCGGCTTCAAAGCGATCGCCCAGGACCTGGATCACTTTTCCCCTGGCAATTTCCGCCATTGATGGGTGCGTCGTGATCTCGGCAACTACCACCTGGCCGTCCGACGCCCCGCCACTGCCATTTGTGACAGCAAGATTTTGAGTTATGCGCCGATTCAGTGGCTGAACGTAATCCGCACCTTCGATTTTGTGATATATCCCCACCAGACTGGTGATACGGTGTTCAAGGATCTCAATAACTTCTGCTTCAAGACGCCCTCTGAAATCCAGACCCCGCACTCTGGCCAACACCTCATCGCCGTGAAACAGCCGTCGCATTTCTCGATTGCCCAGATACAAATCATCACTGCCATTGTCCGGGATAAGGAAGCCATAACCGTCGGCATGCGCAACCACCCGACCGCGTATGAGATCCATTTCACTTGCCAGTCGATAAACATGGCGTCGATCTACCACCAATTGACCATCCTTTACCATCGCCTTCAGCCGACGTTGCAACGCAGTCCGCATATCCGACCGCTCTAACGCCAGTTCTTTAATCAAGCGCTTGAATGAAATCGGCATTCCGGCTGCTTCGAGATGGCTGATAATGAATTCCCGGCTAGGGATAGGATTCACGTATCTTTTGGCTTCCCTGCTGGCAAACGGGTCTTTCTTCATTGCTTGAGTTCCATTTGAGAACGAATCGGATCATTGTAACAATTATTCTTTCGCGGTTTTCGACAAGTGAAATCCAATGGATCTTGTTCTCCGGATTGACAGCAACCTGAAGCCCTAGTAACCTGCGCCTCCAGCCAGTTCGTGGCTTCGCGAAGCGAAACATGAACGGCGGCAGCGCTTTATGACGGTCCGTCGTCACGGATAAAGCACGAGAGCCAGTTCGTGGCTTCGCGAAGCGAAACATGAACGGCGGCAGTACTTTATGACGGTCCGTCGTCACGGATAAGGCGCGAGAGCCAATGCCGAGGTGGTGAAATTGGTAGACACGCTAGCTTCAGGTGCTAGTGGGGCTTAGCCCCGTGGAGGTTCAAGTCCTCTCCTCGGCACCAGGTTCGTGGCTT
>JASJXV010000035.1 GCA_030123805.1 Gammaproteobacteria bacterium
CTGACCCCCATCACATCAACTTGATTGATCAATTCAATTGAGTAGACTGTGCGTAGAAATCCCTGGATCAACAATGATAAGAAGGTTCGATCCCATGCTTCAAAGTACACGACCGACCTTGCTACATTCCTACGAACACCATCATCTTGCCGCTAGTCGATGGCACGATTTTGAGGTTCGCCCTGACGATATCATCATCTCTACCTCCTACAAGGCCGGTACAACATGGATGCAGACAATTGTCGGCAACATTATCTTTCAAGAAGCGGGTCCACCCGCGCCAATCGGTGATCTGTCACCCTGGCTTGACATGCGGGTCGTTCCGGAAGAGCAGATGAAACAGGCGCTGGCGAATCAAACCCATCGGCGCTTTATCAAGACCCACCTACCCCTCGACGGACTCGTTTTTCATGAGAATGTTAAGTATATCGTTGTGGGCAGAGATCCTCGCGATGTCTTTATGTCGTTGCTCAACCACTATGGTAACCACACGGATGAGTTCTTTGAAGTCATTAACGGCATGCCAGGTAGACCCGGTGATCCCTTTCCAAGAATGAAAGTGAACATCCATGAATTCTGGCAAGAATGGCTAACCCGAGGCTGGTTTGACTGGGAGACTGACGGATATCCTTACTGGTCCCATCTCCATCATTGCAAAACCTGGTGGGAATTCAGACACCTCCCCAACATCGAATTTTTTCATTACGGCGATATGCTCAAAGACCTGCCCGGGGAAATGCGCCGTGTTGCTGCTTATCTCGACATTCGGGTAGCCGAGGAATCCTGGCCCCGACTCGCTGATGCCTGCACATTCGCAACGGTCAAGAAAAACCCGCGGGCTATAACCGGTGATGGCATCGACTTTGTGTTCAAAGGTGGGGCTGACACCTTCATCAACAAGGGTACCAACGGGCGCTGGCGAGGCGTGCTCACGGATGAAGATCTTGAGTTGTATGCAGAGGTAATTAGCAAGACCCTGCCAGAAGATTGCACGAACTGGCTTGAGAACGGCGGACAGATCTAATATAGCATTGTGATTTTTGCAGCTAACGGACTATCTTCCGCCCCCGCAAGTCATCTATTTCTTCTTTACTGTAACCCGACTCATCAAGCACCTCTCGCGTGTGTTCACCAAGCTCTGGTGAGCAACGAAAAATCCCCGCGGGTGTTTCGCTGAAACGGCCAGGCGGTCTTGCCTGTCGCATGGTACCGGCGAATGGATGCTCAAACTCCAGGAGCGATTCCATGGCCATCACCTGCGGATCGCTAAGCACTTCCTCGCGCGAGTTGACCCTGGCGAAAGGTACTTGATTCGACTCCAGTCGAATCACAAGATCGTCCGTCGTGAAGTTCTCAAAGACTGCATTCAAAGTCGCGTTTAACAGCTCGATATCAATGCCGTCTTCGGTGTGGTAGCTCTCGTCTTCAAGCAGATTGGGCAGATCCAACGCACCAAACAACCCCTCCCACTCACCGGCCTGCACCGGCATAATGCAGATATAGCCGTCCCCGGTTTTGCGAATCATATTGGCGTGGGACTGCTGGTGTGTGTATGGGAAATCTTCCCCAACGAATGTGAAGTTCAACATGTTGTCCGACCAGAGGAAGAAAAGCGCAGCGTCCAGCATGGCTACATCCACCCGCTGACCAACGCCCGTTCGTCCACGAGCCACCAGAGCCGCGGAGATGGCCTGGGCAGCCGTCATAGCCGTCACCTTGTCGCAAATCAATGAATTAATCAGCACCGGACGTTCGGTTTTCGGATCTGCTTGTAGCGAACCTATTCCTGAAATGGACTGAATGATGGCGTCGTAGATACGGCGATCCGAGTAGGGTCCCGAGTTCCCCACGCCATTGATGGATGCATATATCAAACGCTCATTTATGTCGTTCAGCACCTCGTAATCAAGCCCCAATCGCTCCATGACCCCAGGGCGGAAATTTTCCACAAGCACGTCCGCCGTTGTGACAAGTTTCTTCAGCACCCTCTTGCCATCGTCCTCTGAAAGGTCGATAACAATGGAACGCTTGTTTCTGTTCATCATTGCGAACGCACCATTGACACCATTGCGTTGAATAGCAGCGGGGGTTCGCATCCAATCACCTGTCGGTGACTCTATCTTGATAATGTCTGCACCTTGATCCCCAAGGATCGAGGTGCATATGGGCCCCGAATATATACTGGTCAGGTCAAGAATCCGTATGCCTTCTAACGGTCCCGGCATAAGGTGATCTCCATTGATAGTGAATAAGTATGATCAGAATAGAACATATTTTTTGTTAGCTGGCAAACAAAGCACAAGGGTACTCACGACTGCAGCAGGTTGACAAGAAGATCTTTGCCTTTAAAGCTGCTACCGTGACCGGGATAGATAGCAGCGGGATTTAACCTGTTGAGTGCCTGGATGCTCCGCTGCAGTTGGCCGCGGTCGCGGTAGATAACGGGAAGTAACAACCGGTTGGTTCGTCCGCTGCCCAGAATAGTATCACCGCTGATCAGACTGCTACTGGGTTGATGGAAGTAGCAGCAGCTGTCCAAGGTATGTCCCGGCGTGTGGATAACCAGCCAGTTGTCAAACCCCGGTACGGTAGCCCCGTGGATCAGTGGTTCGAACGATGGACAAAATGCAATCTCACTTCCCGCTTGATCTGCTTCTCCGTGGCGGGATTTCTGTTTCTGCCGCCAGCGCCTTAACAGTTTCGATGGCGACTGGCGGAATTGGTATCGCCAGGTCCGGGTAAGCGGTGGAACGTATATCTGTGCCTCACATTTTTCAGCCAGTGCCATCACGCCGCCCAGATGATCCCCATGACCATGGGTGCAGAGAATAGCGTCCACCTCTTCCAGTGAGCGCCCCATCTGAGCCGTCAGATATCTGGCAACTTCTGTGTCACTCAGAAAAGCCACATCGACTACCATCAACCGCTTATGTTCCGCGATAACGTAGCTATTCGCCCGCCTGCCTTTTATCAGATGAATTTCCATCCTGCTACCTTGTCAGCACCATCGTTCCCACATCGTATTAGTCTCAGTAATATCTGGGTATTGCGGCTTTTGCCGAAGGCGGTAGTGTCAAAATCCAATCGCCAACAAACCTCTAGGAGCCAGGCTTGAAACCAGGTTTACGCCTGGGCTGCACCTTTGCCACTGTTAGAAGTGACTCGATGCAATCGCGAATGGAATCGTCCAGCGGGCGGAAGGTGACTGAAGTCACTGCGCGAATTCGATCATTGCGCAACTCACAGCCAGCCCAGATGCCACGCAGCTCTTCCTCGCGCGCCTTTATCCTGTCAGGGAACGGGTCGGTAACTTCTGGCGTGTCATGACCCAGCTCCGGCAGCAGTCTATCGATACTGGCGCAGACGTCCTCCACATTGCGGGTGTCCGTGGACCAGGCAATGTATCGCTCGCCGTTCTGCACATCTACGCTTTCAAGCAATCCAATTTGACATGCAGCAGTGTCGCGCACATCCACGGTCATCCAGGGTCGGTATGCGGGGGTCTGCTCGTAAGCGCCCAGAAGCATCAACTCTATATTATGCTGCCAGGGTCCCATGTCTTTCTGATGCGGTGACTGGATGGGTCCAACGTTGTCGGCCGGGCAGCAGGTGATCGCATCCCATCGACCGCTGCGCTCAGCAGCGTCGGCAAAAGAGCGTTGGGCAAGGAGCTTGCCTATTGCGTAGCCATGGCCTTTTTCCGGTGTTCTCTTTGGGTTGTCCTCGTCCGGGGATCGATCCTCGTATAGCACCGGGCGCCTCACCAATTCGTTAATGTCTCCTTCGGTAATAATGGCCGCAATACTGGAAGTGACTATGACACGGTTCACGGTTTCCGATTTGTTGACGCTGTCGATGATGTGGTCGCAAACCATTCTAACGTACTCAACGTCATCATAGCCGCTTATGTGGGACACGTGACACACGCCGTGGCAGCCCCTGAAGATATCATCGAAGCACCCCGCATTATCCAAATCGGCAGCGTGCAGGCTGAGTCTTCCTGACGCATAACCCGGCATCGCTCTGAGGAAGTCGGTTCTATCGGGATCATCGATGTCGCGGACGCACGCCCTGACACGGTAGCCCTTGTCCAGCAGGAACCGCACCACCCAGCCGCCAATAAAACCGGCGGCTCCCGTTACCGCAACTGTAGCGCCCCTGGGAATTGTTGCCATTTAGGGCCTCCATACAATGTGTGTGACTCATGATGATAAAGAATCAACCGCAGCCTGTCGACTGGATGCAGTCAAAGCGCGACATTGGCCTAAGAGCAGAAGTCTCCCTATACTCAACTGTCCCCCATAATTAGATAATCTGTTGAGTAGACTATGAAGACCTTTGTTGCAATAGCTGTTCTTGTCGCGATTTCACTGGCCATCGGCTGGCAGAATCGTTTAGATGTATTGATGTGGAGCCTGCCGAAGATCATGGATCTAAGGGACCCAATCGGTCCCAATGTGGCAACAGCATGGACAGCTGGTCCAGATAAGCCGAGGGTTGCAGCCAACGAACGCCCGCCAAATATCATTCTCATTCTTGCGGACGACATGGGTTTTAACGATGTGTCGTTCTACAACGGCGGGGCTGGTGATGGCAGCATCATGACACCCAACATTGATTCCATTGCCTCTGAAGGCGTGGTGTTCAACAACGGTTATGCCGCCAACGCAGTTTGTGCACCTTCACGAGCCTCCATCCTGACGGGACGTTATTCAACCCGTTTCGGTTTTGAATTTACGCCGTTCCCCAAGATCGGTGCGACCATCTTCGATTGGATAAACCAGGACAATCCTTCGGACCTGGAACTGATCATTCACAAAGATCGCCTGGATAAGTTGCCTGACATGAATGATCTAGGCATGCCCTCCTCAGAGATCACTATTGCTGAAGTGTTAAAGGATGCCGGTTACGCCACCGCACACATCGGCAAATGGCATTTGGGGGGCGTCAACGGGATGCGCCCGGAGGATCAAGGCTTCGACGATAGTCTGTATATGGCAGGCATGTACTATCTACCCGCGGATCATGCCGACGTGGTAAACTCCAGACGACCCAACGATGGTGTTGAGCGCATGGTATGGTCGACCGCCCGCTATGCGGCGCAGTTCAATGGCGGCGCAAAGTTTGAACCAAACGGTTATCTAACCGACTACTACACAGATGAAGCCATCAAGGTCATTGAAGCCAACCGCCATCAACCGTTCTTCCTGTACCTCGCCCACTGGGGGATTCATAACCCGCTGCAGGCGTTACGGTCAGACTACGATGCCCTGGAGCATATTGATGATCACCCACTGCGCGTCTACTCCGCCATGATCCGCTCGCTCGATCGCAGCGTCGGGCGTGTGCTCGCCGCACTGGAGGAAAACGGTCTCACCGAGAACACCCTGATCATATTTACAAGCGACAATGGCGGAGCGGGCTACATCGGGTTACCCGACATCAACAAACCCTATCGGGGTTGGAAGCTCACCCACTTTGAAGGCGGGACCCACGTGCCATTTTTTGCCAAATGGCCAGCGCGAATTCCAGCAGGCAGTCAAATGGACGCACCCGTGCACCACATTGACCTGTTCAACACCATTGCCGTGGCTGCCGGAACCAAGGCGCCGAGCGATCGCGTCATCGATAGCGTTGACCTGATACCCTTCGTGGTGGGAGAGAAGGCAGGCATCCCCCATCAAACCCTGTTCTGGCGGGAGGGGCATCAGCAAGCGGTACTGCATGACGGCTGGAAGCTGATCCGTGCCGATCGGCCGGACAAACGCTGGCTTTTTAACCTCGCCGTTGATCCTACTGAACAAAACAATTTGGCTGATGATTATCCTGAGCGTGTACAAGCGTTGGAATCCTTGCTCGCAGTACACAATGCAGAGCAAGCGGATCCACTTTGGCCCAGTGTTCTAGAAGCCCCCCAGCTCATCGACAAAACCGGTGCCGAGTCATACGAACCTGGTGATGAATACATCTATTGGCCAAACTAGGAAGTTCAGGGTCGGGGTAACACGGCACTTACTTAAGAACACTGTGCAGCTATGTCGACAAACACGTTAGGTTACGCCTTCGGCTAACCAAACCTACGGGAATTAGTTCTCTTGAAGTAAGTGCCAATAAATACTGTTCCCGAGCCTATTTATCAAGGGAGTTAAATCCCGCCAATGGCACTCACGCTTCCGGTTCTGCTCGCAACAACACAGCCTGCTCCAACACGTATGCCTGAATCGCCCTGGTATCTTCCGCGTTGAGTACATCATCAAACCTGGGCATTCCCAGCTCCAGGAAGGCACCATCGATAACAATTTCCTTGAACATGGCATGTTTCTCCTTCGCCAGGTAACGCAAATCCGGAAGCAGCATGCTGCTGTTATGACACCACCCGCAATAGGTTCGATATAACTCCTTGCCCTGTGCAACCTGGTCGGCGCTGGCTGTAATTTCTGGCAGCTCAGGAAAGTCAAGATCTCGTTTTTGTGAAACTGGCATGGGCGCATTCCCGCCGAGTTTGAACGCAATAATTCGTCCTTCATTGTGATACTCGTTAATCATGGCACCTTCGACTTTGTTGCCCATGCCGCCACCACCAATACCGGCTGCAATCGCAACATATTGCTCTCCGCCACTGCGATAGGTCACCGGTGGTGCGAAAAATCCTGAAGTGGACCTGGTCTGCCATAATTCCTCGCCATCACTGTCGCGATAGGCAGTGAAATGACCATCGGCTGTACCCTGAAAAACAAGCCCGCCTGCAGTAGACAACAGCCCGCCATTCCAGTGTCCTGCAAAACGCTTTTGCCATCGAGGCTTGCGTGCAACGGGATCCCAGGCGATAAGGTGCCCCCGAAACTCGGCTGGATCTGCTGCATCGTGTGCAGCTACCTCGTCGTCAAACTTAACGCCCAGGTTCCATGTCGCGGGATCATATTCGAACTGACCATTCCTGCTGTACCACATGCCAGTATCATGGGCAGGCAAATACAGCAGTTGTGTATTCTGGCTATAAGACATCGGTTGCCAGTTGTGTCCGCCCGGGGGGCCCGGAATCACTTTCTTGAGTTTTCCCGAGTAGTTTGCATCCCCTGTTTCCACAGGACGCCCCGTTTCAAGGTCAACGTGACTCGCCCAATTAAGGTTCACATACTGCGTTGCCGATATCAGTTCGCCGGTCACACGGTCGATGGCGTACAAAAAGCCGTTCTTTGGTGCCTGGAGCAAAATTTTACGCATTTCGCCGTTGATCGTTAAGTCGGTCAACAAGATGTGTTGCGTTGCCGTGTAGTCCCAGTTGTCACCGGGCGTCGTTTGGTAATGCCATCGCAAACGTCCGGTTTCCACGTCCAAAGCAATGATGGAAGACAAGAACAGATTGTCCCCACCACCAGGGCTACGTGCATAGCGAGACCAGGGTGAGCCGTTGCCAGTGCCAACGTAAATAAGTTTGAGTTCCGGGTCGTAAGCCATGCTGTCCCATGCAGTACCTCCGCCACCGGCTTGCCACCACTGGCCGCTCCATGTGGGCAACGCCAACTCAAGATCCGGATGCTCCAACGGCTTTGATGGGTCGCCTGGTACCGTATAAAAACGCCAGACTTGCTCACCCGTCGTGACAGCGTATGCCGTGACAAATCCACGCACGCCATATTCCGCGCCGCCGTTGCCAATAATCACCTTGCCATCAGCTATTCGTGGGGCTCCGGTGATCGTATAGGGCTTATCGCGCGGGGTTGTTTGCACCTCCCACACCTTCTTGCCATTGTGTCTATCAAGTGCAACCAGGCGGCCATCTAAGGTGCCAAAAAACAATCGATCTTGCCAAACTGCTACGCCTCGATTGACGACATCACAACATGCCCAACGTCCCCACTGACGCGGCACTTCCGGATCGAACCGCCACAGCGCCTTACCAGTAGCAGCATCGATAGCATGTACAACACTCCAGGGCGCAGTTGCATACATAATGCCATCAATGACGATCGGTGTGGTTTCAACCCCTCGATTCGAGCCTAGCTCGTAAGTCCATGCAACACCTAACTCGGCTACCGTTTCCTGATTTATATCGCCGAGTTCACTGTATCGAGTCTCGCCAGCGTCCAAACCATGCAATGGCCACGAAACATCAGGTGCGAGGCTTGCCGCGTCTGTTTTTGTCGGCGTAGTTGACTCGTCCTGCGTACAACCCAAAATCCCTAAACAACAAATAAAAGCGGTGAGATAGCTGAATTGCCTCATAGGAACCCTTCCTCGAGATCTATGTGTCGAGATTGCAATGGCATACACTTATAGCAGGAGATTTCAATTAAGTAAATCTCCCCGGAACAACAGTGGATTAAAGGAGACGGATTGTTTTCAATGGCAAAATCGGCCACTATCCTTATCTCACCCGCTTTTTACTGTTTTGGAGACACGGCCCCATGACTGATTATGAAACCATTCTTTACGACGTAACCGGCAACCGCGCCACCGTTACTTTCAACCGACCCGATCATCTCAATGGCATCACCAATACAATGATGCGTGAACTCTATGAATGTCTTAGTGAAGTCGCTTTCGATCCGAATATTCGCGTCGTGCAATTAACAGGTGCGGGCCAGGGCTTCTGTCCAGGCGCTGACCTGAAGGCTTACAGCAGCGGCGAAAAACAGGAACCCAACCGGAAAGAATACTTCAATATCACCTCGCTTCTCCACGAAATGCCCAAAGTGACGGTTGCGGCGATCAATGGTGCTTGTGCAGCTGCCGGGACTTGCATTCAGAAATAGTTTGAAGCAACGACGTTGACCGCGTTGAGTATGGGTGGTGGTTATCTGCTGGCTTGTTTTTCCATGTCTCTTACCTATGGCACCTGGGGACAATTAGTAGAGTTGGTTACCCGTGATCACTCCGGTCATATTCAAATCCACTATGGAAATTATTTACAAAGACCGAGATTGTATAAAACAATTGAGATGGATGGTGAAATAGAGCGAGTCCTTGAAGCTAATGACGATGTAGTTTCTTATTCCAGACGAGTTCATTCTCCCGCTCTGGCATATGGAGATGATATTGGATGATCGGCTTAACGCGGGTAGCAAGTATTTATCCCGCTATGTTTGCAGCAAAAATCATCCCCTCAAAAGCGCTGCAAAAAACCTTATAGTCATCTGCATGCCATGTTCCAGACCGATGGCAGACGCCAGACCTTTATGTTTAAATCAGAAATTAGTAGCGTTTTTACTCTGACCCCTAACAAAAAGGGTGACTCTCGCCACCCTTGTCTTTCCTAGTTAAACTCAACCGGAGTCGGCTGAATGCCTTTCGGCCACTGCTCGTAATTTTCCAGGACACTTTTGCCCATATCGGCTACTGTCCAGGGTACATCCTTATTGTCCTTATTGGCCAGTGTGTGTGCTTGCCATGACATCAACTTCACATCGTTACCACCGACGAGGAAGGTTCTGCCAGTCACAGCCTTGGCTTCATCGGAACCCAGCCAGACCACTAGCGGCGAGACCTTATCCGGTGATAATTGCTCATCCAGATGCGCATCCTGAGGGAACAGGTCTTCCGTCATTCGAGACCAGGCTGTAGGCACCAGTATATTCACTCTCACACCGTACTTGAGTCCTTCCTGGAACAGGCAACGGGCAAATCCCGCGATTCCGGCTTTTGCTGCACCGTAATTAGTCTGCCCGAAGTTACCCAGCAATCCCGAGGTGGAACTGGTGACCACAATACTGCCACCTGTTTCCTGGGCCAGCATCTGATCATAAGCAGCCTTTACACAGAGATAGGTTCCGCGCAGATGTACATTGATCACCATGTCCCACATATCGTGGGTCATTTTCTTGAAGGATTTGTCGCGGAGAATTCCGGCATTTGCAATCAGGAAATCCAATTTGCCAAATTCGCTGACAGCTAGTTGAACCATCGCTTTGACATCGCCCTCGTCGGTTACGTTGCCGTAATGGGCGACCGCCTTGCCACCGGCTGCCTTGATTTCTTCGACCACCTGGTCCGCCATCGTCGATCCGGCACCCGTGCCGTCCCGGGCGCCGCCCAGGTCATTAACCACAACGGATGCTCCTTCCTTCGCCAGTAGCAGAGCATGAGATCTACCCAGGCCACCCCCGGCCCCGGTTACAATTGCTGATTTTCCGTCTAAAAGACCCATTGATGTTCCTCCAGATGAGTAATGGGTTATAAAACACCTCAAATCACGAACTATCGATGCTGCAAATCAGTCCGTCAGAGGCTCCAAAAATAGGCGCTTAGTAAAACACATTGCGCCTCTAAATTCAAAAGTGAACTGCCTGAGAGGGGTCAGGTCTTGATATAATACCTTTAACCAAAAGAAGGCCTGGATAAACTTTCCCTATCTTACCCGATAGGTCTGGTACTCCTAGTTCGCTTTACAAAAGCCAGCGATATCTCTCGCTGTCGCACGACTGATGTCAGGGCAACAAACAGGGAATATTTCGGTGCCATGTATCGTCCCCATGACTTGTCGACACTTGGCATCAACTCCAGCACGGATTAATAGTCGATAAAAGTTAACGCCTTCATCACGTAACGGATCACACTCGTTGACACTAATCACAGTGGGCGGCAGTCCTTTGACATCATCCTCATTGGCAAAACCTGGCCAGGCCAACGGGTTTTTGTTGTTAAACTCTTCGATGCCGTAGGTCATAGCGCCATTATTGTGGTGCAAGTCCAGTAGAATGCCATTGTTCTCGGTTGAGGACGGGTTTTCAGCAAGAGGCCAGGCGCCTGCGATGTAGGGGCAAAGTGCATACAAACCCTGAATAAGATTAATGTCACCGTCTTTCAACAACTTCAGGCCGGTCGCGATGGTCAGGTTACCACCACCACTCTCACCTGCAATGACAATCGTGCGGGCATCGATTTTCAGCGCATCGGCGTTGGCATGCACCCACTTCAAGCCCGATACACAATCATTTAAACCGGCGGGAAATGGTTCTACTTCCGGGACTGATGATGGCGTCAAGGCGTTTCGAAAATCCACCATGGCCACGGCGACACCTTGTGCCGCAATGATCTTGCCCCAGGCACGATAATTGCCATCGTAGCAGGACATACTCGCCATACCGCCACCGTGAATGTAGTAGATACAGGGCAAGACTTCATCTGAATCAGGTCGGATATACTGGATATTAATGGTATTGCCATCTGGCTGGGAGGTCACAGTCTCCGTACGAATGGACAGGCCTGTAGATGGCGCTATGTCTTCGGTATCGCACATTTCCATAAATGTCTTCAAGGCTTCACGTTGCTGAATAGCTTCCTCGGTATTTGCCGCCGCCAATAATTGTTCACGGTTTTCGACATCCTGACCGAAACCTAATTCCATGGTGCCAAAGATGGCTTTGATGCGCGGATCGATTCTTGGGTCTTCTGTTAGTTTGTTAGCCATTAACTAATTCCTGTAAATAACACAGTTCCTCATTTCCAGATTAAGATAGACCGGACGACTAACGGGGTCAAGCCGAAGGATTTATCCCCTTTTCCCATTGTCGACGAGACTGTCCGAGAATAGACTGATCAATTGTGGCTTATCATGAAATGGAGGAGTGAATATGTCCATTACTGAACAGATCGCAAGAAGAGAACGAGTGCTGGGATCAGCGCCCCTCTTTTATAAGGAACCTGTGCATATCGTGCGTGGTGAGGGTGTTTGGTTGTTTGATATCGATGGAAAACGCTACCTTGATATGTACAACAACGTACCCTGCGTGGGACATGCTAACCTGTTGGTGGTTGAGGCGATGCAACAGCAGATGGGTACACTAAATGTGCACAGTCGCTATCTGCATGAAGGAATCCTGGACTATGCAGAACGATTGCTGGATCTGCACGGCGACGCCCTCGACAGCATCGTGTTCGCCTGTTCTGGTACTGAAGCCAGCGAGATTGCGCTGCAGATGGCGCGTTATGGGACGGGTGGCCGGGGCATTATTTGCACTGATGCCGCATATCACGGCAACAGTACGGAAGTGGCGAAAATGTCCCTCATCTCACGGTCCAAGCAGGTGATTGACAGTGACTTTCGTGCCATCCCGTTTCCACAAACCTATCGCCCCCTGCATGCAGGTGTTGCAGGCCCAGAGCTGACTCAGCTGTACCTGAATGAAGTGCAGGCTGCGATTGATGATTTCGCAAGCAACAATATACCCCTGGCTGGGATGTTTGTTTGCTCGATCCTGGCTAATGAAGGTTTGCCGGACATACCACCAGGGTTTATGTCTCAAGCGGCAGAGCTGGTACACACAGCTGGTGGTGTCTTTATCGCCGATGAAGTGCAAGCTGGATTCTGCCGCAGCGGTGACTGGTGGGGATACGAAACCAGTGACTTCATTCCGGATATTGTCACTATGGGCAAACCTATGGGTAACGGCTTACCCTTGTCCGGCGTTGCAGCCTCTGCAGAATTGGTCGCCTCATTCCGGAGTAACACCCGCTACTTCAACACCTTTGCATCAAGTCCCTTGCAAGCTGCTGTTGGTATGGCGGTACTGGATGCGATCGAAGATGAGAACTTGCTCAAGAGTTCGGCACAATTGGGAGATTACCTGAGATCGGAATTGAAAACCATGCAACATAAGTGTAATGCGATCGCTGAAGTGCGGGGTTGCGGCTTGTTTGTTGGATTGGAATGGGTGAGTGATAGAAGCAAGAAAACACCTGACCGGGAAGGGGCGGTTCGCGTGGCGAATAGCATGAAAGAAAAGGGATTCCTCTTAAGTAACGCAGGCGCACGGGGCAATGTCATAAAAATACGCCCTCCTCTGGTTTTTCAAAAAGATCATGCGGATCTTTTTCTCACCGCCTTTGATGAGATGTTAGGTGAGATTTAGCACCCGTGGATGATCCCGCAGCTATCCTGCATCGAGTCAAGCCCTGTCTGGCTGAATGGAACCTGGGTGTCAGCAGTATTGAAGTGGCTGCACATGCAGAAAATGTTGTTTACAAGGTCGTCTGTGATGATCAACGAGAGTATGCGTTGCGAGTCCATAGACCAGGCTATCATACCTTGGATGAACTGATTGCCGAACAGATGTGGACTGCAGCATTGCACGATTATGGTGTTAAGGTGCCGCAAGCATTTCAAACTGTTCATGGTGACTACTATACACAAGTAAAATTGGGCAACTCGACAAGATACGTCGGGCTTGTAGAGTGGCTGGATGCACAACCCATGCGCAAAATCCTCGAACAAAAACCCGGTACGCAATTCCTCATCCTGCATCTGGAGGAACTGGGCAGAATAGCCGGGCATCTCCACAATCAGGCCACCGCATGGCAGGTTCCCGAACACTTTGTTCGCCACAGTCTGAATGTTGAAGGCTTACTCGGGGAATCGCCCTTCTGGGGCCGCTTCTGGGAAATCCCTCAGCTCAGTTCACAACAGCGAGACCGTATTCTGACTGCCCGCACTGCGATTATCGAAGTTCTTGAGACCTACGGTGAAAATCCCCGTACCTACAGCATGATTCATGCGGATCTGCACCAGGGGAATTTGTTAGTTACAGATGCTGGTATTTATGTGATCGACTTTGATGATGCCGGATTTGGTTGGCATCTTTATGACCTGGCTGTGGCACTTTATTCCTACCAGGATCGTTTCGATTTTGACGAATTGAAAGATGCAATAATACGCGGTTATCGGGACGAGCGGTCAATCAGCGATGCAGATCTCTCGCTGTTACCCCTGTTCTTGCTGATTCGATCCATGGCATCGATGGGTTGGGTTAATGCCCGGCCAGAACTGGAGCAACAAGATCACATGTCTTATTTAATTGGCAAGGTGGATAAGGCTATAGTGGAATTGGGTTTAACCGCATAATTGCGGTCAGATCACTCTGGCTCCAAACATACCAAACATCTGCACCCTGGACTGTCCTGCTGCAAATAAGCGTATCAATATTGACCGAGATCAAAGTCTGATCTCTCAACGAGATGAATTTAATCAGCATCTCTGTAAAGAACCACAAAAAGAGCACATACTAAACATTCATGGTTTTATGAAATCTCTCGATGACGTCAAGCAGCTGGTCGGTGTCTGAGTTGAAGTGGCAGCTGAATGCATCCAAGCAGACATTGAACCGGCAGGAGGATTGGCAATGCCCACATACGAATTCAAATGTGCGAAGTGCACCCACAAGTTTAATCTGTACGAGTCAATGGTCGAACATGATAAACATCAGGAAAAATGTCCTAAATGCGGGAGCAAAGACATCAACAGCCTAATCAGTGCTGTGAGTGTTAAAACTGCCAAGAAGTCATAGAAAAAAAGGCGTCAGGTTCGCTTTCATCCCGAACGACGCACTCCCGCACTCCCCGTGGAGAAAAAGGGTCAGAGTAAAGACTCGGCAGTTTTTACTCTGACCCCAATTATCTTAGGCAGCAAATTTCTGCAGATGGAAGTCGGCGTTGCCAAACATGGAGTCAATGACCACGAGTCGCTTAAAGTAGTGACCTAATCGAAGTTCCTCGGTCACGCCCATGCCGCCGTGAAGCTGCACCGCATTTTCACCGATGAAAAATCCGTACTTACCCACAAGGTGCTTCAGCCCATGAATGGCTTTCTGAGCTGTAGCCGGATCTCCCTTTACAGCTTCCATTGTGGCTCTATACAACATCGATTTACATTGTTCATATTCAATGAACATCTCAACCATGCGATGCTGCAGCACCTGGAAATCTGACAGGGGATGACCGAACTGTTCCCTTTCCTGGGTGTAGGCTACAGTGTCCTTATAGAGAACTTCCATGGTGCCAACTGCTTCCGCACCAAGCGCCAGCATGGCATCATTCGCCACGGCATTGAGAATTTCAAATCCCCTGCCCACTTCTCCCAGGATTCTATCGGCACTAACCGAAACATCCTTAATGGCGATTTCTGACGCTCGCAGACCATCGACAGTTGGGAAATTGTCCAAGGTAATACCATCTGCATCGGCATCTACTAAAAACAATGTAATCCCATCTTCATCTACTTGCCCACCGCTGGTGCGAGTTGAAACAACAATTTGACTCGCAGTCTCGGCATTCTGCACCATCGACTTTTGACCGTTGAGCACAAAGGCTTCACCTTCCTGGCGAGCTGTGGTGGTCACATCATGGAGATCGAAACGCGCCTGCTGTTCTGCATAAGCAAAAGCCAATTGCCGACTACCATCTATGACACCCGGTAGCATTTCGCTTTTCAGCGATTCAGAACCACCGCGCTTCAATGCACCGCCACCCATCACGATACTTGCAAGAAATGGTTCCAGTACCAGTCCCTTACCGAATTGTTCCATGACTACCATGACATCGATTTGATTACCGCCGAAACCGCCATCCGATTCAGCAAAGGGTAACCCTAACCATCCCAGTTCTGCCATTGTGTTCCAGTGATCTGTATTGAAACCCGGATCCTTTGCACTCGAAGCTACCCGACTTTCCAGGTCATAGTTATCCTTGATAAAGCGTGCCACGCTTTCCTGGATCATTCTTTGCTCTTCTGATAAATCAAAATTCATTTGGATGACCTCTTGAGGCCCAGGACGTTTTTAGCGATCACATCGCGTTGAACTTCGCTGGCGCCTCCGTAAATCGTAAATGCACGACTCGCCAAATATCCGCCCATGCCGCCCCTGGCAAATGGCAACCCGATGGGTTTACTACCCCATGCAGCCGAATAAATACCACCGGCTTCAACGGTTAGCTTCTGGATACGCTGTTGAATTTCAGTACCCTTGAGCTTCAGGATAGAAGACTCCGGGCCCGGTGCTGCTCCGGTTGAGGCGCTGGCAAGGCTTCGTAGTTCAGTGTATTCAGCTGCCATCAAATCAATTTCGAGTTCAGCAACCTTGGCTCTGTAACCAGGATCATCCATGAGCGTACCATTGCCCCGGGTGACTGATCGGGCCTGTTCTTTGAGTTTTTCCAGGGCGACCAGTGAACCGGAAAGACCAGCAAGACCGGTGCGTTCGTGTTGCAGCAATCCTTTCGCATAGGTCCAGCCTTTGCCTTCCTCTCCTATACGGTTCTCGACCGGCACTTTCACATCGGTGAAGTACACCGAATTGACACTATGGGATCCGCCGAGGGTGATAATCGGTTTGACTTCGACGCCATCCTGTTGCATCGGAAACAGGAGGAAAGTGATGCCTTTCTGTTTGATACCGCTAGCATCAGTACGGGTCAGGCAGAAGATCCAGTCTGCCATATGGGCTGCTGTGGTCCACATCTTTGAACCATTGACCATATAGTAGGTGCCATCATCCGACAATACTGCTTTCGTTTTCACGTTAGCAAGGTCAGATCCTGCACCGGCCTCAGAGTATCCCTGGCACCAATTCACTTTTCGAGAACGAATATCCGGCAAAAAGCGATGCTGCTGTTCCTCGTTACCATAAGCCATGAGAATAGGTGCCAACATGCCGACCCCAAAGGGCAGGTCAAAGGGTAAGGAAGCCCGGGCCGTTTCCTGCTCCCAGATATAGTGTTGGGTTGGTGTCCAGCCAGGTCCGCCAAAGTCTGCAGGCCACTTGGGTACGTCCCAACCACCCTTCTGCCTGGCTTTCTCAAACCACTGGGTGCGCCAGGTCATATAGTCTTCACCCGCCGGGTATTCGTTGTCGCTGAAAAACTGCCGGACTTCTTCCCGGAAGGACAAATCTTCGGCGCTGAGCTCAATATCCATAACAATTTCCGATTGCAGAAATGAAGCAAGTAGTTTACTGTAACCTAGAATCTTTTACTAGAATATTATTCTAATAGCGTTACAATCTTTTGAATGGTCATTAGAAGCAACAAGAAACCGTTATCGGCGAAGCAGCCCAGAGCTGCCACGGTTGCCCGGCGAACCAGTATATTAGCGGGCGCACTGAGGTGTTTTGATGAACTGGGGATTGATGTCACCACGATCAGTGATATCCAGCGGGAAGCCGACTGCAGTGTCGGCAGCCTCTATCATCACTTTGGCAGCAAGGAGGGTATCGCTGAAGAGTTATTTATCGACGGCATTCAACAATTCAATGCCGGGATGATTCGAAAATTAAAACGCTGCAACACAGCAGAAGCCAGCGTTAAGGGAGTCGTACGATTCTACTGCGACTGGACTGTTCGGAATCGAGCCCTGGCGAGTTATCTGCACTCCCGTGATGTTGATTTCTCGGAAGAAGCCAGAGATCGCCTCAGAAATATTCATCGCACTTATATTTTCGAGGTGTACACACTCTTCGCCCGATATGTGAAGTCCGGTGAAATGCGCATTTTACCGTTGGACACTTATGTCCCCCTCATCAGCGGCCCAATCCAGGAATATACCCGGCGCTGGTTGTCTGGCCAGTCCGAATCCAGGGCGAGTTCGATCCCTAAACCGATGCGTGAGCTTTTTGCCGGCTCGGCCTGGAAAGTGATGAGAACCTGACTAGCCTCGGATTAGATATGCGCCTGACAGGATTGCCATGCCCTGGCGATAGGCACTCAAGGCTCTCTCGGTAATCTCTGCCGGTGTGCTACTACCGATAGGATGGTCGACAAGTGCAAACGGGTAATCGGGCAGTCCCAACACGCTCGCGGTGTTTTTGGCTGTGGCTTCGAATGGCCGGGTGCAAACGACTAAAGCCGGTTTGCCGTATTGCTCGAAACTGATACCATCATGCAAACTGCACGAAGCACAGCTTTCTGAGTCACCGAAGCTGATGATCAGGAAGTTGCAAGCTTCACTCAGCTTTTGCAAATGTTCTGTTGGACAAGCTTGCATGGCTTGCTTTTTGTCGAAGCAGTCCTCCAGGGTGCACTGGTGACGTTCCTCGTAAAACCGTGCCGTCTCTCTGGCCAACAATTCAGCATTTTCTTTACTGTTGAACAAGATACCTATCTGACTGTTGTTTATATCGGCAATACGTCGTGCCATACGATGTTTTATCCCGGTACTTGACGCTCCGGGATCTATGTGTTCCATTGTGAGCTCCTGTTTATCTGCAAAAAAAGGACGAAGAAAAGGGGACAGATTTATTTTAGCACTGTGATTTCCGCAGTTAACTGAACTTTAGCCCTGTATTCAAAGCGGGTCTGACTCTTAAAATAAATGCGTCCCCTTTTCACTGTCAGTGGGCGGCATACAAATCAACCGTATCGCTTCTGCATCATTTTCCATATCATGGTCTTTTCGTAACTGTCCCTGCAAACGAAAACATTGAATTCTAAATGGAAGACACATCATTACTTATATCGGCAATGGTATTCGGGTCGGTCGGCTTGGGGTTCTTTATATATGGGAAAAAACAAAAAGCAAAGGTTCCCCTTTATAGCGGAATCGCCCTATTCATCTTCCCCTATTTTGTATCTAACCTATACACGCTGATAGGCGTTGGTGTTATTTTGGTGGCGCTACCATTTTTTGTGAAAATATAAATCGTCTATACTACTAACATCGTTTCCAATACAAGGCTACAATAATAGAGGAAAGAACCCATGCCAATCCCCTCCGCTGAATGGCTCGCGTCCGTAACCGAGGAGATCGTTGAACCCGATCTTCCTATTATCGACACCCATCACCATCTCTGGAAAACTGCCTCGATGTGGGGTACTTATGTGCTGGATGATCTATGGGCCGATACTGGCTCCGGCCACAACATCGAAAAGACGGTTTTCATCGATTGCCACTCCAGTTACCGGGAAGATGGACCGGACCACTTGAAACCCATTGGCGAAACCGAGTTCGTTGCCGCGGTGGCTGAGGAAAGTGCCAGGCAGGAAGGTAAGGCGACTATTGCTGGCATTATCAGTCATGCCAATATGACTCTGGGTGAGGCCGTCGCAGAGGTGTTACAGGCCCACGAGGAAGCCGGCAAAGGTCTTTTCCGTGGGATTCGTCATGCGGGACCACACGATCCAACGGGGACTCTCTCTAATCCTGGGAGCAGGCGACCCGGCCTCTATAAGCGGGAAGACTTTCGCGTGGGCGTCAGCACATTGGGTAGTCTGGGTTACAGCTACGATACCTGGCACTTCTTTCATCAGAATCAGGACTATCTCGCACTGGCGCGGGCGGTGCCTGAAACCACGATGATTCTCGATCATTTTGGTACACCTCTGGGTGTTGGCGCCTATGCAGGTAAGCAGGACGAGATTTTCGAGCAGTGGAAAACCGATATTGAGGCTATTGCCGAGTGTCCCAACGTCTTCGCCAAGTTGGGTGGGATGGCGATGCCCGACAACGGTTTTGGCTGGGATAGCAATGCAACTCCGCCAACTTCAGACGAATTCGTAGAGGCACAGAAGAGATACTACCTGCACATGATCGAGTGTTTCGGACCCGAGCGTTGCATGTTCGAAAGTAACTTTCCGGTCGATAAATTATCCATTTCCTACCAGGTGTTGTGGAACGGCATGAAAAAGATTGTGGCGGATTTCTCAGACGATGAAAAACACGCTATGTTCTATGGCACTGCCGCGCGAGTTTACCGTTTGTAATGAATACTCATATATTTTACCACCACTAATTCATTGGATTTTGAGGAGATGACAGACATGGATGAACAGGAATATGCGGGATTTTGGATTAGAACGGGCGCAGCAATAATCGACAGCATTCTACTGTTGATAATACTCGTACCGATACTTACTGCCATATATGGTTCAGGTTATTGGTTAGGTGAGACGCTTAATCAGGGTATTTGGGGGGTCCTGTTCAATTATATACTACCCGCAATTGCAGTTATTGCTTTCTGGATTTATAAATCTGCCACGCCGGGAAAAATGGTACTGAAACTGAGCATCGTAGATGCGAAAACTGGCGGTAAGCCCTCTACAGGCCAATTCATTGGACGTTACCTTGGTTACTATGTCTCGATGATGCCATTATTTCTTGGCATAATTTGGGTTGGTTTTGATAAACGAAAACAAGGATGGCATGACAAGCTTGCTGGCACCCTAGTCATTAGGAACAAATAAAAGAGTCAGCCAAAAAGGTTCATTGGCACCACCACAATGAGAGGTGAATTCAACTGGTCACCCGATACTGGCAAGTGGTGACCTTGCAGCCATATGCATGATTCTAACGATGGGACTTTCTCTGACCAACCCGGGCATCACCGCGACGATTCTCACCAGGCATCTGACGCTTTTTAGGAGAATTGCTACCCGGTTTGCCCCCTGCCCGATTACGATTACTGGTATGTTTCTTATTCTTGCCACTGGGTTTGTGGCCTCGAGCATTCTCGCCGGAACGCTGTCCGTCGCTGTGCCCTACTTTTGACTTTTTAGCTCGATTAGGCCTAATGGGATGATGATCCAATCGAGATTCGGGCACAATATGAGTCGGCTCAAAACCATCAATCACCTTGCGGGTCAATGATTGTGTTATCAGGCGCTCAATATCAGAGAGTTGCTTAAACTCATCGGCACTCACCAGGGACACCGCCTGGCCTGTGGCACCCGCTCGAGCAGTGCGCCCAATTCGGTGCACATAGTCTTCCGGCACATGGGGTAAGTCAAAATTGACTACATGCGGCAGTTGATCGATATCCAACCCCCGCGCTGCTATATCGGTTGCTACCAATATTCGAATCGAGCCACTTTTGAAATCAGCCAGGGCTCTGGTCCGTGCGTTCTGACCCTTGTTGCCATGAATCGCCACGGCATGAATGCCACTGGATTCCAATTGACGAGTTAATCGGTTCGCGCCATGTTTGGTTCTGGTGAAAACCAGCACCTGCTGCCAGTTATTATCCAGAATCAGTTGCGTGAGCAGGGCTGACTTCTGTTTCTTGTCCACGGGGCAAATCCACTGATCCACCGATTCCACCGTGGTATTTCCTGGATTGACTGAAATCTCAACAGGATTGTGGACCAACGCCCTGGCCAGCTTGCGAATCTGCTCAGAAAAAGTTGCAGAGAACATCAGGTTCTGGCGCTGTTCGGGTAACAGCGCCAGGATTTTTCGAATGTCGTGGATAAAACCCATATCCAGCATACGGTCGGCTTCGTCCAGTACCAGCACTTCCAGTTGCTTGAACTTCACCGCGTTTTGGTTATACAAATCCAGCAACCGCCCGGGTGTTGCCACCAGTACATCAACGCCCCTGCGCAGTTTCATCATCTGGGGATTTATCTTCACGCCGCCAAATACCGCGGTAGAGCGCAGCGACAACTTCCTGCCATAGATAGCCGCACTGGCAGCTACCTGGGCCGCCAATTCGCGAGTGGGCGTTATTATCAGCGCACGCACCTGATTGGCATGAGCCCGTTCGCCTCTGGAAAGTCGTTCCAATATGGGGAGCATAAACCCCGCGGTCTTGCCGGTGCCGGTCTGGGCTGCTGCCATAACGTCCTTACCGGCCATCACCGCAGGTATCGCCTGAAGCTGAATCGGCGACGGCTTCTCGTAGCCCTGCCCGGCGACGGCTTCAAGGATGGGGCTGGATAAGCCCAGGGAGGCAAAGGTCATAGGTTGGTCTTTTATGGTTGCTGTTCAGGGTTTTGACCGCCTTATCGGCGGCGCTGCATCTTACAGGATCTTATTGCCAAGTACTACATGAGAAGTACTATATGCCAAGTATTATGGATTGTTTTGCTGGATTAGCCAAACTCCCCGATGCTTTGATCTATCACCCGGTAAATGGAGTAGGACTCCCGTGCTGATCCTCGAACAGCAGTAGAATGGCAGCCACCCTCATAAAGGATTCCAGATGATGAAAATCGTGAAATGGATAGCGATCACTGTTGCAAGCTTGGCGGCACTCGCCGCAGTGTTGGTTGGCGGTATACTGATCTATGCACCCCTCCATGACGGACCCATCGCTATGATTCCCGGCGGCGCCCTGGTGTCCGGGGAATTGATCAGCGGGAAAGTCACGGATTGGTCATTCGTCGCCCCCATTGAAACCATCGAAATGCAGTTGATTGCAGATGACAATCGTTCCCGCACAACCTGGATCCTGTACCACGAGGGTGCTGCTTACATACCCGTCACCCTGGGATTTCCGCCGGGTAAGAGCTGGCACCACCTGGCTGCCGGGAGGGGAGATGCCATGGTCCGAATCGCGGATAAAAGATACCCGGTGGTGCTGGTAAAAGTCGAAGGGCAAGAATCGATTGTCACCATGAATCTGGTGAATCGAGCCAAATACCCGCCAGCACCTGGATCTGATCAGGGAAGCTGGTACTTCATGTTACAACAGAAGTAAACAAATCTTCCCCTGTTTACAGCCCGGCATGGTCGGTTTATTCGGTATTAAACCTGTAATGCGGGATACTCAATACCACTAACGACAATAAGCAGGAATGACAGGCATGGCAGCAGACAACGAAACCCGTCTGAATAGCAATGACAACAACCCGTTCCGCACTGCAGCGAACGTCTTTGTAACACCGGTAGAAACGTTTAAAACGCTGGATGCCAAGCCAACTATCTTGTTCCCTCTTGCACTGCTCCTGATCAGTTAGTTTGCAGCCTATAGCTGGTATTTTGCTGTAGTGGGCTATGCGTGGCTGGTAGATGACTTGATTGCCAGGATGGAGGATCTGCCGCCTGATCAATTAGAGGCAATACGTAAGGCCTACAACAGCATGTCCAATACTGGCATGTCGATTTCCACCAACGTATCTGCAATCATCTCTCTGTTATTAATCACTTCGATTCAGGCCGGTTACCTAACCCTGGTATCTGCTTGAATTGGTAGTCCCTATCGATTCAGGCATTGGCTCTCATTAACCTGCTGGACCTACCTGCCTGGATTGTTAGTCATATTGGGGATGGTGGTCAACATTCTGCTGAGTAGCAATGGCCAGCTCAGCCTTTACGAACTCAACTCGTTGAGTTTTAACAATCTGGGTCTGCAAGTGAAGGGCAGTACAAACCTGCAAGCCTTATTGGATACTTTGAATATTGCGATGTCGTGGAGCCTGGCCCTCATGGTGGCTGCCGCCGTTGCTGTCCCCGTCCTCAATAAGCAATGTGGCGGTAACATGGCCTGGGGGGTCAGGTCTTACGTTTGACATCCAACGGCCTGGGGGGTCAGGTCTTACGTTTGACATCCAATAGTTTAAACATCAAAGGGACATAAAGGGACATTAACGTCATACACAACAAAGCAGATCGTGTCAAATGTAAGGCCTGACCCATGGTTTTGACTGACCCCTGGTTTTGATCCCTGGTTTCTGGTTTCTTAATTCAATGCCGCAATCTCGAATTAAAATTATGGTACAGTAATGTTTGTGAATATAATTAAAATAGTGCGCTACCTATTCAGAAACCTGGTATACCTCAATTTTTTAGTCTTTTGCGCCGTGCAGGTTGGCCTGGCTAGCGACATTGAGTATCAGCACGCCTATGCGTTCCTTTCGACGCCAAAATACCCGGTGGATGCACCCTATTTTGACTACGTCAATCCCGATGCGCCGAAGGGTGGTCGCATTCGGGTACCCGAAATGGGCAATTGGGACAGTTTTAACCCCATAGCCTTGCGTGGACGCCTGGCCCGGGGTGTTGGTTTCTGGAGTCGCGATGAAAACCTCCTCTTGGACAGCCTGCTAGCCCCGGCGCTCGATGAGCCCGCTACCCATTATGGGCTACTTGCCGAGGGCGTTGCGGTTGCAGATGATGGGGCCTGGATCGCGTTCAAACTTCGCGAAAATGCACGCTGGCACGATGGCAAACCGATCACTGTTGCGGATGTCGTATACAGCTTTAACGTCTATCAGACTGATGCAACGCCTACCGTTAGTACACCCCTCAAACCTTTCTCCATCGAAGTTATCGGACCCAGGGAAATCCGGTTTAATGTTGAGCCAGAAAGTCGTGGCAATCCGAGTTACCCCATCCGGCTGGGAGACATCCCCATCATGCCCAAGCACTACTGGGAGTCCCGGGATATCACCAAGACAACTGTCGAGCCACCCCTCGGTTCCGGACCTTATCGTATCGGTGATTTTGTAGTGGGGCGTTGGGTACAGTGGGAACGGATCGAGGACTACTGGGCAAAGGATCTGCCGGTTTATCGGGGCCGTTTCAATTTTGATTCGATCAAATTTGACTACTTCCGCGACGATCAGGTACAGACTGAAGCGGTCAAGGCAAACGTGATTGATGTACACCTGGAGAATGTGGATCGCAGGTGGACCTCTTCTTACAACATTCCCGCCGTTGCAAAGGGTTACCTGAAAAAAGATGAATTGCGTTTGTTGAGGCCATCGGGTCTCTGGTGGCCGGTGTTCTGGAATATGGAACAACCCAGGTTTCAGGATATCCGCGTGCGTGAAGCCCTGTGGCTGCAAAGAGATATGGTCTGGGTAGACAAGCGAACTTATGGATTCTGGGGCCACGCAACCAGTTTCTTCCACGATTCAGAGTTTGCTGCAACTGGTCTTCCGGGCGAAAAGGAACTGAAATTACTTGAGCCGCTGGCAGATCTGATACCGGCCACGGTGTTCACCCAGCCCTATCGACCCCAACCAAATACAGGTGCGGGCTGGTCACGGACCAATCTTCTGCGAGGTGCTGAATTGCTCCGAGAGGCTGGTTGGGTGATCAGGGAAAACAGGCTGGTGCATAAAACTACCGGTGAACCATTTAACATCCGGTTTGTGGCGGTGTCCCCTGCCCTCGGTCGATCCTTTATCAGCTACGGCAAACTGTTGCAGCGTCTTGGCATTACGTCCTCCATCAAATCCCCCGAAATATCGAACTGGTTATTCAGAATGCAGTCAGGTGATTTTGATGCTGGCGCTATCTGGTTCCTTCCAGACAACATGCCGTCCCTGCTGATCGTCAATTCTTTTTCCTCAGCAGCGGCTGACGAAGAGTACAGTTACAACTGGTCAAACCTCAAGGACCCGGCGGTGGATGCCTTAATAGACGCGATCAGTGGTGCCGGGTCATGGGATGATTACGTAGCGGCAATACGTGCTCTTGATCGAGTCATGCTGCATAACTATTACTGGATCCCTATGTCCTCCAAGACTCGTTACGCCCTGGCTTACTGGGACAAATTCGGTCGCCCGGAGCATGATCGCCTGGTGCGCATTGCCTTCATTGATACCTGGTGGTGGGACGATGAGAAAGCTGCCAAAGTCGCCGCAAATATCGGACAAAATTAATGGGAAGATATCTGCTTAAGCGGTTGCTGCTGATACTCCCGACTTTGTTCGGCATCATGTTGATTAATTTCATTATCATACAGTTCGCCCCCGGTGGCCCCGTTGAACAAGCCCTGGCACAGGCATCAGGACTTAATATGTCGAGTACTGCATCAGTGTCAACCGCGAGCATGGGACCCTCAAGAGGGACAGGATACACCGGCGGATCCGGGCTGGATCCCGAACTGGTAGCACGCCTGGAGAAACAGTTCGGCTTTGACAAACCAGCTCATGAGCGGTTTCTGATGATGATCTGGAACTACCTGCACCTGGACTTCGGCACCAGCTACTTTCAGGATCGACCAGTGGTGGAATTAGTCCTTGAGCGATTACCGGTCTCCATCTCGCTGGGTCTGTGGTCGATGTTGATTATTTACTCCATATCGATTCCACTGGGTATTTCCAAGGCAATACGTGATGGCGCACGCTTTGATATCTGGACCAGTGGTGTGGTTTTTACAGCTTACGCCATCCCTAACTTTCTATTTGCGATCATCCTTATCGTGGTGTTTGCCGGTGGTTCCTACCTGGACTGGTTTCCTCTGCGCGGGCTCATCTCTGAGGGCTTTGATACGCTGAGTCTGTGGGGCAAGATCAAAGACTACTTCTGGCATCTCGCTTTGCCGTTAACGGCACTCACTATTGGCGGCTTTGCCACCCTCACCATGCTTACCAAAAACAGCTTCCTGGAGGAATTGAACAAGCAATTCGTGATGACTGCACGAGCCAAGGGTCTGAAGGAATCCAGGGTGATGTACGGTCATGTGTTTCGTAACGCCATGCTGATCGTTATTGCCGGTTTCCCAGCGGCGTTTATTGGCATCCTGTTCACAGGTGCCCTGCTGATTGAAGTCATCTTTTCGTTGGATGGAATTGGTCTGCTTGGTTTTGAAGCCGTAATCAAGCGCGACTATCCTATTTTGTTTGGTACCCTGTTCTGCTTTACGCTGGTGGGATTGATCATGCAATTAATCGGTGACATGACCTACGTACTTGTTGACCCTCGAATTGATTTTGAGACCCGGGATTGATGAATAGCCTTACCCGCAGAAGACTGGCAAATCTGAAAGCCAACAAACGAGGTTACTACTCCTTATGGATCTTCGCCAGTTTGTTTACCCTGTCACTTTTCGCTGAGTTTATTGCCAACGACAAACCCATTTTATTTTCGCTGCATGGTGAGCTCTACATGCCGGTCTTATTTACCTACACTGAAGCTGAGCTTGGCGGTAAATTTGAGACTGAAGCGGAATACACAGATCCGTTTGTCGTTGAAATGATTGAATCCGACGGCTGGGCAATCTGGCCACCACTGCCCTTTGCCTACGATACCATTGACTGGGATCTGGAGCCGCCATATCCCCATCCTCCAGACTCAGAGCACTGGTTAGGAACCGACGGGCTCAGCACGGATGTTTTTGCCAAGCTGATATATGGTTTCAGATTGTCGGTAATCTTCGGGCTAACCCTAACAATTATCAGCTCAACTATTGGCGTGCTGGTTGGTGCTCTGCAGGGCTACTTTGGAGGTCTGGTGGACCTGATCGGACAACGCATTGTCGAAATTTGGGCAGGTTTACCGGTCTTGTTCATCCTGATAATCCTCGCCAGCCTGGTTGAACCCAATGTTTACTGGCTACTCGGTATCCTGTCTCTATTCAGTTGGATGGCGCTGGTCGGCGTGGTTCGTGCTGAATTCCTGCGTGCGCGTAACTTTGAATTTGTTAGAGCCGCTAAAGGCATGGGAGTGGCCAATATAACCATTATGTACCGCCATATTCTGCCTAATGCCATGGTTGCCACACTGACATTCCTGCCATTCCTGCTCAACGCGTCGATTACGACCTTGACCGCACTGGATTTTCTTGGTTTTGGTCTGCCACTGGAATCGCCGTCACTGGGGCGGATGTTATCCCAGGCGAAATCCAACTTGCAGGCACCCTGGCTCGGGATCACCGTATTTGCGACCCTGGCCATCATGCTCACCCTGTTGATTTTCATCGGTGAGGCCGTTAGAGACGCCCTTGATCCACGCCGTAACCTGTCGATTTCCAATGTCTAGGGTAAGAGGCGCAGAAAAAAACCGGGGGTCAGGTCTTACATTTGACATAATCTGCTTTGATGTCAAATG
>JASJXV010000233.1 GCA_030123805.1 Gammaproteobacteria bacterium
ATCACCATTACGACCCCGATCTGTGTGGCAGCATTCCGAACCTCGAGGACATTATCAAGCGGGATGATCTCAAGCTTATCTCACAGAAAGAGAACAACACTTTTATAGAATACTACTCTGTCCGTTCGGAACTGGTCTGTATCGATGAAATCGATAGAAAGCTGACACTCGAGTCGGGTCGGGTGTTACGTTTTGTACCAACGCCGTACGCTCATTCAGCGGGCAGTTTCATGACCTATGACGAGAAAACGGGAATCCTGTTCTCAAGTGATCTGATGGGTAGCATTGGAGTAGAAGGGGTAACTGATCAATCCTGGAACCTATTTCAGGAGTTTGCAGAGGACTGCAGGTCGTGTGAGCACTGCTATCCTTATCACAAGGATCCCGATTGTACAAGCGACGTGGCTATCTGTCCCTGGGTGGGAATATGCAGGTTCAATAAACAGGTTATGCCCTCCAATGCCGGATTCAGGTATGCGCTGGAGAGGATTGTTGAAGTGGGGGCCGATATGATCGCCCCGCAGCATGGATCGATTCTACATCGACGTGGGGACATCGACCGCACCATTGAACTCTTGATGTCGTTGGATGATGTAGGCATTGACGGGATTCTGAAGGGGAGCCTAAATGATTGACTTTGACCAGGTTGCAGAAGGATTATCTGATAACAGGGAGTTGATCGGAGACCTCTCAACTACCATTCTTGAACAGACGGCTCAGTTGGCAGATCATCACATCAATGATCTTCTTCTGGCTGAACTGATGCAGCATTTTGTGGAAGCGGAACGTCATCTTACCAAACTCAATGATCTCAAAAACAAGTTTCTGGGGATCGCTGCCCACGATTTGAGGAATCCCCTGACAACCATCAGAGGGATGAGTCAGATGTTGCTGGAGATGGATGATCTGGAAGAAGAGACTCGCGCATCCTTTCTCAAGACCATCTCCGAAGTCAGCGACGAGATGTTCAACCTGATCAACAATCTGCTGGACGTTTCTGTGATTGAGAGTGGCCAGTTCGATCTGCAGCAAGTGAAGACCGACATCTCGTCGCTGGCAAGAAGCCGAATTGACCTGATTACGCTCACTGCCCGTAAGAAAGGAATTGATCTCGAGATCGATCTCGGCGTTGTCCCGCAAGTAATGATTGATCCCAACCGGATGGGTCAGGTAATCAACAATTTGCTAACCAATGCTCTAAAGTTTTCTGAACCAGGTACCATAGTGAAACTGGTCATCGCGCATCGCCATGAACAGGTAGTCATTGAGGTCAAGGATCAGGGACAAGGAATCTCCGCCGAGGAGCAGGACCTGCTGTTTGGCACATTCCAGAAGCTCAGCGCACGTCCAACAGGAGATGAGCGCAGTACCGGCTTGGGGTTATCAATCGTCAAGAAAATAGTCGATGCTCACGGAGGGCAGATATCGGTCAACAGCGAAGTCGGCCAGGGATCCACCTTTTCGGTTGCCTTGCCTGTGGTTTGACCAGCAGCAGGAAAATAAGGTCGGGTCTGGCCTTTTTCCTTTCTCTAATTGCCGCTATAAGTAACAACACTCGGGGTTTTCCAGAATAGGCGATCTGCGGTAGATACGAGTTACCGATCCGAAGATTGACGATTTGCAGCCCGGATTGCATAGAATTCAGGCTTTGAGTGGATAAATATAGGTAAATTCCCGTCACCATACTTCGCCAACTCTAGAAACAAACGGTTTATTTTACTTATACTCAAGATTTTCACCCATTGTTTGGGACTCTCGCATTTTCAGTGCTTGAAAACGCTGTTGTCGTGGGATCTGGTAGGGGAGTAATTGCAAGCCACGAATATTGCACGTTAGCAGACATGGTGTGAATCACTAATCGTAGAATTATCGAGGTTTACACCCACAAGCTCTCTCCATATGAGCCTTGGATGTTGTGAGTAAAAAGGTATAATATATATACCATGGAATTTGAGTATGATAGACGCAAAAGCAATTCAAACAAAAAGAAGCACGGAATTGATTTCGAAGAAGTTCAGGAGCTTTGGAACGATAGGTTTGTTCTAAAGGTACCTTCCAAGCAGATTGCGAATGGTGAAACTCGGTTCCTGTATATTGGGCTTATAGGCACAAAACACTGGACGGCAATTACGACTTATCGAGAACCCGATCTGACCCGCATCATTTCAGCTCGTCGGTCAAGAAAGCAAGAGGTTGAACTATATGAAAGCTAAGAATCTTGACAAGAAATTTGATGATGGCGAGGAAGATGTTCTTCAATATTTTGATCTTAAAAAAATTTCCCGACCAAATCTTGAGAAAGAAAGAGTTAATGTTGATTTTCCTGCTTGGATGATTGATGACTTGGATAAGGCTGCTGCTACTATGGGGGTAACCAGACAGGCTGTAATTAAAATCTGGCTTGCGGAAAGGTTGAAGATTGAAGCCGCATGATGGTATTTACACGTGCAGAGAACAAATGTCTGTTGTGGCTGTCGGCACCTGTGGCATCTTGCGCGCACTAATACGGTGCGTAGCCCGCATCCCGAACGTGCACACGGTGGCTGCAGTCATCACGATAGGGGACCCCTCAGAATACTAACTGTTTGAAATACAGTTAAAGTCGGATTGGTATGGATCCTGCTCACCTAGTTTGATTATTGCATGAGGCAATACGAACCGGCCAC
>JASJXV010000138.1 GCA_030123805.1 Gammaproteobacteria bacterium
GTAAACTGCGCTTTTTCGGCCGATTTCGCCTTGCCTCGCACTCGCCTGAGAGTTTCCAGCAGCCTGTTAGCAATCTTTACTTACTCAGATCCCTGAGAATCATCAGGTAGCTTCTTGCCACTGGTCATACTGGCAAGCGAAATCCGTGGCGCCCTCACTGACCGCATAGCCAGCAGACTGGATACTGAGATCAACTGAATACCTTCATCCTTCAGCAACGGCAAGGCTAATTCCAGGTAAGCCAGCGTCGTTGCGTGCGGGTGACCAATGGCTATTGCTGATCCATTGGCTTTTGCAAGCCGGATGAGATGTCTGAAAGACAAGTCGATGGAGTAAAACGATCGGGTATTGTCCAGGAAGACATCTCTGCTTGATTCCAGAATCCGATTTTGTTTTGCAATGTCTGAAGCGACAGACATGGGTGTAGTACGGGAATCTACAAAATAGAATTGTTGGGCTCTTATTTCTGTCATCAACCAGTGCATTTGTTCAGACTGTTGCGTCAGGTAACTACCCATATGATTGTTAATTCCTCGCACAAAAGGCACATCGGCTAATGCCTTATGCAGTGCGCTAACAAATTCTGTTTTCTGCAAGCGACTGGTAAGTCCATCCGGTCCAATATCATGGTCTCGCAAATTTTCCATGGGTAGGTGCAGCATAACTTCCCGACCTGACTGGTTTGCCTGCAGGGCAAGGAAGTGGCTGTGTCTGGTGTAAGGGAGTATTGAATAGGTGATAGCGCCGGGTAAGCCAAGTGCACGGTTACCGTCACGTAAATTATACCCAAGGTCGTCGATTATGATGGCGACAAAAGCAGGGGTGTCCGCATCGGCCCTGGCCGTAATGGCCAGTACCAGACAATTGACGATCAATCCTGCGATCAGGTGTTTGAATACGTTCACGAACTATGAACCACTTCTTGTTCTTGCATCTGAAATAGCAAATGATTTCAGATAGCCCACAGTCCCAATATACCTGTTATTGATATGAGGTAAAAGGACAGGTTACTCAGTTTGTCGTTTTTTTTGCAAAGATATTCAAACCCTTCAATAATGTTAGTGCTTCGTGCAATTGATAGTCGGTCACCGTTACATCTTCCGGTGGTTCAGGCTTGGCATCCTCGGAGCCAGAAGTCTGGTTTGGATTTAGCAGGTGTTTCGGGAGATCTCTCTCAGTGACTCGCAGAGGGTGACGCTTGATTTTAGTCACAGTTGATCTTTCAACCCATATATCTGGAGTAATTCCCTCTGCCTGGATGGAACGTCCTTTGGGTGTATAGTATCGTGCGGTCGTTAGTTTAATTGCCTTCTCTTCATTCAGAGGAAGAATGGTCTGAACCGAACCTTTGCCAAAAGTAGTGGTGCCCATAATGACAGCCCTGCCATGATCCTGAAGGGCACCGGCAACTATCTCGGAAGCTGAAGCAGAACCTGAGTTAACCAGAACGACAATAGCTGTACCGTTTAACTGGTCGCCGCTGGTTGCATTGAACTTGAGATCTGAGAAGGGCAGTCGTCCCTCGGTATAGACGATTAAACCCTCATCAATGAAAGCGTTCGAAACATCCACCGCCGCCTGCAACACACCGCCGGGGTTATTGCGGAGATCGATAATCAATCCTGACAAGGGCTCGTCCTGTTGCATCTCCTGAAGCGCACTTAGCACATCAGCACCCGTATTTGTTTGAAATTGAGCAATGCGCAGATACCCGTAACCGGTTTCGAGAATTCTGTGTCGAACGCTGCTGACGGCGATGATTTCCCTGGTCAAGGTCATTTCCATGGGGCGGAACTCGCCTTCCCTGGCTATAGTCAGTTTTATACTGCTGCCCGGCTCTCCACGCATAAGTGCAATCGCTTCGGCAAGCGACATGCCTTTCACCGGCTGTTCATCTAATTGAATTATGAGATCTCCTGCTTCAATTCCTGCCTTGTCGGCCGGGGTATCATCCATCGGTGCAATGACTTTGATAAAACCATCGTCCATATCTACTTCCAGACCCAATCCGCCGTAGTTACCCGTAGTACTTTCCTCCAGGTGCGAGAAGGTTTCGCGATCAAGGTAAGCGGAGTGAGGGTCCAGATCAAGCAGCATGCCCTTTATGGCACTTTCCAGCAAAACCCTGTCATCAATCTCTTCAACAAATGCCGAGCTGATGCGATCGAAAGCTTCAGCAAAAATTCGCAAGTCATCGAGTGGCAATCGAGCCGGGGGTTGTTCATCTGCAGCAAACACGCTGCCCGAGATAAATAGAAATATCAACCAACCGGTAATAGTGACAATTGGATTGTAATAACTCAGTTTTTTCTTCATTAGGTGTCCCTATAATTTCAGCAGCCTGCTGTTGATAGCCTTTTAGGTCCTTGCCAGACACCAGGATTGTGGATCCCGTGGTTTGCCGCCCTGGCGTATCTCAAAATATAAACCTGATCTGTCCAGACCGCCACTGTTACCGGACAATGCAATGACTTCATTGGTAGCAACCCAGTCACCCGTTTGCCTGTAAAGGGCCTGGTTGTGTCCATAAAGGCTCATGTAGCCATCCCCATGATTAATAATCAACAGCATGCCAAAGCCACGTAACCAGTCAGCAAAAACCACACGCCCATGGTGCACAGCATGAATGGGTTCACCCTCTGGTGTGGTGATAAAAACTCCCTGCCAGCGCAGTTTCCCGGCGTTACGGCTACTGCCAAATCGATTCGTGATTATGCCGTCAACGGGAAGGAATATTTTTCCTTTTTGATCCGCGAATGAGCCGAGTTCCTCAATAGCAGGGAATGGGTCAATACTCTCAACCAATCGTTCCAGCAACGATTCAAGCTCATGTCGATCGGTAACCAACTTCGCAAGTTTAGCCTCCTTGTCTTGCAGCGTTGATTTTAACATGACAAGCGTAAGTCGCCGTTTTTCTCTGCTTAACGACAGCTGATCATGTTGCCGTTTCAGTTGGTTTCTCGTGTTTGCCAGCAGGTTCGTCTGTTTGACAATGTTTGCTTCAATTCGTGCCAGAGACTCCAGCAATTCAGTATATCGTGTCACCTGATCTGCTCTGGCGCGGTTGAAAGAATCGTAATACATCAGCATTCGAGAAATCTCAGCGGGATCTTCCTGGTTCAGGAGTACTTTCAAATGCGCCTGACCACCGATGACATAGGCGGCCCTGATCTGTTCCTTTATATACTTCTGCTGTTCCGTCTTTGCCTTGTTAAGTTCTTTTTTTTCGGAGCGAAGCTGCCTGACTTTTCCCTGTCCCTCGTGCAACTGGGTCTCAATTTGTTCAATTCGACGGACTAACTTGTCTATATCTGTCTCATTCTGCCTCAATTCCGATTCGATCTCGGATCTTTGATCCCGGGTATTTTCCAGCAGTAGCTTGTATTCCTCTATCTCTGCATTTAGGGCATCCAACTGAGACTGAACCTGCTGTGCCTCTATCGAAGCGATGTCCTCCGCACCCGCACCTGGCATGGGCATCAGCATCAGGCAGATAAAGATACTGCACCAAAGTGCAGGTATCGGATTTGAGATTGAAGCGTGTGTTTTGATACTCATGGATACGAAAATTGAATTGTTGGTGATTTCAAAGAGCAGGGATGTTCTTTTTTGAAAACTCCTCCTCCAGCGTAATAATGGACTGACCCGTCATGGCATTAGGTTGCGGCAGGTTCATTATCTTAAGCAAACTCGGGGCGACATCAGAGAGGGTGCCGCCCGCTCTCATACTGACCTTTCGATTGCCAAGATAGATAAAAGGCACAAGTTCTGAAGTGTGCGCTGTGTGAGGTTGCCCGGTAACGGGATCGGACATCTGCTCGACGTTGCCGTGATCTGCGGTGATAAATCCTTCGCCATCAACTCGTTCCAGTGCCTTAACGATTCGGTCCAGACAGCCGTCGACAGTTTCAACTGCTTTGATGGCAGATGCTATTTTCCCCGTGTGTCCGACCATATCGCCATTGGCGTAATTACAGATAATAGTGTCATAGTCTTCTGACAGTATTGCGGCCACCAGCGCATCGGTAAGTTCCGGGGCACTCATTTCAGGTTTCAGATCATAGGTCGTGACATCGGGTGAAGGTATCAGAATGCGCTGCTCTCCAGGGAATGGTTGTTCACGACCTCCGGAGAAAAAGAATGTGACATGGGCATACTTTTCTGTTTCAGCGATGCGTAATTGGGTCTTGTCCAGCGAAGACAAATACTCGCCCAGAACCATGGGCAATTGCTGGGGGCCAAAGGCGCACCTGGCATCAATATCGTCGGCGTAATGAGTCAAGGTTACAAAATCTGCCAGGTCTGGAACACAAGTACGTTGAAACTGTTCAAATTCTGTGCGTAGAAAGACCCGGGTTATTTCTCGAGCACGATCTGCCCTGAAGTTCATAAAGATGATTGTATCGCCATTCCGGATGCGGATGCCGTCCGACGATTCAGCGATGCTGGTCGGTTTGACAAATTCATCATTTTCACCACGATCATAAGCGGCATCGAGTGCATCGGTCACATTCGAATAGGTGTATTCGGCTATGCCTCCCGCTAGCATATTGTAGGCAGCTTCAATGCGTTCCCAGCGATTGTCACGGTCCATTGCGTAAAATCGCCCTAGCATCGATACCACGCCACCCTCACCCATCTGTTTGATGTGCTGATCCATCGAGATCAGAGAGTCTTTTGCACTTCTTGGAGGTACATCCCTGCCATCCAGAAAAGCATGCATATAAACAGCTTTTGCACCGTTCGCAAAGGCTAGCCGAACGGCCGCTTTGATGTGATCCTCATGGCTGTGCACACCGCCCGGGGACAGCAGACCCAACAGATGCACAGCTCCACCACGTGTATTGGCTCTTCTGACACTCTCTACGAGTACCGGGTTGGTAAAGAATGAGCCATCTCGTATCGCTTTGGTGATGCGGGTAAAGTCCTGGTCAACAACTCTTCCCGCACCCAGATTCATATGGCCGACTTCGGAGTTACCCATCTGGCCTTCCGGTAGCCCGACATCGAGTCCGGAACCTGAAATCAGCGTGTGAGGGTTATCCCGCCAGAGAGCATCCCACACGGGTGTAGTAGCTTGAGCAATGGCATTTGCTTCAGAGGTGTCCCGGTGTCCCCAGCCGTCAAGGATGATGAGCGCATAGGGTTTACGTTTAGCAGATTTTCTGGGCATGATTTCCTATAGCGTAACAAAATAGACCCCTGCGGTTCAGCCAATCTTACAGTCATCCACAGGCAGATAGAACCACCTATAATAAAAGTGGGTCAACCGGCTTATTGTAGAGTATACTGGCGCCTTTTTCCGGATCTGACCCAGTAAATGCTTGATCAGTTAATTGAGTTTGTCATCAACCACTATGTGTTGGTGGGTCTGTTTTTCGCCCTGTTAATTGCCTTTTTTCTCAATGAAGGTCGATTAGGCGGCGCCACCGTCAGCCCTTCTGAATTGGTCACTCTGATCAACAAGGAGGAAGGCCTGGTGCTGGATATCAGGGATCGGAAGGATTTTAACGCCGGTCATATAGTAGATGCTGTAAATGTTCCCTATACCACTGTGGACTCTCGGTTGGCGGATCTGGAGAAATACCAATCTCGTGCGGTTGTTATCGTTTGTAAAATGGGCCAGCATTCGGGTGCAGTAGGTCGAAAACTGCGTGCCTTGGGGTTTAACAACGTTAGGCGACTCAGCGGTGGTATTGCCGAATGGAGAGCTTCCAATATGCCACTGGTCAAATAGACACCGGGATATGCAAGTATTTATGGATACACCAGGTTGTGCCCCTGTTGTATTAATGCAAAGGCGTTATTAGGTAGCAAGGGAATCGCGGAGTAACAGTCTGGATATCATGATACGCAGATTAGAAGCAGAGGCAGCGGAATTAAATGACTGAAGAGAATCAGGCAACAACTGCAGAGGCACCGCAAACACAATTTTCCTTACAGAGAATATACCTTAAGGATCTGTCCTTCGAATCGCCGCGTGCGCCCAATGTATTCCAGGGAGCCTGGAAACCCAATATCAATCTCGAGCTGAACACCAGGCATGCAGAACTGGAGGAAAACCTGTACGAAGTCGTTTTAAATCTCACCATAACGGCAAAAAATGATGGCGACGAGGTGGCGTTTCTTGCAGAAGTTCAACAAGCAGGTATTTTCCATATCAGGGGATTGGAAGATGCTGCCTTACAACAGACACTCGGTAGCTTCTGTCCCAATATACTTTTCCCCTACGCCAGAGAGACGGTGGACAATCTGGTAGGCAAGGGTAGTTTTCCAATTCTTATGCTGGCACCTGTTAATTTTGATGCCATCTATGCCGAGACGCTGAAAAGAAGAGCAGAAATGGAAAAAACCGAAAATCCTACCCACTAAAGAAGCGCTCGTTAATCCAGGATTCCCATGGTCTGAAAGCTTATCTGGCACCATCAAATTGCAGTTGTCTCCAGGCCTCGTAAACAACAATTGCAGCCGCGTTTGAAAGATTCATGCTTCTGCTCTCCGGGCACATAGGGATTCGCAAGATCTGATCTGGTGGCAGAGACTTTAATACTGAATCCGGTAAACCTCTTGTTTCCGGTCCGAATAACAGCCAATCATTTTGGCAGTAGTGCACGTCAGAATAGCGGTAGCCACCCCTGGTACTGACAGCATAAAGGGTGTCGTGGCAGACGGATTCCAATAATGCCGTGAGTGAGTCGTGGATAGTTATATCTGCCCATTCATGGTAATCCAGACCCGCCCGACGAAGTTTTTTGTCATCCAGTTCAAAACCCAATGGTTCCACCAGATGTAGCTGGCTACCCGAATTTGCGCACAGCCGGATGATGTTACCTGTATTAGGCGGTATTTCCGGTTCAAAAAGTACCACATGGACCATTTCGAACACTCCATAATTTAAGTACCTGAAATTATCACTTATGACCCTTTTAGGTCATGCTTTTAGCCATCAAATTACTCTGAACCTGGCTGTCCTGAACTGGATAAACCTCCTGCATCCTGTTATTTTAACTGTATGCAGAGACTATTTATTACTCATGGTTAGCTGGTATGAGACTTGGCACGATCTATGCTCCTAATTAGGGGTATAAATAGCGGTAATAATAATCAGACCAGTGACACACAGGGGTAGATATTATGCACAGATTAAACACAATTCAAGCAACTGGAGTCAGATGAGATCGTTCTTCGCTGGCTCCTTGCCATTGTATGATGGCAGTTCCGGACAAAGTATGAACCCGGTTCGTGGTCTCCTGATTGTGTTTGGCAGTTGGCTGGTGTTTTCATCACTTGCTGCTGCAGACGTTCTGGTGGATCAAAGCACGATGCTGGGTCAATCTGTTGAAGGAAACAGGCAATTTCCGGGTGTTCAGAGCAGCAATTTTGCAGTCCGCATAGGTAAAGGATTTGTAAAGCTGAACCTGATTGAGCACATTGATCTGACTGAAGGGGGCTCTTTCTCAAGCTCCTTGTGTTTCTTTTCTGATATGGGCAAAGGTGAATATCGCGTGCTAGCAAGTTCCTGGCATGCACTTCATAACGGCAACATGGTATTCAAGTCAGAGGGAGATGACATACCTTATACGATGAGTATTAGTGGTAGATTGTTTGAATCTGGCAGTGATGTGTTTCAATCGAGTTCTCTCAGTGGCACGGATCTATCCTGTTCAACTGGAAGTCAGGCTAGTCTGACTGTGTCTGTTGACAGTGCGTACCTGCCCGACTTGTGGCACGGCAGCTATACAGATACGATAACGTTGCTGGTGCACCCGGAATAGTATCCAGCTAGATCTTGTCCGGATATAGAGATTGGAGGTGCTAGTTCCTTCGTATATTATTGATTAATATACCTAACAGTTATTGCTTGTTGTACTTTTTATTCAAATTTGGCAGTTTCCGGACAGGAACCAGCTAGCGAGTTGGCGATATGAAATTAAAGTCAGCGGCAATCAGACTAAGCTTGATCATAGGTATCCTCCTGTTGGCCGGTAATATTCAAGCCGGGCAAAAAAACTTTGTCGATCTGGCAGCCATGCCTGATGTCAGCTTTGGGTTATGGTCAGTAGGCGATGGTTCGCAGGCGCGTACATCGCTGGTGTGTGCTGCATCCTCAAACTATAACAACCAGTTCGATGATCCACCGCCTGCCAAAACACCACCCGCGGTGCATCTGCCGTATAACTTCCGGGCGATTGCTCGCGCCACCGCTGGCAGCTTTATATTGTATCTCGATGGCGATACCGCTAATACCGGCAATGCCACCATCCAGGTCTCCATGAGTCATCGTGATATAAAAGAAGGCACCGGGTATGAGATTCTCACAGAGAGTGTCTATGATAGCCACGCGCATGATGGCCAGTTCAAAAACTGCAACAATGGCGACAATTCTGAATTGTTGGTTAGCATTACTTCAGTGGAACTCGAACGGTCTCGTGCGGGTCTATTTACTGCCCGGATGAGGGCAAACATTCAGGGAGGAACCGATGGCGTCACAACGAGCAAGAACAAGAACTTTGCTGTCTCCATTTCCATAGCCAACATAGTCAAAGTATCTGCACTGAACAACATTGTCCTTGGCGCATGGAGCGGAGTTGGAAATATCACTCAGGAGGAAACCTTCTGCGTATACAGCAATAATGCGGCAGCTGCATATAACGTTACCATCTCGTCGGTATACCAGGACGCGGGTGGAAACTTCTTTCTTAAGAATGCAGCCCAGACGGAATCAATCCCCTACACATTACAGTTTATCGACAGTGCCGTGCTGATGGGTGGAACAGTTGTGTCAACTGCTCCTATCGCCGGAACAGGTAACAATACGATGCTAAATTGTGGCGGTGCCGACAATGCCAAGCTGACTGTCACAATAAATCAGCCAGACCTGCAGATATCAAGAACTGATAATTACGATGACACCCTGATCCTGCTTGTGGCACCCATCTAGCTAGTCACAGGTTAGTTCTCCGAGAAGTACAATGTTCTGTTGCACTTCATA
>JASJXV010000139.1 GCA_030123805.1 Gammaproteobacteria bacterium
GCGCTGCGACTCAAAATTGCCGCTAAAAAAGGCCGCAAGTTCTAAAAAAGGGGACTGAAAAAGGGGACGGATTTATTAAAAAAGGAGACAAAAAAGGGGACAATAAAAAAGGGGACGGAGGGATTATTTTTTAACCAATAAAAAAAAGTGGATAATTTAATGCCTCCGTCCCTACTGCTGTCCCACAATATTCGGTGCATTGCTTGTATTGAGCTGCAGTGGTGCGGAATTTGAGATGAATTATAAGTTAGAGACATGATTTCTCTCACCATCGTGTCACCGGCGGAAGCGAGGTATCTCCTTTCTGGACACACTGTAAACCATCCCTGGGCGCTCGGCGTCGGCATCCCTGCCTCCGACGGTCCAGAAAGGAGATACCTCACTCCCACCGGTTGCTGCATTTCGATATAAGGCAATAAGAAAGCACTGTAGATCAGTAGAACATGCTTGATGCTAAGAGAGTTGGGGTGGATATTTACTCCTGGGACCGTCGGAGGCAGGGATGCCGACGCCGAGCGTACATGGATGTATTCACAGCGTGTCCCAGGAGTAAATATCCGGCTCAGCTCGCTACACAAATTTGTGGGACAACAGTGCCCCCGCCCCTTTTTTTCCCTTTTTTACTCGGTCTTATGCCTGTATTCGCATAGATCTTCAATCACGCAGGCACCGCATCTGGGTTTCCTGGCGGTGCAAATGTATCTGCCATGCAGTATGAGCCAATGATGGGCGTGACGCATGAACTCATCGGGGATGACCTTCAACAATTTCTTTTCAACTGCCAGCACGTTTTTCCCTGGTGCGAAATTGATGCGGTTGGAGATTCTGAAGATGTGCGTGTCAACCGCCATGGTGGGTTCACCAAAAGCCGTGTTGAGTATGACATTTGCAGTCTTGCGACCTACCCCCGGCAAGGCTTCCAACTCTTCCCGGGTATCGGGTACGGCTGAGTTGTGTTGTTGAATCAGAATTTGGCAGGTCTTTGCGATGTTTTTGGCTTTGCTGTTAAAGAGTCCGATGGTTTTGATATAGGCTCTGAGTTTTGCTTCACCTAATTTAAGAATTGTAGCCGGTGTATTGGCAGCGGCAAATAATTTCACTGTTGCCTTATTGACGCTGACATCGGTAGCCTGCGCAGACAGCATCACTGCAATTAGCAGTTCAAACGGAGATGCGTAATTCAGTTCCGTGGTTGGTGTGGGGTTTTCACTCCTCAGGCGAGTGAGAATCTCGATTCTTTTAATCTTGTTCATACCCTTACCTGGTATTGGTATAATTTCAGGGGGTTCTCAGGTCAATTCTGACGCGTTGGATGTCCCGGGCTCTGGCCGATACAAGCAAGCGTTCATCTACAATATTTTTCAAAGCAAGGAACAAACCCATCAGCATAAAGGCGCCAGGTGGCAGCACAGCCAGCAGGAAGCCCTGCCCGTCTGTGGTAAATTGAATGGTCCAATTTTTTGCAGTGTCACCAAAAAGAAGATCCATTTGAGAGAACAGAGTGCCATGACCTAACAATTCGCGACAGAATCCCATCGCCAACAACACCAGTAAAAAGCCTGTTCCCATCATCAGGCCATCCAAAAGCGAGTAGATTACAGGATTCTTGCTGGCAAAACTTTCAGCCCTTCCCAACAGAGTACAATTAGTAACGATTAGCGCAATAAAGAGAGAAATTCGCTGATGCAGTTCAAAGGACCATGCCTGCATCGCAAGGTCTACGCAGGTGACGAATCCAGCGATAATAAGAATGAATAAGGGTAATCGAGTGGCCTCATCCACTTGATTCCGGATTAAGGCTACCAGACAATTGGAAGCGCCCAGAACCATAACAGTTGCCAGACCCAATCCCAGACTGGTGGCAACGGTGTTGGATACAGCAAGCAGCGGGCACAATCCCAACAACTGTACCAGAGCAGGATTATTACTCCACAGACCATCTTGTATAATTTGTTTGCTAGTCATGCCGGTAACCTCTATCTATCAGTGCTGAGGCAAGCCTTCACTGCAGATGCTCCTGGCTGATTCCCGAATTTAGTTTAATCAGGGCATGATGAACGGCTTGCACAACGGCTCTGGGAGTAATGGTCGCACCCGTGAATTGATCAAATTCACCGCCATCTTTTCTCACCTGCCAACCCTCAGACGGTGGATTTTGCAATGACTTACCGTTGAATCCTGTAATCCAGTCAGAAACCCGGACCAGCATCTTGTCACCAAGTCCGGGTGTTTCCCGGTGTTCGACCACTCTTACGCCGGTTATCTTCCCCAGGTGATTTACACCAACCAAAAGTTTGATTTCGCCATTGTACCCTTGTTGGGTCACAGCAGGGACTATGAATCCGGTATGCCCCTGTTTGTTTGTAGTGACATAGATACCATCCGCAATTGTGGTTAACTGTATATCCCGCTGACCGGCAACTTCCTTTAGAATCCTTTCAGACGCCTGTTTTTTCTCCAGTTCGATCCGGTCCTGTGTTACAAAATTAATGGATGCGACCACCGCGACGATCAAGCCGGAAAATACGGCGAGTTTTATGGCGTTTCGCAAAACCCTGTTCAAGACTGTTTTGTTGTGATTGTGTTCATGCATACCTGTTTTATTTGCCACGTCCTTTGCGTATTTTCATAGGTTGGCTTGATCTTTCGGATTAGCCGCCTCGGGCTGCGTAAGCCGATTTAACAATGGTGTAGTCATATTCATCAAGAGTATTGCGAATGCGACACCCTCCGGGTACGCGCCCCATACCCGGATTATGAATATCAACATCCCTGTACCCACACCAAAAATTATCAGACCGCGAGTTGTATCCGGTGCCGTTACCGGATCCGTCATGATGAAAAAGGCACATAGCATAGTCGCCCCACCAAACCAGTGCATCATGGGCGAACCTGTACTTAGCGAACTACCGCCGTCATAAAAAGCAGCAGCCAAAACCCCCAGGGTGGCCAGCATTGCTGCGATAACCTGCCAACGGCAGATACCCAGAAAGACCAGAAAACTACCCCCCGCCAGATAAGCAAAATTAATCCACTCCCAACCTTTTCCCGACACGCTGCCGAAACCATTGGCTGTCTGCCAGACTTCGTTGATGGTCAATCCCTGCCGATGTCTAACAATATCCAGTGGCGTGGCCATTGTAAAACCGTCAGGCATATTGACCATTGACAGTTTGATCCCAAGTAAAGCGACAAATTCCATCGGGGACTCAACCAATCCCCGGGGAGCAGGCCAGGTTGACATGGCCAATGGAAAGGAAATGAGCAGTATGACATAACCGACCATGGCCGGATTAAAGAGATTCTGGCCGACGCCACCGTAGAGTTGTTTGGCAAATACAATTGCAAAGAAACAGGCGACACACACCATCCATACGGGAATCAGCGGGGGTAAGGACAATCCAAGCAGCACACCCGTGACAGCGGCAGAGCCGTCTTTCAGAGTGGCTGTTATGGATTTGTTTCTGACTCTTAAAATCAGGGCCTCAAACAGCATTGCAAACAGGATTGCACTGAAAAGATTGATGATTACCCCGTATCCAAAGAACCAAATTGTGGTTAAACAGCCCGGCAGTGCGGCAAGACATACTGCGTACATGATTTTCTGACTGTTCAGTTTGTTTTTATATTTGCTAATCACGGGCATGCCTGTGCGGATGCTTTTTGGCCAGGACTCTTTCCAGGGCTGCCTGAACAACGGCTGTCCTGGTATCTGTGTTGGCATGCAGATCGCTTGCCCTTTGACTACCAGCGACTGCGGATGTTTGCATACGCAACCGCTGTTTTCGACTCTCGAATCTCCCCCGGGCACGTTCGGCTTTGACAAAGTAGTTTTCCTGTCGATGCAATTGTTCCTTGGCATAACGAAAATTCTGCGTCAAGGGGATATTGCTGGGGCAGACAGCGTCACAAGCACGACATTCTATGCAAGCCGCGATATTCAGCGCCGGTAATTGCTGCAACTGCTTTGAAGCTATGTGCCATAGAAGCTGCTGTGGCAGCAATCTGACAGGGCATACTTCGGAACAGTATGCGCAGTTAATACAGGCTTGAGATTCTTGTCCGGCATCCGGTTCAGGCCAGCTCAAGGCCGAGATTGTGACCTCGGATTCTTTGACATCAATACAGTCTACCGGGCAGGGCTCAATGCACAGGTCACAGCCGGTACACAATTCTGGAATAATAGTGTGTGTCATTTGCGCAGCACCGATAATGGCATCAACCGGACATGCTTGAATGCATAGTGTGCAGCCAATGCACTCGGGTTCCCGAATAACAACCAGGTGCTCGACATCTGTTACATCCGATGCCTGAGCAATTTTGTCTCTGCCAAGGAGATCGGCCAGGTGGTGAATAGTCTGCTCGCCTCCGGGGGGACACTTGTTGATGGCATCTCCATCTGCGATCGCCTCGGCATAGGGAAGACATCCCGCAAAGCCGCACTGGCCGCACTGTGTTTGTGGTAACAACTGATTGATGGTGTCGACGACGGGATTTCTATCTATTCTAAATCTGGTCTGGGCATAACCAAGCAGCAGGCCGGAAAACAGGGCGATGGTCATCATTGCTATCAGTGTTGAAATTATTTCCATCTGGCAGACCTGCTGATTATCCCATACCCGTAAAGCCCATGAAGGCCACGGACATCATACCGGCGGTGATCATGCCAATTGCAGTTCCCCTAAAGGGTTTTGGGATGTCAGCGCCTGCCATTCTTTCGCGCAGTCCGGCAAACAGAATCAGTACCAGCGAAAATCCGAGCGCTGCCCCGAAACCGAATATCACCGACTCAAAAAAATTGTTGCTCTGTCTGATATTGAGAAGGGCAACACCCAACACCGCACAATTGGTAGTAATGAGAGGAATAAATAGCCCCAGAATCTGATACAGCATCGGCTGGGTCTTCTTCATGACAATTTCAGTCAATTGAACGACCACAGCGATCACAAATATAACAGCGAGTATTCTTAGATATTCGATTCCCAGTGGCACCAGCAGATACGCATTGACCAGATAGCTGATAGCCGAACTCAGAGTCAACACGAAGGTTGTTGCCGCTGCCATACCCACAGCACTGTCAATCTGCCTGGATGTACCCATAAACGGGCACAACCCCAGGAATTGAACCAGTACAAAGTTATGGACAAACAGTGTTGTCAGGAGAATGGTCAGCGCGTCGGGCATCAGAGTAGGTTATTTGTGGTTTGGTTTTATTATCCGATAGAGCGTGTTGGCAGACAAGTTTTGGGTTTGAGAGATTCATTCTAATTTCAGCTAGTTGATCCGCATTAGAAACTTGCCTTTCAAGACACGCACAAGTACCCCGAGATGTCGGACCACCATGTAGCTCTTCTGCGCGCGCGTCCATGCGCGCGACGGTCTTGAAAGGCAAGTCTCCAATACGGCTCGATCACTTGGCAGAAAGCCGCAAAGAATAGCTCGCTTGATATGCGGTACATAATTGAAACCAAGAGTTGTAAATGAAGGGGACGTTACCCTTCATTTAGCACTACCAGCACTGCCGTCAGTGGCACAAGAAAAATTTACCGCTAAAACTAACTAACCTTCATCCCCGGCTCCGCCCCCTCATGGGGTTCCAGTAAAAAGAGATCCTTGCCGCCGGGACCTGCCGCCAGCACCATGCCCTCGGACAGTCCGAACTTCATCTTGCGCGGGGCGAGGTTTGCCACCATCACCGTGAGTTTTCCTTCCAGGTCCTCCGGTTGATAAGCCGATTTGATCCCGGCCAATACAATTCTCGTCTCGGAACCGATGTTCAGAGTCAGACGCAGCAAACGATCAGCGCCCTCCACATGTTCAGCTTTTTCGATTCGGGCGATACGCAGATCCACTTTGGCAAAGTCATCGAAATCAATCTCCGGGCCGATATCTGACGCTTCATCCTCTGCCGACTCATCGGCAGCGATCGGTTGTTCTTTTGACGCTGCCACAATAGCCGTCATCTTATCCGCTTCGACGCGGGTTATAAGCGGCTTGAATTGGTTGATCTTGTGACCTTGCAACAGTTGTTGCCTGCCATCCCAGGTCAGCGGCACGACATTCAGGAATGACTCTGCATCTGCAGCAATCTGCGGGACAATCGGTTTGAGATAGGTGATGAGCAGGCGGAACATATTCAGTCCGTCGGAACAGACCTGCTGTACCTGATCCTCCTTGCCGTCCTGTTTGGCAAGCACCCAGGGCTTGTGTGCGTCAATATACCGGTTTGCCTGATCCGCCAGCGCCATAATCTCGCGTACGGCTTTACCGAAATCGCAGCGTTCGTAACTGGCGGCAATGGTGTCACCCGCCTTGAGCATGTCGTCCAGGATATTCGTCGCGCCCACCTGACCAGACAGGACGCCATCGAATTTCTTGTTAATGAATCCTGCGCATCGACTGGCGATATTAACCACCTTTCCTACCAGGTCCGAGTTAACCCGAAGCACAAAATCATCGAGGTTGAAGTCAATGTCATCGATACTGCTGGAGAGTTTGGCCGCGAAGTAATAGCGCAGATATTCCGGATTCAGATGATCCAGATAGGTGCGGGCATTGATAAACGTACCCCTGGATTTTGACATTTTCAGGCCATTAACCGTGATAAAGCCATGCGTATGGATAGCCGTGGGAGTTCTGTAATCCGCACAATTTAGCATCGCGGGCCAGAACAGCGCATGGAAGTTGATGATGTCTTTACCGATGAAGTGATGTACTTCATTGGCTGAATCTTTGCGCCAGAAGTCCTCAAATACCAGTTCATCCGAGTTGTCGCAATAGTTCTTGAAACTGGCCATATAGCCAATGGGCGCATCCAGCCAGACGTAGAAATATTTGCCCGGTGCATCCGGAATCTCAAATCCGAAGTAGGGAGCATCTCGACTGATATCCCAGTCTTGCAACCCGGTATCCAGCCATTCTGACAGTTTATTCGCCACCTGCTCTTGCAGCGTACCACTGCGGGTCCAATCCTTCAGGAAATCCTGATAACTCGATAGCTTGAAAAAGTGATGATCTGATTTTCTCGTTACCGGGACAGCACCGGAAACAGCCGATCTCGGTGCAATCAGGTCAGTTGCTGCATAGGTTGCACCACACGCCTCACAGTTGTCACCATATTGGTTTTCAGCCTTACATTTTGGGCAGGTACCAATGATGAATCGATCCGCCAGAAACATATTCTTTTCCGGATCATACAGTTGTTCTACTGAACGGATTTCGATCATGCCTGCATCTCTGCAACGGCGATAGATCTGTTCAGAGAATTCACGATTTTCTTCGGTGTGAGTGGAGTAATAATTGTCGTGACTGATCAGAAAATCCCTGAAATCGGCTTCGTGTTCCGTTTTGATATTCGCTATCAAAGTCTCTGGCGTGATCCCCTGTTGATCTGCCTTGAGCATGATTGCGGTGCCGTGGGTATCGTCAGCACATACATAGATGCACTGGTGACCGGACAAACGCTGAAACCGCACCCAGATGTCGGTTTGTATATGTTCCAGCAGGTGCCCCAGATGGATGGAGCCGTTCGCATTCGGTAGAGCGCTGGTGACCAGAATGCGGCGTTTGTCATCGCTGTTCATTGAGTTTTTACCAGATAGATTTTTTCAGGGTGCGTAATATAGCGGTTGAGGTGATATTTTGCATCCCAATTTTCGTCCGGTAAGGCTTGATCCCATAGAAATTCGTTTCCAAACAGGTTCAATCCATTCATAATCCGCCCTCATTTTCTTATTGGTAAGCACCTAATGGCAATCACACGAGAATCGATAACCGCAGCATTGCATGATATTAAGGATCCCTATCTGGGTAATAGTCTCTCTGCGGCCATCACAGACTTCTCCTCAGGTGAGCAGAGCGTCTTGTTAAGTCTAACACTAGGGTATCCAGCCGCGGGCATCACCGCTGACCTGGCGCAACAGATAACGGATCGAATTCAACAGCTGCATGGCGATCTGGAAGTTCACGTGCAATTTAACTGGCAGATAGAGTCATTCACGTCGGGGAAAGGTCAACCTGTTTCGGGAGTAAAAAATGTTATCGCGGTTGCCTCGGGTAAGGGTGGCGTTGGGAAATCCACTGTTGCCGTTAATCTGGCATTGGCTATGAAAGTAGAAGGCGCTCGGGTGGGATTACTCGATGCAGATATCTATGGACCCAGTCAGGGCTCAATGTTGGGTGTTCCTGAGGGCACCAGACCAGAGATCTATCAGCAGTCATTGATGGAACCCATTGAGGCGCACGGTATACAGTGCATGTCGATGAGTTTTATGGCATCTGACCGCACGCCGATGGTATGGCGAGGTCCAATGGCCAGTGGCGCTTTGCAGCAATTGGTAGGCCAGACACGGTGGGATAATCTGGACTATCTGATCGTTGATATGCCGCCGGGTACCGGAGATATTCAATTGACACTCTGCCAGCAGGTGGCACTTAGTGGCGCCGTGATTGTGACTACCCCGCAGGATATAGCGCTGCTGGATGCGCAAAAAGGAATTGAGATGTTTCGTCAAGTGAATGTGCCGGTTCTCGGTATCGTAGAAAATATGAGTGTGCATATCTGTAGTGAATGCGGACACAAGGAAACGATCTTTGGCGAGGGAGGCGGTCTGGTCATTGCTGAGGAGTATGGTACCCGGTTGCTAGCAAGTTTGCCGCTATCCATAGAGATCCGCCAATTACTCGACAGCGGTCAACCTCCAGTGGCTGTGGATCCTGAGAGCGAGATATCGCTTGTTTTCCGTGACATAGCGCGTGCCGTTGCCGCTGCTATTTGTAGCGATTCAGCCGATGCTGAAAGTCAACCCGTCATCAGGATTGTCAACGATTAAGAACAAAGGGAGCAGACCAGGGGGGTTAAAATAAAGGGGACGGAGGCAATAATAAAGGGGACGGAGGCAATAAATTATGATCAACTACCAGTGTGTTGACTATTG
>JASJXV010000234.1 GCA_030123805.1 Gammaproteobacteria bacterium
GGAAGTGCAAGTCGAGCCTGGTAAAGAGCCCAACCCTGGCCTCGTATCCAGGTCGCGTCATCAGCCTGGATTGCGCTGCGAAATAAGCATCGAGTATCCCGGGTGAATAAATTCCATGCTGGGAGCAAGTCACATGCAGGATCGCCCACCGCATTGAACCACATGTTAGGCGATGAACGGCGATGAACCGAATAGACTTTGACAAGTAGAAATTCACTGTTGGTGAAGTGCGATTACTGGGATAGTGCGCGTGGTTTTCCTTTGATAATCGGAAAATGCAGGCATCGCCGATGCTGCTTGCTGGTACAGATTGGACCTTTCTGGATCTTCTAGTATCTCGGCACGAGCTTTGAACCGCTGTGTACCAATTTCAACTTCCACACCAGGGTTGGCTTTCAGGTTGTAATACCAAGGGGGATGGGTGGGTGCTCCTGCATAAGAAGCGATTATCACATAACGATCATTGTCAGTAAGATAGACTAATGGATTGGTACGTGAACGACCTGACTTTGCTCCGATTGTCGTCAGCAGGAGTAGCGGTGCACCTTCAAATTGTCCACCTACCTTGCCGTCATTAGCACGAAATTCTTCTATGATGGTTTTATTCAATTCCTGAATGTCCATGGCGATCCTTATGTTGCCGTGCACTGTTATACGCTACATTAATCATTTTCGTTATCTAGCAATTTTTTTAATTCTCCAGAAGTGAGCAAAACATTAACTTCCTGATTACCGCCTACCAATTGACCGTTAACAAAAACCATGGGAAAAGTAGGCCAGCCACTCCACATTTTTAACTCCAAGCGGCGCTGCCACTCTTTGAAATAGCTGCCGTACTCAAGATAGCTGTAGTTAATACCTGCACTATCCAAGTTCTTTCGAACTTTTTTGCAAAATGGGTTCTGCCTCATACCCACGACTAGCACGGGACTGCTTGCAGCCGAATTTTTAACTTCGCTAATAGTCTCTTCGTACCTGTCGCCCATGCGGGACCTAATGCTTGGGTGAATCAAAGCTTCATCTAGTAACTGTCTTGGCATGATCACAGCCTCCTGGGCTAATTATATTTAGGGTGGAAATCCATTTTATACAGAGTCAAATTATGCACTCTCTTCTCGGTGGGCTTCACTTCGTATAGCAGTATAGTCATCTCCATTGTGGCACATATCAAGTGCAAATTCGCCACATTGGCGATCAACAAAAGCACGTAATCTTCACCAGGGGGCTATGCAGGCCGTCGAATTTGATTTTCCGTTAGGTCTGTTGTGGGTTGACCGCCGTCGAAAAAGGGCCATCCATAACCTTCATCACCTCAACAGATGTCTGATCGCAGATATCCCCGAAAGGCGGAATAGAGGTTTAGTTCAGAACCCCGGGCGACCCCCTCAATCGCGTATTTGCTCATCTAAAAAAACCTGGCAGATTGCTGGATTCCACTTCATAATCGCTCTGGTCGTTTTGAATCATGCCCATACGGATGACTGCCAATAGCGCATCTGGCTTCGGCAGCCGTATGGCAATTCCGTATATTTAGACAAGGATGAAACCCAACAGCCACACTAGATTGCTATTTTTTCATTAACGTGGTTAATTCAGGTTATATTGGGACTTCCCAATAGGATGAATGATGGACACTAGAGCACGGTTCTATAAAACCATCCATTACGGGAATCCTGATCGGGTGCCCTATTTCGAGGAAGGCATCCGCCCAGAGACGCTTGAAGTCTGGCAGGCACAAGGTCTGCCTAAAAACGTGGATCTGCAAGAGCAGTTTCCATCCGACAGACGGGAGGAGCTCAAGCTGGATTTGGATCCCCATCCTGGATTTACAAAATGGCCCTCCTCGCTCAAGGAACTGGATTCTTTGAGGGAGCGACTCGATCCCGCAGACCCCAGTCGGCTGCCAAAAAACTGGCAGGTCGACCGTCTGCGGGACAGCGATTACATTCTGATGGTCCGTGTTCATGAAGGTTTTTTACTCTCCATGGGTGTGCACGGGGCTAAGCGCTTTACCGAGTTGATGTACTTGCTGCTCGATGAGCCCGATTTTGTACGCGAATATATGCGCATTCAGGGGCAATTTGCTGCCCTGTTGGCTGCACGGGTTCTGCGAGAAGTAAAAGTCGATGCCCTGGTTTTCAGTGAACCTATTGGTGACAACAACGGCGCTCTGATTTCGCCACGCATGTACGAGGATTTTGTGCTGCCCTTCTATCAGCCGCTTCTTGATTTGGCAAATCAGGCTGGGGTAAAGACCCTGATTTGCCGCACTTACGCGAATATTAAAGTTCTGATTCCAGGCTTGTTGAAAAGGGGTATCAACTGTCTATGGGCTTGCGAGGTGGAACAATCAGTGATGAATTATCCGGCTCTGCGGAAAGAATTCGGGCGGGATCTGAGGTTGATCGGTGGCATCGATTTGGATGCCTTGCGTGAAGGGAAAGACGCCATCCGACGGGCAGTGGAAAAAGTTGTACCCCTTGTGGAAGAGGGTGGATACATCCCCTTGGTTGATGGTCGCGTGCGTGCCGATGTTCCATATGAGAATTATGTTTATTACCGCGAGTTGCTGCGAGAGATTACTCGGTGAGGGACCTGACCCCATTCACC
>JASJXV010000235.1 GCA_030123805.1 Gammaproteobacteria bacterium
TTTTCTTGTCAGGATTGGCAGTTTCCGGACAGGAACTAACTAGCAAGCAATTGATCCAGAAGGTTTTTTCCGGATTTATTCCTGGCTAATACACCTGGACAACGTGTATTAACGCTGTTAGCGGAGCAAGTTAATACATAGTGTCTGACCGGTAATAATTTTTAGAGACACAGAGGCAAATAGACATGACCGATCGAATCACCAGAGGCAAATTACAGATCGCCAGGGTATTACATGACCTGGTGGTCGAGGATATTATTCCTGGCACAGGTGTAGTCGCCGAAGATTTGTGGTCAGGCTTTGAAGCTATCCTTGAGGATTTGATGCCCAAAAATAAGGCTCTGCTTGAGAAACGTGATGAATTGCAAGGATTAATTGACACCTGGCACAGGCAGAGGGCGGGTCAACAGATTGATGCAGCGGAGTACAGGAAATTTCTAACTGATATTGGATATCTGGTACTCGAAGGTGATCGTGTTGAGATTACGACAACAAATGTAGACAAAGAGATTGCTGAGCAGGCAGGTCCGCAGTTGGTAGTACCCATCATGAACGCCCGTTTTGCATTGAATGCAGCAAATGCTCGCTGGGGTAGCCTATATGATGCTCTCTATGGCACGAATGTTATTCCTGAATCGCCGGGTGCAGAAAAAGGAACCAGCTATAACCCTGGCAGAGGAGCCAAGGTGATCCGGTATGCGCAGCAGTTTCTGAATGCCAATCTGCCGTTGGCTAAGGGTGACTATAAGGACGTCATTCAGTACTCAGTGATGGACGGCAAGCTCCGTGCCAGATTGGCCAGCGGTGCTGAAACCGGGTTAGCCGATCGCAACCAGTTTGTTGGCTACACTGGCGCTACAGAAGATCCGTCAGCCATACTGTTAAAGCAGCATGGGTTGCATCTGGAAATCGCCATTGACAGAAATGATAGGGTTGGCAAGGATGATCCTGCCGGTGTGAAAGATGTTTTCATGGAAGCAGCACTGACCACGATTCAGGATTGTGAAGATTCTGTGGCTGCCGTTGACGCAGAGGATAAATCGTTGGTTTATCGTAACTGGCTGGGTTTGATGCGTGGTGATCTCGAAGAAAAGTTTGAGAAAGGGGGGCAGACATTAACGCGAACGCTAAATCCTGACAGGGTTTATTGTGACCCGGACGGAAAGGAATTCACGGTCCCCGGCCGAAGTCTTCTGCTGGTCAGGAACGTCGGGCACTTGATGACCACAGACGCAGTGACATTGAATGGCGAAGAGATACCGGAGGGGATTCTGGATGGCATGATCACCAGCCTTATTGCAGTCCATGATTTGAAACATACGGGTAGTTTAAGGAACAGCAGGACAGGCAGCGTTTATATTGTAAAACCAAAGATGCATGGTCCAGACGAAGTAGCCTTTACGGTGGAACTGTTTGATCGGATTGAACAAGTGTTGGGTATGGAAAGAAATACCCTCAAAATAGGCATCATGGACGAAGAGCGGCGCACGACTCTCAATTTGAAAGAATGCATCTCTGTTGCCAGGGAGAGAGTGATATTCATCAATACCGGATTTCTAGATCGTACTGGGGATGAGATTCACACCAGTATGGAAGCAGGACCGATGGTGAGAAAGACGCTCATGAAGCAGGAGGCATGGATAAAAGCCTATGAGGATTGGAATGTAGATATTGGGCTTGAATCCGGCTTGCCAGGCAGAGCGCAGATAGGTAAAGGCATGTGGGCAATGCCAGATGAAATGGCGCAGATGATGCAAACGAAAATAGAGCACCCGGAAGCAGGCGCCAATACTGCCTGGGTACCGTCTCCAACGGCGGCCACACTGCATGCTATGCACTATCATGAAGTGAATGTAAGACGACAACAGGATTTACTTGCAGATCGAGACAGAGCGAGCGAGGCGGATATTTTGACTATACCGCTACTTGGCGGTACCAATCTGTCAGCCGATGAGGTACAGAAAGAATTGGATAACAACGCTCAGGGTATACTCGGTTATGTTGTGAGATGGATCGATCAGGGAGTCGGCTGTTCCAAGGTTCCCGATATCGACGATGTTGGTTTAATGGAAGACCGGGCGACGCTACGCATTTCCAGTCAGCACATTGCTAACTGGTTACGGCATGGTGTCTGCAATGAGGATCAGGTTACGAAGACCCTGAAACGTATGGCTGCAGTCGTGGATCGTCAAAACCAGGGAGATCCTGCTTACCGGAATATGGCACCTGATTTTGATAAAAGCATCGCATTTCAGGCAGCGCATGATCTGATATTTCTGGGGCGCGAACAACCAAATGGCTATACTGAACCGGTGCTGCATGCTCGCAGAAGAGAAGCAAAGTTCAGGCAGTCAGCCGAGTAACCGGCTTTTGTCTGGATTTCAGCCCCAGGGTGGTTAGTTCCTAATTAAGTTGTTGATTTATAGCCCTAACGACTTCAAAGTAAAGTAAATATCAATCAGGTTTGTTAATTTCCGGACAGGAACCAGGCTCTCACTGCTTGCAATGCAAGCTGCGAAAGCTTAATTCTTCGACGGAGTAACTCGAGGTCAAATGGATACTGAATCGGCCGATAATAGCGC
>JASJXV010000140.1 GCA_030123805.1 Gammaproteobacteria bacterium
GACCTGACTGGAGTGGCTACCTCAATCACTCAGCCATATTCCTCCTCATCGTCGTCATCATCAGGCACAAATTTGGTAATAAAGCTGGTGGTAAATTCCCCACGTTTAAACTCTTCATCATCCATAATTTCCAGAAACAGCGGGATAGTGGTCTTGAGAGGATGCACCGTAAATTCCTCTAAGGCGCGTTTCATAATACTGATTGCACCTTGCCTGGTGGCGTCGAATGTAATGAGCTTGGCGATCAGTGAATCATAGAAAATCGGCAGCGAGTAACCTTGATAGAGATGAGTATCCAGCCTGACTCCGTAGCCACCGGGAGCGTGATATTCTTCTATGGTTCCAGGTGAGGGAAGAAATCCTCTGGCAGGATCTTCGGCATTGATTCGACACTCGATTGCCCAACCCCTGAGAGGGATGTCCTCAAATGAATAACCGAGTTTCTCGCCGGCAGCAATTCTGATCTGTTCTTTGACAATATCGATACCGGTGGTAATTTCGGTTACCGGGTGTTCGACCTGAATTCTTGCGTTGACTTCCATGAAGTAGAAGTTGTCATCCTTGTCGATAAGAAACTCAACCGTACCAGCATTAACGTAATCCACAGCTCTTGCGGCGGTAATGGCTGCCGCTCCCATTCTATTTCTTAATTCAGGCGTGAGACGAGGGGAGGGTGACTCTTCAATCAGTTTCTGGAAGCGGCGCTGGATACTGCACTCCCGCTCGCCCAGGTGAGCAATGTTCCCGTACTGATCGGCCATCACCTGGAATTCAATATGTCTGGGTGCTTCGATGAACTTCTCGATGTAAAGTTCGTCGTTACCGAAAGCAGCGCCTGCTTCAGCCTTGGCGATAGGAAATTCTTCACAGAGTATAGCTTCGTTCGAACAAATCCGGATACCGCGCCCGCCCCCCCCACCGGAAGCCTTAATCATGACCGGATAACCAATATCTGCACTGACGCTTTTGGCTTCATCCAGAGTCGTTATGCTGCCGGGGCTGGACGGAATTACCGGCACACCGGCTTTTTCTATGATCTGCTTGCCCATAATCTTGTCCCCGGCGAGTTTGAGGTTATCCGGGGTAGGACCTATAAAGACGAAACCGGAGTCCTGGCACGCGGTTGCAAAGCTCTGACGCTCTGCGAGATAGCCATAACCGGGATGTATCGCATCTGCACCGGTTTCTTTGGCAGCAGCGATTATGTTTTCGATACGCAGATAACTCTTGGCACTCATGCCCGGCCCGATGCATACCTTCTCGTCGGCTAAGCGTAAATGACTGGACGTTTCATCAGCGTCTGAATAGACTGCCACAGATTTTATTCCCAACTCTTTGATAGCGCGGATTATTCTTAAGGCAATCTCTCCCCGATTGGCGACCAGGATTTTGTTGAACATGCTACCTACTACCTCATTACAAATTGAATCCTACGACAGGTGTAAGACTTTAACGATTGACTTTTAAGCAGTACGCGGAATACCGCAACCGGTTAAGTAGGGGGCGCCCCGTGCATCTTTGCTCGCTCAGGGAGTTCTTCTACCTTGTTCCGCGTGATTTCGAGGGCATCAATTATTTTCTTTCTGACATCCCGGGGCAGGATGATTTCATCAATGATCTGGGCGGTGAAAGTAAGACCTACTTCAAATGCGTCATATTTTTCGCGCGAAAGAAACATGTATGACTCATAGGCATCATCTTCAATGCCCTTACCATAGACTTCAGAATAGTTAAGTTCGGAAGCTTCAATGGCGAACTGCGCAATAGGCAAGGCATAGGTCAGGTCAGCTCCCATACTTTTCAGGGCACCCATGACCATCGACCCTGCATCGGCATAGGCTTCCCGCAGAACGACGCTAATTTTGGGCACAGTGGTAGTGGCATATACATCCACGAGTTTCCCCATATGCCTTAACAGTCCTCTTGCCTCTTCATCTTCACCGGGTACAAATGGTGGTGTATCCACCAGGTTGACCAACGGAATACTGTAAGCGTCCAGTACCTGCAGGAACCGGTAGTATTTGTCGGAAGAATTCACTTCCAGAATGCTTCCCGGATACTTGGGATTGTTGGCAGCTATACCCACGACTTCGCCATTGAAACGGGCAAAGCAGGTGATCAGGTTCTTGGCGTATTCATCCTTTATCTCCAGATAATCACCATCGTCGACCAGTACTTCAATGACATCGTGCATGTCATAGGTTTCGCTGAAATCATCTGGAATGAGATCCTTCAGGGCATCAGTCTGCCGTAAGGGATCATCTGATTGTTCCCAATTGGGAACCTTTTCCCGATAGTTCTGTGGCAGGTACCTGAGCAGCTCGCGGCATTGTTTAATGGTTATATCATCATCATCGCCCACCATGTCAGCACTACCTGAAAGGCGCATATGATAATCCGGGCTGCCGATATCGCGATCGATTTTCTCCGAGGTGGCTGCCTCTGTCTGGCGTGGGCCGCCGAGCCACATGTTGGCAGAAATCCTGCTCATCAGCAGAAAATCACACAGGGTTGGCAGATAAGCCCCACCGGCAATGCATGGCCCCATCAGGACAGTGATCTGCGGTATCAGACCGGAGTACAGCGACTCCATCCGGAACTGCCAGTCGACTCCCGCGGTGATGACATCTATATAGCCTAAACGACCGCCAGAAGAATCCAGCAGATTGACCAGAGGAATACCCACTCGGGCCGCCATTTCCAGAATCTTCATATATTTGTGACCATGCTGTGCTCCGGTGGATCCCCCCAGCACGGTAAAATCCGGTGCATATATGGCGATCAGTCGGCCATGCACCTTTGCTGTACCAATGACGGCACCATCGCATGGCGCGACGGGCACTCTACCGTCCAAACGGGCTCCGGTCGTACCCACGCTCGATCCCATCTCGTTAAACGTATTCGCATCTATGAGCACATCAATTCGCTCTCGAGCTGTTAGTTTGCCGCGATTGTGTTGTCGCTCTATATGTTCTACACCACCGCCGAGGAGATTTTTCTCTTGAATTTGCTGGTATCTTTTTATGGCATCGTCCATTCGATTGCCCATGCTTTTTTCCTCTTTTTTATGTCCTGTCAGGCCGGTTTGATATAGCGCTTCCTTTGGGGAGTCGGCTCCTTTTTGTTCAGCGAAGCATGCAGCGACCTGACAATATTGGCTCTGGTATCCCTCGGGTCGATCACCGCGTGTACGGTATAAAATGTCGTGTAGACCTTGGACATATTGAGAACACTGAAACTTTCTTTCAGGGGAATAAGGTAGGCGTTGTAAACTTCGTCATAGTTGCCCTTTTCTTTAGCAACATCCAGTTCCTTGTGGAAAATGGCCTGGACAATCGAATCCGGGCCAGTGGGAGCAAACTCTGTAGTCGGCCAGCCGAATACGAAATCAGGACCCATCTTGGCGCAACCCATGGTTATGTTGGAGCCTCCGTAGGATCTTCTGAGCACCACAGTTATTTTGGTGTTGGTCAGATTGGAATAGCCGTGCAGGTTCTTTGCGCCATGTCGGATCACACCCATTCGCTCCCATTTGTCGCCCGGCGGGTAGGCAGTGGTATCTGACAGGGTGAGTAGGGGGATGTTGAAGCAGTCCAGGAACATCATGAACTTGTCGTACTTGTCCGAAGAGTCCGGTTCCATGACACCGCTTAGCTCATCCGGATTGCTGGCTGCAATGCCGGTAACTATGCCATCGAAACGGGCAAAGCCGATGATGAAATTGGGCGCAAAATCTGCCTTTAATTCAAAGAATTCACCGTCATCGACGATCAGTTCGATGATCTCATGCATATCGTAGGTAAACTTGGGATCGTTCGGCATGACGTTGAGCAGTTCTTCCTCGCGCCTGTCCGGCTGGTCATCGGTGGGGACGATAGTCGGTTTTTCCCAACAATTTTGCGGTATAAATGAAAAGGCCTGCTTGGCAAGCTCTATTGCATGTTCGTCAGTCTCTGCGATCAGGTCACATTGCCCGGACTTTGTCATATGGAACTCAGCCGTTCCGGCGTCTTCAGACTCTATCTTCCCGCCCAGCCAGAGGAAGCCGGTCTCTGCATTCATTATCAGAATATCCGAGAGCGTGGCTATCTGTGCCATCGGGCCGGTGCATGGACCCAGAATCATAGTAATTTGAGGGATTATTCCTGAGTAGAGACAGTAGTTTCTGATCAGTTGCCCGATACCGTTCAGGCCTGCCGAACCATTCTTGAAACAAATCCGGGATCCTGCGGAATCTATGATGCCGAAGATTGGAAGCTGCTCCTGTCCGGCCATTTTAACCAGTTCAGCTATTTTCCAGACACCCTGGTCACCAATGGTGCCGGACATCACGGTAAAGTCGATGGCATAGACCATTATTTTTCTGCCATCTACCTCGGCCATACCGATAACCACACCGTCGCAGGGACTCGGCTTCTGAGTCGGCCTGAACCGGGCTGAAGGATCTCGCACATTTGAACCGAATTCCTTGAAACTACCGGGGTCCGCCAGCTTGTCTATCCTCTCCCGCGCCGTCAGCTTGCCCAATCCATGTTGCACATCGACTCGTTCCTGGCCTCCGCCGCGAAGAGCCTCTTCATCAAGAGCTTCCATTCTGGCTATGTACCCATCCATCCATTCGCCCATATCAGCTTTCTCCCGTTCAGGATTTGATCACCATAAGAACCGTCCCATCCGTTACCGGGGTTTCATTCTCGATTAGGATTGCCTCGATTGTTCCAGCCGCCGGTGATTTGACTTTCTGGAATACCTTCATTGTCTCCAGCAAGGCGAGGACCTGTTTCTTTTTTACGCTATCCCCCACTTCTGCATAGGCGGGATCGTCGGGAGAAGCTCTTCTGTAGAAGATTCCCGACATGGCGGCTTTTACTTCGACTGTTTTTCCTGCGTTGCTCATTTCCTGCTGTTCCTCTCTAATGTAATTTTGACGATCCCATTGAATATCGAAATCCAGCCTTCAATACTACCTTGATTTTTGTACCGAAAATAGAGAAAGAGGTGTTTGCTCTGGAATGGCGGAAAAGGACGCACAGCGCAATTGCCTCAGAACAGGATAGGCGTCAGAGATTTCTTTATTTTGCGTGCAGACTTAATTAATTTCCGGGTTGATCAGCCAGACAGGTATTTCCTGAACCAGGTAAATATCTGCTGCCAGCCGCCATCTGCGGCCGGTTGATTATAGGCAGGGCTATTCACGGTAAAGAAGCCATGACCCGCGCCTTCGTAGCGATGAAATTGGAAGGTTTTGCCGTACTTCTGCAGTTTTGCTTCAATGCTGTCAACATCCGCAGGGGAAGGGCGTTTATCTTCATTGCCGAATAGCCCTAATAATGGACAATTCAGATCTTCGCTATAGTCAATCGGTGCCACCGGTTGGTGTTCGTTGAGCTGGTCAGCCGATGCGACCACACCGCCCCCGTAACAGTCCACTGCAGCATCAATGCCCTTAAGAGTACATGCGGCCAGATAGGTTTGACGACCTCCGGAGCAATAACCGATGATGCCGACCTTGCCATTAAAATTGCCGACAGTTTGCAGATACCTGATCGCGCCTTCAACATCGCCCATGGTGCGATCATCCGGCATGCCGCCCGCCTCGCGGACACTGATGGCATTTTCCGTGGCATTGCCTTTGCCCTGCCGATAATGTAGATCAGGACATATTGTGTTGTAGCCGTTGAAGGCAAATTTGCGTGTTATTTCCAGAGAACCGGAATCCCAGCCAGGCATGTGATGGATTACAACCACTCCAGGATACGGACCGGTCCCTGTGGGTCTGGCCAGGTAGGCATCTATCAGATCATCATTGTGGCCATACATTCGTATGGCTTCGGCCAGCATATTTTCCCTTGGCATGGGTTGCGTCTCCCTGGTGGGTTCACCCTATTATTGAGTCTACAACCAATTGATGAAGTTTGTCACTTGGTGTGTCGCAATTCCGAGATGTCTACGCGACCCGGGCTGCGTGACTCGATCGGACCGCCGGATCGCCCCACCGCGCTAAAGGAGGGATTGGGTTACAATCGAGGGATCTGGTTTTTGAATAAACAATTACCATCACTATGGCGAGACGAGACTTTCAGATTTTTGCAAAACCCATTGGCGCTATCTGTAATCTGGATTGCGAATACTGCTACTACCTGGAGAAACAGCACTTGTATCCCCAGGCGCGATCGTTTCGTATGTCTGAAAAGTTGCTCGAGAATTATATTGTGCAGCACATCAAAGCAACCCATGGAAAGGAGATCAGTTTTTTCTGGCATGGCGGCGAGCCGACCCTGCTGGGACTTGAATACTTCCTGAAGGTGGTTGATCTGCAGAAAAAATATCGACCGCCGGGTAAGGAGGTCATCAATAGTATGCAAACCAATGGCACGCTGATCGATGACGATTGGGCGAGGTTCTTTTCTGCTAACAATTTTGTGGTGGGTATCAGTCTTGATGGCCCGCCGGATTTGCATGATCGCTACCGTTGCAGCCGCGCAGGCAAGCCCAGCCATGGGGACGTTATGCGTGGTTATCAATTACTGATCGAACACAAGGTTCCATGTGACATTCTTTGTGTGGTGCATGCAGAAAATGTGAAGTATCCAAGGGAGGTCTATCAATTTTTCAAGTCAATCAATGCCAGGTACATTGGATTTATACCACTTGTGGAAATTGATAACGATAGCGCCACGGGTGCCACCGAGCGGAGCGTGCCAGCCATCGAATATGGGAAATTTCTATGCCGAATCTTCGACGCCTGGGTGGCCCACGATGTTGGCAGGGTGATGGTGCAAATATTTGAGGAGGTGGCCAGAACGGCGCTGGGACAACCCCATGCACTGTGCATTTTCAGAAAGACCTGTGGGGATGTACCAGTCGTTGAGTATAACGGCGATTTTTACTCTTGTGACCACTTCGTGGATGCGGAACATCGCCTGGGTAATATCCAGGCAATACCAATTGCCACCCTTCTTGACCATAAGCAGCAGAGAGCATTCGGCCGGGCTAAATTTGATGCATTGCCTGGCTATTGTCTTGCATGCGATGTTCTGGAATTGTGTCATGGAGGCTGTCCTAAAGATCGTATTATACTGAGTCCGCAGGCGGAGCCCGGACTTAACTACCTCTGCGAGGGCTATAAGATGTTCTTTCACCGAACACGGTCGTTTATGGATCAACTCACACGACAGCAGAAGCATGCACGGGTTCCTGGGCAACGAGCCAAGACCGGGCGAAACGATCCCTGTCCGTGCGGCAGTGGAAAGAAATACAAGCTGTGTTGTAGGATGAAGAGCTAGATGTGGGCGGTGAGAATCGTCAGGTTGCCGAACCCCAATAATTGAAACCTACCCATTTTGGAGTACTCGGCAGATACATGGTCTCCAGATTCGATACCTTGAACCCTCCCTGTTCGATCAGTTGTGGTATCGGTCGATTGACATGACAGCCACCGCTGAAGAGCTTCCAGAGTGGATCAATACGATCCTGCCATTTCCGTACATTTTCATCCGGTGCAGCCCCGTGTTCCGAGAACAGCATCTCGCCGCCGGGCTTGAGCACGCGCTTCATCTGTTCCAGAGCCTGCAAGGTATCGGGAATAGTGCAGAGTGTGTAGGTTAGAACGATCGTATCGACCGAATTGTCATCCAGAGGAATCTCTTCTCCCGGCAAATCCAGCCACTTTACCTCGAAGGGTGCTGCCGCAACTGCAGCCCGGGCTTTGCGACGCATGCCTTCTGAGGGTTCCAGTCCCCACACAAATTCCACTTTTCCCGCATCGTAGTAGGGCAGATTCAAGCCGGAGCCCATGCCAACTTCCAGGACTCTTCCACTGGCGCCGGGCACAATCTTTTCCCTCTGATAACGAATGGGTTTAGCGCTGCAACTGCTGTTTACCAGGTGTGGCAAAATGTATCGGTCGTAAATGCCCATCTTCGAGGTCCTGAAATTGGTTACTATTATAAAGCTACACTACGTGATTAAAGATAAAATCGCGATTAAAATCGGATCAGGCCAGAAAGAATCTTAAAGTTGCAACTGAACCAGAGGAGTTATAGGAAGACCCGAAATCCCGTCATCCATCAATGCCACATGCTAGGCTAGCCAAAGAAAAGTAATTACATTATAGTTACATTACTTGCTTCGAAGAAAGAGGTTAATGAAATGGCTCAGTTAGTAAAAATTGGGAATTCTCGGGGCATACGAATTCCTAAAGCGATTATTGAACAGGCCCAACTAGAAGGAAAAGAGCTAAAGATCAAAATAGTGAAAGAGGGTCTGCTGGTAACCCCGAGTAAAGGACACAGGGAAGGCTGGAAAGAGTCAATTGCGGCTATATTATCAAGCCACGGCGGTTCTGAGCCAGTTGATCATGAGTGGTTAGATGCCACACTAACATCTGATGAAGACCTGCAATGGTAAGACCTGCTATTGCCCGGTTTCAGGTGTGGTTAGTTGAACTCAACCCGACTAAAGGCCGGGAAATCAGTAAAACCAGACCCTGCGTTGTAATCTCACCAAATGAAATGGCGGCATTGTCTACAGTGCTGGTCGCCCCAATGACCACCAAAGGATTTGATTTCCCCTGTCGAATTAAGTGTAAATTCAAAGGTAAAAAGGGATTAATTCTGCTTGATCAAATCAGGGCAGTAGACAAATTGAGGCTAGTGACAAAGTTAGGGAGCATCGATAAGGGTGTTCAAGTGGCTCTATCGGGACGCCTGCAAGAACTGTTCGCTTATTGAAGA
>JASJXV010000003.1 GCA_030123805.1 Gammaproteobacteria bacterium
GAAAAGCGTCTTGGTAACGCCTATCTTCATGTCTTGGATGTGTTGTAAGTAATAGATATATAACAAAATAAACTAGATTTAGAAAAATAAACCGTCGCGGCGACCGTTTTGTCGATCACAAACTTTGCCGTTTATAGCCATATACCTAATCCGGCAATGGATCCAGAATCTTGAGCAGCACAGGGTCAGCATCAGCTTCCCCAACCAGCCGGGACTTGTAAAGGGAGGTGACCCAGGGCAGAGGTAGCCCCTGAATGGTTGAAACACCCCGGGCCTCTGATCCGGTGTACCAGATTTCCCTGCCCCATGGTTTGGGAATAACAACTGTTTCAAGGGTTAAAGGACCGGTAACGCCATCGACGTACACACACCGTCAAAGTCAGCGTCTGCTGTGGAAAACAAGTGGTTTAGTTCATCAACATGACGTTACTTTAGGATCGGGCCAGGAAGGATGCCGAGACATGGCGGATTACCACCTGATACTCATGTTCGAAGGGCATCCGCTGGTCCACAAAGGCAACCCAATATCATTACAAGCAGATTGCCGTTGCAAAATGGGAAGAGACCATAGACGACGCATCGGCGATGATCAGCGTCAAGGGGACTTCGGGAAAGTAAAAAATGCAAATGATTCAGGCAAGCTCGAATACACGTGAATGCGATAACCGGCATTCCTGTTCTTGCGAGTCTGCCTGAGGAACTCTTCTGGCGGTGTAAGCCACTGTCCCGTGTGACCATCGAAGTCACCTGAACAGGAGAAAGCCCACAAATTTCAGAAGGCCGCTCTGACTACAATTGAAGAAATTACCCGGAGCAGTGCCAGGGATCACCACCAGATACTGGTTGCACACCCACAAGTGCGCAAACCATGGTATTGCTGTCGCAGGAAGAATTCCGCCAGTGGTCGATGTCCCAGGTCAACTATGAACGTCACCAACCCGAGACAACGCTACTGTATCAAATCGTCCAGGAACACTGGCCACGTTTCCAGGCAGAATCAGGAAGCCGGGGTAAGCATCTGCCCAATTTCGTCACACAGGAATTTGAGGCATATCTAAATACTTACCCTGGCGCAGGCAGTTCATGAGTTACTCAAACAGACCAGGGCTTTATAAGTGGTTTCCAAGGTCTGAATGCACAGGCAAGTTGGGATAGGCAATCAGGCACTGCATGGGTTGTCTGGCTGGATTAACAATAGTGACTGTTTCCAGATCATGGGGCACCAGGCATGCCGCCTCGGATTTAAGTACCAGCCCACCAACATCACAGTCACCCGTTACACAGATAACCAGGGCATAGCTGTCCAGATGATGCCGATAGGAACATTCAAACTCAATGGATACGCGCAACACGGCGAATTGCCCAAAATCAGCAATGTTCTCTACCAAAATGCCGGGCGATTGATGCACGTGTTTAAATTCTTGTTGCGGTGGAGCAGCGATTGTCATCTCCTGAATCGCTGTTTCCGTATCCCAATTGCTTTGGGTTAACACCTTCTGGGCAAAGGAGAGAATCTTGCGCTCATAGTAAGGCGTTTGGAATTCAATGGTGCGAACACCGTGTTGAAGAGCGTGCGGAGTAAATGGATCAATACAGATAACATCACCAACCGACAGCTCCCTGATCCCGGTGAAGTCGTTCATGTCAGCCCTGAGTTTTTGTTCCAGCTGCTGCCATTCATCAGGAAGGCGGCCCTGCCATTCATCAAGAACTCTGACCGGGATCGGATCATGCTCGGTGAAACCCGCCGATTTACGATATTCATCGAATCGAGAATCGATCTGACGTCGGATCTTCTGGTAATTTTGTACGCTGTTCAGATAAGCAGATCTGAACTTGTCGGGATCGGGGTATGCGTTTAGTTTCTCCGCACAAAATCCAAACCGCATCTGGCCCTTACCCGTCGGCCAGGCTGTTGGGTCTATATGAGTCACCACATAGACTTCTGTTTTGCGGGTATGCATTTCAAAATACAGATCGCCGTAAACCTCTTGCGGCAATGGATCCAGGATCTTGAGCAGAATAAGTTCTGCATCGGCTTGCCCTACTAGTCCGGACTTGTTAAGAGAGATGACCCAGGGTAGTGGCATGCCATGAATGGTTGAAATACCCCGGACCTCGGATCCGGTATGCCAGATTTCCCTGCCCCAGGGTTTGGGAATGTCGACTGTTTGGAGGGATAAAGGTGCAGTAAGGTTTAGAACCGGTAACGCCATCGACGTACACACGCTATCAAAATCTGCGTCATCCCGGGCAATGCATTGGTCAAATTCATCAACACGATCAGTGACTGTAGCGAGTATCTGAATCGAGTCGCCGGCTAGTCTGCTCAGGAGATAGATGGCGGCGAGTGGCAACTCGACCGATACAGTTTGCCACCATACATCCACTGCATAATTCAGTGCGATGCACTGATGCGTTTCGCTACTGTTTTTCCATGCGGGTATCCTGGCATTGATTTCAGCATCCGGGGAAGTCACTTTTCCTAACGATATAATCATGTCGCTGAGAGCATTTTAGCCCGCTAATCCAATGTTTTCCTGCTTAATGATAAATGGGATGCTGTTTTTTTACCACCGGTAGCAAATGAAGTACATCAAGCACAGGAATCAAAATCTTGCATTGCAACCGATGCATCGCTGATTAATACTTAAGATACAGGTCCGAAAACGGCCAGACAATTATTCAGGGTTTACTTATATTTACAAAAGTCCGGTTGCATGGAGATCCATCAATGGCTCAACAGAGCTTGAAATACAATGCGGATACGAGCATTTTGGAAAAAGCCAGATTATCACGAGACCCACGTTTTGACGGCTATTTTTTTGTGGGGGTAAAAACTACCGGAATTTATTGCCGCCCGATTTGTCCTGTGAAACTCCCCAAATCAGAGAATGTAACCTTCTTCAAATCCGCGGCTGCTGCAGCGAGTGAGGGATTTCGTCCGTGTCTGCGCTGTAGACCGGAAGCATCCCCGGGCACACCGGCCTGGTCCGGGACCTCAGCGACTGTTTCAAGGGCTATGAGATTGATATCCGAAGGCGCCCTGGATGGTGATGACGTTGATGTACTGGCCAGCAGGCTGGGGGTTGGCTCGAGACATCTGTGCCGCTTGTTCGATCGGCATCTCGGCGCATCTCCTCTTGCTGTGGCTCAAACCCGGCGGGTGCACTTCGCGAAAAGATTAATAGACAATACCAACCTGAAAATGTCCGATGTTGCGCTATCCTCGGGTTACAAGAGCGTCCGAAGATTCAATGCCCACTTCAAAGCTGTTTATGATCAGACCCCCAGCATCATGCGCAGCAAAAGAAATATTGAAACTGGTTTACTTGCCGGATTCACCTTCAAATTGAACTACCGCCCTCCCTATGATTGGGAACACATGCTGCGATTTCTGGAACTAAGAGCTGTGCCTGGCGTGGAAGCCGTAATTAACAACGCATATGTACGCAATTTTATCCTGGACGGTGAACCGGGAGTGATACGCATTGAGCACTTACCTGCCGAAAATTGCCTTGCAAGCAAAATAGAAATCAATGATCCCGCTCGGTTGCTCACCATTGTTGAGAGAATAAAGAGAATCTTCGATCTCACCGCGGATCCCCATGAGATCAGTCAAGGTTTGACCGCTAGCGACCAACCGGGCGATATTTTACAGCGACTGATCGTACGCTTTCCGGGCACCAGGATTCCCGGATGCTGGGATAGCTTTGAAGTTGCAGTCCGGGCAATCGTCGGTCAACAGATATCCGTTGCAGGGGCTACCACTGTTATGGGAAGGCTTGTGCGGCAATACGGCGTTACTATTCCTGCAGCATCAAAATGTAAATCCAGACCCGGGTATCTATTTCCTGCGCCCGAGGAGTTGGCTCGGTTGGACATCAACAGGCTCAGTATGCCAAGGGGTAGAGCCCGGGCAATTAAAGACATGGCACGGGCGGTGGCAGCAGGAGATATTGATTTTACAGACGATTTTGAAATGCTCATCCGTGCGTTGAAAAGTATTAAAGGTATTGGTGACTGGACGGCACAATATATCGTTATGCGGGCTTGTGGCGCCCCGGACGCATTTCTGGCGGGCGATCTCGTGCTGCAGAAGGTGGTTGCACGGGAGATGGGTAAAAAACTGTCGCTTCGGGAGCTTGAGCAGGCAGCCGAACAATGGCGGCCGTGGCGAGCATATGCAGCAATGCTTTTGTGGCGGTGTGCCGGGTGATGGTATAGGGAGCCTGTTCTCGGACAGACTCCTTGAGGTTATTTTTAATTTTGGAGCTTAACCTATGTATTATTGCTGGTTTGACAGTCCAATCGGGAAATTATTGCTTGCTGGAGATGAACAGGGATTGCAGCGGCTGGGATTTCCACAAGGAAAGGGGCAGGTGGCGCCGGAATCGGACTGGGCGGAGAATGATGATTTTTTCACGGGCGTCAAACGGCAGCTGAAGGCATATTTTGATGGTGAGCTCAGGCAATTCAGTCTCCGCCTGGCGCCTCATGGGACCGAGTTTCAAATGACTGTTCTGGATGCTTTACAACGCATTCCTTTTGGTGAAACCCGTAGCTACGGTGAGTTGGCGCGTGATATCGGCAAGCCCAATGCATCACGTGCAGTTGGCGCAGCTAACGGCAGAAACCCGTTGCCAATAGTTATTCCGTGTCATCGCGTGATAGGTTCAAATGGGTCTTTAACTGGTTTTGGTGGGGGACTTGAGATCAAACAGTTTCTGTTAAATCTGGAAAATACCGGGAAGGCTGAGATTAAATTGTAGTTGGAGGGGAATCAACCTACCAGGTGCGATGCAGGAGCCCTACCATATTCCCATCCTTGTCATAGTCAATCTTCAACTGCTGATACTTGTCTTTTTGAACCAGCAACCGCATCGCTTGCAGGGACTTAAATGGCAGATCAACGATCATCGAGTTGATCATAAATGCCGGTAGCACGCCTCCTGGCTCCGCATGGTGCTGCCAAACTACTCGAGTACGGCCTTCTGCAACAGGGACAAGTTGAAAAAACCCGTCACTTCGAATAATTCTAACGTGTTTGCTCCGCGGATAGTAATCCGGACGTGACGTCATTTTGATTGTAATAATTCGCGTGGCAACCTCATGGCTTATTAATATTTCTGTAACTACGTCCCTGTTAGCCGCTGGAAACGGTAGATCGTTTATCTGATAAACATGCCGCCGATCATAACCATTGTCATCGAGCAGGATGCTTGAATCACAATAATTTATCCATTCCGGACAAGCTGCAATGTCATCGAGCACACCGAGGGTGCTTGCAAGGGACGCCGCAATAATTGCGACACCCTTGAATTCATCATAGGCAGAGTCTTTGACATGTCTTGAAAAGACCTGGATTTCGTCCTGATCCTTTAGCAGCTTCCATTCTGCCGATACGGATATCGAACCTGACAGAATGGATATTATTATTAATACACCGGATAGTCTGATCATGATGTGATTGCATCAAACTCGCTAAAATAGTTAGGGAAGGTCTTTGCCGTGCAATCCGGATCATTGATCGTAATGGCTGCACCGCCAAAAGCCGCCAGAGAAAAACTCATGGCTACGCGATGATCATTGTAGGTGTCTATAGATGCGCTCCTGATCCTTGGCGGCGGTGTAATCTTTATATAATCTTTGCCTGTCTCAACCGTAGCTCCCAATTTTCTGAGTTCCGTTGACATGGCGTGCATGCGGTCAGTTTCCTTCACACGCCAATTGTAGATGTTTCGTATCCGGGTAGGACCAGTTGCAAACAGGGCGGTAATAGCTACGGTCATGGCGGCATCCGGAATATGATTCAGGTCCATATCAATGCCATGTAACTGGGCTCCGGTAACCTCGATCCAGTTCCTGTCACGAGTGACCCTTGCCCCCATGGTCTCCAGCACGTCTACAAATCGGGTATCACCCTGGACGGATTCGGTGCCGATACCGTGAACCCTGACAGTACCGCCACTAATTGCTGCGGCGGCAAGGAAATAGGTCGCTGACGACGCATCGCCTTCCACCATATAAGCGCCAGGGCTTTGATATTCCTGGTTTCCGGGGACATGGAATCGCTGATGATTCTCATGCCGTGCCTGCACACCGAATCGGTTCATGATATCCAGGGTAATATCCAGGTAAGGTTTGCTAACCTGCTCGCCGATTATTTCGATATCGGAGTCGCCATTGGCAAGCGGCAGGGCAATCAGCAGGGAAGTCAGATACTGGCTGGATATGTCTCCCTGAATTGTGATTTTACCACCCTGAATTTCTTTACCCTGGATTGACAGGGGCGGGTATCCCGTTTCACCCAGATAATCAATACTGGCATCCAAATGCGCAAGCGCATCAACAAGGTGCCGAATAGGTCGCACCAGCATGCTCTCGTTACCAGTCAGAGTATAGCTGCCTTTGGATAGACTGAGCACGGCACATAATGGCCTTATACTAGCACCAGAATTCCCGATGAAAAGTTCCTGGTGCTCATCACATGAAAACGGGCCAGCCAATCCGGTAACCTGAATCCTGGTGCTTTCTTCAGACTGCGCAATGTCCACACCCAATTGTTGCAGTGCATCCAGCATGCGCTGGGTATCGTCGCTACGTAACAGGTTGGTTATTTGCGTTGTACCCCGGGCAAGGCTGGCAATGAGCATCGCCCTGAGAGACAGGCTCTTTGAACCCGGCAGATAGATGTCTCCGTTGGCTCTACTTCTGGGTGCAAGAGTCAGTGTTTTCATAATAACCACCTCGGGCTTCGAATAGGGTGGGCCGCATCCGAACAAGAACTAGTGAATTCCGGATGGTTCGAGACAGGGTTTGAGTCGCTTGATAAAATCGGACAGACATGCCTCCACGCTTTTTCGGGGTGGCAAGCCAGGCGCTTCCAGGAGAACTGCACCGGTTTCATTATCAATGCTGAGGAAATACTCGGAATCCGGTTCGGTATTCGCAAAGAAGACGGTGAATGATTGTTTCAAACGTTTTTTTACCAGTGCGTGCCCTATCAGGTTTGCGATCAGTCTATCAAAATCCTGGGGATTCCACAGCTGGATCAAACTGACATGACCTTCGTCACAGGTTGCTTCCAGCGATCCTGACCAGAAGCTGCCGTAATATTCCTTTATATCAGGATGAATCTGCAGCTCGAGAGCATTTTCCAGGCCGTTAAAATCCACGTGCTGCCGTTGTTCGACCGGTCGCCAGCCGACCCGACCATCCGTGTCGACCGTGTCTTTCTGGCACTCCGACAACCATTCAGGATCAAATTCCACTGTGGGAAATTTCTTGCCGGTTTTTCCTGCTGCGGTTAGGTAGGCATTGATGAATTGTTGCATTGCTGTTTTGACGGGTGTGGTCATATTTTAAATCCAATATCGGTCAGAATCGTAATTCAATTACAAGTCTGCCTTTCAGAGGATCAAATTATACAGGCACCCTGGTAATATTGGGATATGAGCGGATAACCACCAGTTTCAGATTTCAGGCGGTGATTAGCAGACAAATCAGGGCGGTGGCGGATGATTCCTGTGTCTGCCTCTCATCTCTTCCCGCCAATTTCGGTTGAGGAAGTTCATCACTTGCTTGCGTTGTTCCAGATTCAGTTCACCCATAATAGCTATCAAGGACCTGTGCATCTCTCTCTGGGACTCAGATAAATATTTTCGGAGTTCATCCATCCCAAGGGCCAATGCTGCCTGGTCCAATGGATCCTGCAATAATAGTCTGATAACCGCTTCTTGGGATTCTCGTAGGTGCCTACGTATTGGCATTGAGCTCCTGGCAAGTTTTCTGAGCTGCGGTTCCAGAGATTCTCTGGTATCCGGATCGACGTTACGCAGCACCCAGCCCAGATGGGGTGGAAACGGCCTGGAAAGAGGTACGCCGGAGGAGATTCTACCCAGTATAGCCCCGATGAACAGGAGATTGACTGTGAGGGAAATAACCAGCGTGATTTTCATCCAACGGCTGCTCATAGTGATGTATCCCCTGCCGCCTGAACCCCTACCAGATAAATATCCTCTTCCCAATTGTCCAATGGCTCAGCAGGTTCAAGTGCCACCAGACCCAAAATAAAACCTATCAATAAAGGTAGCGTTACAGCCAATGCAGGTCGCCAAAGAAATTCCGGACCTTCGGGAAATAACCAATCCAGGAGTCTTTCTGTGATGCCGGATTTCGTGAAAGGGATGGCATCGACTACATGCTTCCGAACTTCCTGAGAAATATCTGACACCGTGAATTGGTCGAGTATGGAATCCAGTTTTGCGGTCTCTTTGAGCAACTGTTGGGCATGCCTGCTTGTTGCTAATAGTGCCTCCAGTTGTTCCCGATCCTCTTTGGGCCATCGATCGTGATCACTGCCATAGGCGTCCAGAACTTCGATAAACCGTGATAATGAGGCGGGTTTATGCATCAGTTTGATACCTCCCGTTCGGGCCGTAAGGCTTTTTTCAATGCACGTCGCCCTCTCGCCAGCAAAGATTCCAATGCCTGAACTGAAACGCCTGTGACTTGTGCGGCATCTCTATTTGAAAAACCCTGATAATAACAGAGAATAATGGCTGTTCTCTGACTCTCCGGAAGTGCACTCATGGCGTTGAAAATCTGACTGGCAGTTACGGTCGCATGCATATCATCTTCAAGATGGCTGCTGCTGTGGTGATCATCGGTCAATGTTTCCTGTAAGTGCGACTTGTCCTTCCTGAGGTAATCGATGCAAATATTGTGAGCGATTGTATGTAACCAGGTGGAGATTTTTGCTTTTCCGGATTTCCATTGATGGGCACTAGACCAGACTTTGAGAAATGTTTCCTGCGTTGCATCCTCAGCCTCTGCCATGCTCCCCAGCATACGCATTGCGAATCTGCTTAATGGCAGTAAGTGTTGATTTACAAGCTCCTCGCAAGCTTTTTGGTCACCCTTTTGGATCCGTAACATCAGTTCTTCATCGGTCAAATCGTTCAACATGCACTCTATCCGGGATCTATCTGACCTCGGCTAAGTTCCGAGACAACTTCTGATAAAAGAGAGAAAGCGTCATTTTAATGCAGAACTCTGGTGCAATGAACGTGATTAGAGAGCAACGCCGAGCCAAATTTTGCGGATGACTAAAATGAAGCTCTCTAAAAAGGTAAATCACTTGTGCAGGTTCAGATAGACAGATATCAAACCGTCTAATTACAGGCCACCCCCACCATGTCTTCCGTGTCTGTGTCCTCCCGGACCTCCTGGCCTGAATTCCCGTCCTGTCAGGAAGCCGTCACCATCCCGGTCCATTCGGTCAAACATCTGTCGACGCATCTCATCCCGAGTGACCACGCCATTACCATCTTTATCCATTTTTGCAAAACGGCGTTCAAGTTTCTTATGGGCTTTCTGCGCCATACTCTCCTTCATCTCATCCAGATTCAGACTGCCATCGCCGTCCTGATCGAATTGAGCGAAAGGATCCTTATCCGGGGCATGAAACTCATCAAAGCTGATCTTGCCGTCGCCATCCGTGTCCATGGCATCGATTCTGTCCTGAATGCGCGCCCTCATCTCCTCTCGGAAGGCTTCTCTGTCACCTTTTTGCCAGCCATCACCCTGTTGATCTGCCGTTGCGGTGAGGGCATAAGGAACTATCAATAAAGCTAATGCGGCTGTGTAAAAAGAATATTTAAATCCTGTGCGAGTCATCATTTGGGTCTCCTGCGTTTGATTGCTCAGGCGTTTATACGTGGGTGGGCGCGATATCTGTCGCATCGTTGAGCTGACAATTCAATAAGCTGCCGCAGAGATGGTCGATTATCAATGCATGAGCAGTTCGACAGGCTCTGACCGAGACGGGTGTGCCGATCAGAGCCCGATCCTACCTGGATGTCGGTATTTCGTTAAAGGATACGCCCTTATCCGCGCGAATATCCTGAGGTAGTCCCAGGACGCGCTCAGCAATAATGTTTCTCAGTATCTCATCCGTACCCCCGGCAATTCTGAGACCCGGGGCACCGAGAAATGCACCCTGAAACATACCGTCCTCAAGCATTACATTTTCATCCATCATGATGCCGCCCAGCTCCATCAGATCCATACCGAAGGAGCCAATATCCTGCAGTTTTTTGGCGCTGACTATTTTCGCTATAGAGGCCTCAGGACCGGGTGTTTCTCCCCTGGAAAGTGCAGATTGGGTACGGAACTTTGTGAACTTGAGACCGTTTGTCTCGCAGTACCAGGTTGCCAATCTGTCCCTGACCGCCCTGTCCTTGATAGCCGGTTGATCGTTAATTTCAATATTCTGGGCCAACCGGAAAATATCGGCGAAATCAGGTCCACCTGCAGAACCCACTGCGAGACGCTCATTCATCAGCGTGGTTATAGAAACCCGCCAGCCATCGCCGACCTCTCCCAGCCGATGCGCATCCGGGATTCTCACATCGGTAAAATAGACCTCATTGAAATTGGATGCACCTGATATCTGTTTGATGGGTTTGATTTCTATACCGGGACTTTTCATGTCCACGAAGAAAAACGTCAGACCCTGATGTTTGGGTACCGTGGGATCACTGCGCGTAACCAGAATTCCGTAATCACTGTAATGGGCGCCGGATGTCCAGATCTTCTGGCCATTGATAATCCAATCGTCACCGTCTTTTTCAGCCTTTGTTCGTAAACCAGCCAAATCGGATCCTGCCGCCGGCTCGCTGAATAGCTGGCACCAGATCTCATCTCCTCGCGCCATGGGTGGAAGATAGCGTTGCTTCTGTTCTTCCGTCGCATAGGTTGCCATAGTGGGACCACACATACCTTGTCCGATAGCAAAAATGCCTGCAGGGACATCATATTTTGATTCTTCCTGCTGCCAGATCACCGATTCGATAGGAGATGCGCTACGTCCGCCATACTCCTTCTGCCAATGCAGACAGGCCCACCCTGCATCTGCTTTTTTTGCCTGCCAGCTTTTTGCCCTGCGGATGAGTTCTGCTTCACTCTCCGCTGCCTTATCACGGTGTGGAACATTTGCTTTGAGCCAGGTCCGCACCTCTGCTCTAAATTCGGCTTCAGCCGGGGTATCATTAAAATCCATCGTATCTCTCCAATCTTTATTCAGCTATCGACTTCAGGCGCTGGCCTGTTCCAGCCGACTGATTAACATGTCCTTCCAACGTGGCTCACCACCCAGGTTTACGGATAGCAATTTTGAGCGACGATAAAACAGATGACAGTCGAACTCCCAGGTAAATCCCATGCCGCCATGAATCTGAATGTTCTCTTTTGAGCTTTCATGATAGGCATCAGTCGCACTGATCCGGCAAGTTGCAGCGGCGATAGGTAGTTCAGTGGAGTGAGTGTCCAATGCCCATGCGCCATAGTAGCAATTTGATCTTGCCAACTCGGTAGCCACATACATATCCACAAGCTTGTGCTTGATCGCCTGGAATGTGGCGATTGGGCGTCCAAATGCGAATCGAGTCATGGCGTATTCTTTGCCCATATCCAGGGCAGCCTGTGCACCGCCCACTTGTTCAAATGCAAACAGTACTGCGGCAGCATTGAACACCTGTCCAAGGATATTCCAGCCATCTCCTTCGTTGCCCAGGAGTTCACCGGGAGTCTCGGATAAGTTAATTTTGGCGTGAGATCGTGTAGGGTCCAGAGTTTTAATGCTCTGGGCAGTTACGGAGTCATCACTCAGATCTACTATGTAAAGTGACAAACCCGCGTCGGAGTTTGCCGCAACCACAGCAAAGTCTGCCACATCGCCATCGGGAACAGGCATTTTTTCACCACTGAGCAAGCCGTTTGCGGCTTTTGCCTTGATGTTTTTTGGTGATGGTGCGTGCGGTCCTTCAAAAACAGCCAGGGTGCCAATGGTTGCTCCGGTAGCAATGCCGGGCAGGTACTGTTTCTTCTGCTCTTCAGAACCTGCCGTCAGGATGGCCTCGGCAAACAGGTAAACAGATGATGAAAAAGGTGTGGGCGCCAGCGACCTCCCCAGCTCTTCGGCAATGACACAAAGCTCCAGATAACCCATGCCAATACCACCGTATTCCTCCGGTATGGCAGTCCCGGTCCAGCCTAATTCGATCATGCCACGCCAGGCCTCCGCGTCAAATGGTGCGTCGCCATCCAGTATTTCGCGAACATTCCTCAGAGAACACTTATCGGCCAGAAAACTCCTGGCCTGATCTCTTAACATGTTCTGCTCTTCCGAGAACTCGAAATTCATAACATTAGTCCCTCCGGGTAACATTTCATGATACTAGAGTATCAAAAACGCGGCGCCAACCGTATTTTATTCCTTGCAGCCAAATATCTGTCATACGATATCCACGGTACCGCCGTCTATGCGGATATTTTGGCTATTGTAGAGTGCTTTCCGTGTCGCGGCGAACATTCCCCGAGGCATTTGCGCCGTGCGCCTTTTCCGCCATGGCGGCATTAGCGCAAACGCCTCTACCAGGTATGCTGTTTAAACGGGCATCGGGTTGGGGTAGTCTGGGAGCCGGTCCGACATCTCGGACCGGCTCGCAGGCCGCGGCATTATGTTTGACGTGATTGAATAGCAGGCTGATCGATGGATTGGATTGATACAGGTTTATTTCTGTTCCTGGTGATGTTGGGTGCCTATGTACAAACCATCACAGGTTTTGCCATGGGATTGCTGATAATGGGTGGTGTAACCATACTGAATCTCGCGCCGATTGCGTTCAGTGCCGCCGTGGTGAGCATTCTGTCGTTACTCAACGCAATGCTGGCACTGAGATATTCCCTGAAATATGTAAATTGGAAAACGGTTGGCTATACCTGTGCTGGCTTGTTACCTGGTCTTGTAGTGGGTTTTTTAATACTGGGATTGTTGGGTGATTCAGCTTATATCTGGCTCCGACGGATTCTGGGCGTGGTTATTATCATCGCGGGTGTTCTGCTTACGCTGAAACCGGAGCCCTGGCACAGAGCATCTGGCAGATGGGCCACATCCTTGACCGGAGTGGCCGGTGGTTTGATCGGCGGGATGTTCAGTACCGGGGGTGCGCCAATAGCGTTCTTCATGTACAGACAACCCGTTGAACTCAATATCATTCGTGCCACATTGCTGGCGGTTTTTGTGGTAACCACATTTAGTCGAACTGTCGCGGTTGCTGTCGATGGTCAACTGACTCGCGACATTCTTGCAGTGAGTGGAGTGGGCATACCACTGGTCCTGATCACAACACTTTTTGCGAGGAAAATATCACCTGTAAATGCCGACATTACAATCCGGAAAACGGTATTTATATTGCTGATCCTCATCGGCGCTTTTCTAGTGATCGCATAAGCCTATCAGATGCAGGAGATGGGCCAGAATTGATCATCGCCGTTCCTGCTCTGACAGTGAGAGCAGATAGTCGGTGACCTCATCTCTTTCTGATAGTACTTGCAAAAACAGGAAGTCTCCCGGTTCAGCCCAGTCAAGAGCTGCACGAACACCCGTCATGGCATTATTAACCTGCGTAATTTTAGCCGCTGCTATGCCTTCCCTCTCGAGTTCGGAGCAGATGATCCGTGGAACTTCCCCTACGATGCGTTTAACTTCTGCAAGATCTTCCAGGGTCTCGATGGCACCCACACCAAGATGATCCGCGGTCACGTTTAGACAGGCACCGACATCGCAATGTGTATAGCCCAGGCCGCTGTCTTTCGAATAATTTGCTTTTTCCAGCAAGCGTTCAGCCTGGCTGTCGGAGACGTCCCAGTCTGCCTCTTTGGGTGAAGTGCTGATCAATTACCACGTCATTGGTAAGTCCCAATCCGGGGGGAACCGGACCTTCAATCACAGCCATGGAAATAATTATGGCCGCGATTTTTATCATATTTACGCATATCTGATACCCGTTCATGGTGCGGATATGCCTGGCGGAGAAATGACTTGACCCGGATGGGTGATTGTTTGTCTAAAACACAACTTGAGATATGATGTGCACGGCAATACACAAGTCTGCAGATGGGTTATGGACCTTCAGATTATGTGGTTATTAGATTCTGGAGTAGTGAAGATTGTGGCTGAGTTTGACGATATCAGACCTTTTAAGGACGAAGAAGTTAAAGCAGTTCTGCTACGTATGTTGGCAGATGAAGACTTCATCGATTTTATTAGCAGCTATCGCGCTCCGATTCTGTACAAAATTTTCCGCCGACTGGTTAAGCAAAGGGTTCGCACAGTCCTCTCAAGAGAAACAAGACACATCGATTCTATCGACAAATTTCAACGGTTGGTAGCCGATTATGTAACCAGGTTGATCAATCAATCCACCACCTCATTTGAGTATCAGGGAGTTGATCGGCTAGAAAAACAAAAAGGTTATCTCTTTGTCAGCAACCACAGAGATATCGCCACCGATTCAATGCTAGTCGATTATGCGCTGCATTTTTCGGGGTACGAAACGGTCAGGATTGCGATTGGTGATAATCTGTTGCAGCGCCCATTTGCTACAGATTTGATGCGTCTGAATAAGGGTTTTATTATCAAACGATCTGCTGAAGGTGCAAAAAATATCTATGCAGCCTTGCTGCAGAGTTCTCGCTATATAATCCAGTCACTCAATGAAGGTCACTCTGTCTGGATTGCACAGAGAGAAGGTCGTGCCAAAGACGGTATGGACAGTACTGATCCGGCACTTATCAAGATGCTTACATTGTCGCAAAGAAAGTATCCGGGAAGCTACGCAGAGTTGATCGCGTCAATGAATATCGTGCCAGTCTCAATTGCCTATGAATATGATCCGTGCGACATGTTGAAGGCAAAAGAGCTGTATCATTTGGAGAAATATGGAACCTATACAAAACCTTCAGAAGAGGACCTTCTCAGTCTGGTTAAGGGCCTGCGTGAGTTTAAGGGAAGGGTAAAGCTTCGCATAGGAGAACCATTAAACAGCGGGTTTTTATCACCCGAGGATGTTGCAACAGAACTGGATCACCAGATCCTGGGCAATTATGAACTTTATCCATCCAATTATATGGCACTTAGTCTGACTGATGAGCAGCCATATGCCGATGTCTGGCGGGCGCACAAAGAGGATTACGTGAATCGCTTCACCGGGGCAGAGCTTAAGAGTTTTAACGAGCGCCTGACGCAATGTCCTGAGAAGCATCAACCTTATTTCCTTAGAATGTATGCAAATCCGCTGATTAATCTGGAAAGTAATCGTTAGAAGTTGGTGCCAATCCAGTCAGTGATGAGGCATCTTGGTGTGGAAAGAATTTACTTGAGGTCAAATCTGAAACAGTATGAAATCAATTAATATCCGCTATAGCATCAGGATAAGTGAGGACCGGTCTGAAATCATAGATTTGCAGATTGATCCGATCAGTCTCGAGCTGATAAACAAACCGACTGAGAATTTACCTGCATGGACTAAACTGGGTTACCAAAAATGTCCTCATTGTCCCCTGCATGAAGCGACGCATCCAAACTGTCCTGTAGCAGTCAATCTTGTGGATATAGTTAATCGATTCAACAACATTGCTTCGTACGATAAAGTTGTATTGAAGGTAATCACACGAGAAAGAACATACGCACGTCGGACCACCGCTCAAAAGGCCGTTAGCTCACTGTTTGGTTTGCTAATAGCGACCAGCGGTTGTCCCTATACCACCTTTTTGAAACCCATGGCCCGGTTTCACCTGCCATTGGCAAGTCAGGAAGAAACAATCTATCGAGTGACTGGCACCTATTTATTGGCTCAGTATTTTAGGGCTAAAAAGACTAACAGCATCGATAAGGATTTCGAAGGTTTGCATCGAATGTACACCGATCTACATCTCGTGAATGTAGAAATTGCAGCCAGGCTCCGGGAATTGACTGAGGGCGATTCATCAGTGAACGCCATCGTCTTGCTGGACGTGTTTGCGAACGTACTGCCGTTTGCAATCGAAGATGAATTGGAAAGAATCCAGGCTCTGTTTGCACCCTATTTCCCGGACTAATACAATTCCAGCGGCATCTCATCCAGCATAGACAACTGCTCACGTAATTCAAGAATGTGATCAGACCAATATCTCTGGCTGTTGAACCAGGGGAATGCCCTGGGGAAAGCCGGATCGTCCCAACGCCTGGCGATCCAACAGCAGTGATACATTATTCTCAGTGTACGGCAGGCTTCCACCAGACGCAGCTCTGATGGATCGAATTCACAGAAATCCGTATAACCCTCCAGAATTTTCCTGATCTGCAGGGACTGCTGATTCCGATCGCCGGATAACATCATCCATAAATCCTGGATAGCCGGTCCATTCCTGGCGTCATCAAAGTCCACAAAATGAGGAATGTTGTCTCGCCAAAGCACATTGCCCATATGGCAATCGCCGTGTAAGCGTATAATCCTGGCGGTTTGACATTGGTCAAACAATCTGGAAACTTTTTCGATCAATTCGGCCGTGATAGTTTCATAAGCCGGTATCAATTCCGCCGGTATGAAGTTGCTCTCGAGCAGATAGTTTCTGGAAGCGACAGCATAGGAATCAACCGATATGTCCGGTCGATAGGTAAATGCAGTGGTAGCGCCCGCAGCATGTATTCTACCGATGAAGCGACCCAGAATGACTAAACTTTGCGCATCGTCAAGTTCCGGTGCGCGCCCACCCTGACGCTGATACAGGGAAAAACGGTAACCCGCATATTCTGCTAACGTACCCCCTTCGTTGAGTACAATGGGCGGGACGACGGGAATTTCAAGCGCATATAGTTCATGGGTAAACTGATGTTCTTCCAGAATTTGATCATCCGTCCAGCGTCCGGGGCGATAGAATTTTCCGATTAGCGGTTCGCTATCTTCCAGACCTATCTGGAATACTCGATTTTCATAGCTGTTAAGAACAAGAATACGCGCGTCGCATCGATAGCCAACGCTCTCAACTGCATCCATCACCACATCCGGTGACAATCCGTCATAGGGGTGGGGATTCTGTGTCATCATTAGTACTCCAACTACTTAGAATTGATGGGTTCAGAGCTTACCAGATGATCCAGGACAAGGCACAACCCGAAGGGAATGGCTAGTCCTTTTCAAGGGAGTACCAGGCTCTGACCGTTACTGAACAAGTTGCTCTGACAAAAGAGCTACACTCTTGATCTGTGCATATACAGTCTGTCCCGGTTCCAGCTTCAGATGTTGCACTGACTTGCGGGTGATTCTGGCCAACAGAAAATGCTTACCCACCGCTAGCCGTACCATAAATCGAGCCGTTTCGGAAGCTTCGATAGAGTCAACTCTCGCCTGCAATATGTTGAGGATGCTGGAATTTTTATCAGGGGTCAGGGTGATACTGACATCTCGAGCAGGAATTCTTACTCGAATGGTGCTACCCAATGGCTCGTCACGCTGTGTGACGTACAGGCATCCGCCATCAAACTGCAGTTCGCTTAAACCGAATTGCGCATCGTGTTTTTGGATGCGACAGGAAATAACAGATCCTGCGGATTCATCTTGAGATATCGTCAGATCGGCCCGGCTGGACAGATCAAAAACAGATCCTGATGCAACGACCCGGCCTTTGTCGAGTAGTATGATTTTGTCTGCAAGGTAGGTAATCTCTTCCAGCGTGTGGCTTACATAGACAATAGGTATTGAGAGTTTTTCATGCAACCGACTCAGGAGAGGCAGTATGCGGGCTCTGGCATGTTGATCAAGGGCTGAAAGAGGTTCATCCATGAGGATAAGCCTTGGTCCGGTAGCCAGAGCTCTTGCAATTGCGACCTGCTGTATTTCACCACCGGAAAGTTGTTGTACGGATTTGTCGAGCAGTTGCTGCAGCGAAAGCCAATCGATTATCTGATTCAGGTCAGCTTCTTGTCCTGACCTGTTTCGCTTTCTCGCATAGTCAAGATTCCCTTGTACATTCAGGTGCGGTAACAGCTTTGCATCCTGGAAAACATAACCAATGCCGCGTTCATGTGGCGGCACAAATTTATTCCGTTTTTGCCACCATGCGCCCGAATAATTGATCTGGATATCATCTGTTTTTGAACCTCTTTCAAGACCCGCAATGCAGCGCAGCAGTGTAGTTTTGCCTGAACCGGTAGGGCCGTAAAGTGCGGTTATTCCGGCAGAGGGGATGTGTATCTGAACATCCAGATCAAAACCGGAAGAACGGCTTAACTTGATGGTCGATTCAAGACTCAACGGACTGATCCTTGTAGAAATTTATAAATTTTAGATGTGGCATAGCTTATTTTTCCAGGCGGAATCTGATTCGCTGGTTACTACCGTATACCAGCAGTAACAGTACAAATGAAAAGATCATTAACCCACCTGCGATCAAGTGGGCCTGGCCATAATGTAAGGATTCAACATGATCGTAGAGAGCGATCGAAAGCACTCTGGTTTCACCGGGGATATTGCCGCCAATCATCAATACGATACCGAATTCACCTATGGTGTGAGCAAACCCCAGGGTTATCGCGGTAACGAATCCCCGTCTGCAGAGTGGCACGACCAGAGAGAAAAAACGGTCCAGTGGACCTGCGCCCAACGTGGCCGCGGCATCGATAATTCCGTCGTCAAGATTTTCAAAAGAGATCTGTAGCGGCTGCACGTAAAAAGGCAAGGAATAAATAATTGACCCGATAACAAGCGCATTAAAACTGAATGCCAGGCTCGATCCAGTGACCTTCAGCCAGGCGCTACCGATCCAGGCATCAGGAGCAAATGCGATGAGCAAATAAAATCCGACCACCGTCGGGGGCAATATAATAGGCAGGGCTACCACAGGCTCAACAAGAAGTCGCAATCTGGATCGGGTGACTGCCAACCACCATGCCAGCGGTGTGCCCATGACAATCAGAATAATAGTGGTAACCAGGGCAAGTTGCAGTGTAAGTACAAGGGCCGCCAGGTCCTGATTAGCGATTGTGATCATGGCCTGCCTTTCCTGGATGGCAAGAGATAACCGTTATTGGTTATGACATTACGGCCGGTTGGCGATTTCATGAAATCAATAAATTCATCAGCCAGGGCCGGATTTGACGATCTGCTCAGCACCACACCCTGCTGGACAATCGGCGCATAAAAATGTGCAGGAACCATCCAGTAATCCAAATCACCTGGATTGGACTTTGCTGACCGACGATAATCCTTTAATAAAGACAGAGCAGTCAAACCGAGTTGTGCGTTTCCTGATACCAGATGTTGAAATGTCTGGGCGATACTAGAGCCAAATACAAGACGAGGTCCAAGCTCCTTCCATAGGTTAACACTCTGCAGATACTGTCTTGCGGCGAGTCCATAGGGCGCAGTTTCTGGATTAGCCATACTGATTCGGCCACTGGTTACTTTCAGGGTGTTCTGGTCGACTGTGGAGTGGCCAGGAGCCCAGAGCACAAGTTGCCCCAGGGCGTAAGTAAATCGTGTATCTGCTATGGCATAGCGATCCTCAACCAGTAGTTTTGGTCTGAAGACATCAGCGGCAAGAAACAGATCGAAAGGGGCGCCGTACTTAATCTGTGCATAAAGTATTCCCGTGGATGCTGAACTTATCCTGACTTTAGTATCGGTTTTTGCAGCAAAGACATCGACCAGATCTTCAAGCGTGGTTTTAAAATTGGTAGCCACGGCAATTGTCAGTGTTGTGTCAGACGCTGTTGCTGCTACCGGTTGGCTGTTGGCAACCAGCAACCATAGAAAGGCCAAAAACCACAGGCTTGTTGACCGGGGAACGGATGATAATGTGGATGAAAAAGACAGGAGGCGTGGCATAACTCGGGCAGTGATTACTGCTGATTCTGCAGGCGCTTGATGTAGTCGTCAATCAACCAACCGGAGATTGAAAACATAGCCGGTCGATTGGGTAGATTCTGGTAGTAGAACCATTGGGCGTCCACAATTTCATCTTTCTGTAAAACAAATTCGCCAGAATCATATTCCGCATGAAACCCCAGCATTAGAGAATTTGGAAATGGCCAGGATTGGCTGCTGTAATATCGGAGATTTTTTATGCGTATGCCTACCTCCTCGTAGACCTCACGATGAACAGCTTCTTCAATGGACTCCCCCGGTTCGATAAAGCCAGCCAGAGTGCTGTAGAAATTACCCCGGGCACGGGTGTTTTTCGCCAGTAGCAATTCCTCTCCTTTTGTGACCAGTGCAATAATTGAAGGCGACAAGCGGGGATAAAAAGTCTGGCTGCATGCCTTGCAAACCCGGGACCTGTCCTTCTCTGATGCAGTGGTTGGCGCTCCGCATTGACCACAGAATTGATGATCACGATGCCATTCTACGATTTGTTTTGCCCTGCCGATCAGGTAGAAAATCGGCTCATCTACCTGACCCAGAAAGGTCCATAAAGTTTCAAATTCGTATCCCGGAGGATTATCTGCTTCCGGATCTACCTCACAGGCAAAGATTGGAATACCCATAGCCTCGCCGAGATAATGTTCCACAGTCGCATCCAATCCGCTCCAGCGCCATTCATCCTGGTTGAGAGGGCGCCAGGGGTGTACGCCATTGATGCTAAGAATCTCATCGTCAGAAATTATAATGTGGTATGAGGCATCACTCTGAATACTCGGTGAAATGCCGGAGTTGAATTCGTTGGCGATGTCAAGAAACTCCCAGTCCATCTTGTTACCTCACAATATCAGAGGCTGAATACTAGCATGTAGTTCAATAAGTGATGAAATCAAATTTGAACCACCTGTCGACCAATATTTTCACCTGTGGCGAAAAATCGTATATGCGAGAGCCAGGGAGCTGGGCCAGATTGCTGTATAGTCGATATCGGAGATTCCCTTGATATGGACTGCGGCCAAGAACTAGTGAATCAACGGATCGGGAGTTCTGGCGAGGGTCCAGACTTGCACTTTGCTTGCGCCCGCTTTAAGCATGCAACAGGTCAGCGCCTCGGCCGTAGCGCCCGTAGTCATAACATCATCTATGATTGCAATGGATCGGTCCTGCAGAGAAGGGTTGACCGAAAAAGCACCGCTTAGATTCGAGCGTCTCAATAGGGCGGAGAGTGACTGCTGTGATGCTGTATTAATAAGTCGCTTACAACTTTGATAGTCAACGGGAATAACGAGACGTTGAGATATGACGTCTGCAATTTCGAGTGCCTGATTGAATCCTCGCTTCCGCAGTCGCTTGGGGTGAATCGGAACCGGGACAAGTATATCCGGCAATTCATCCTCATCGGTCTGTTGCAGGATGATCTCGGCCGCCAGATACGCCAGCACTTTGCCAATAATAAGTTGTTGGCTGAATTTGAATTCAATAATCAGCTTGTCGACAGGATAACGGTATTCGAATGCGGATATACAGCGACTGAAGGACGGCTTTTTGATCAGGCATTGCCCGCATAAGGTACGTTGACTTAAGGGTAATGGTACTGCACACACAGTGCAGCATCCTTGCAGCCAGGGTAGATCTGCGATACATCCATCACACAGATCCAGATGTTTATACCCCGGTGCATCGCATAATACACAAACCCGCGGAAACAAATTGTTCAGCAAGTCCGATAGCCATTTATTCAAACAAAAGTCCAACCATTACTGTCCCAGATATTACAAGTATGGCGCTAACGGTGGGATTCTTGTACAAGACAATGTCGCAGCTTCGGGTAGTATTTTTCGAGACATTGAGTAAGACTTTGACCTCTACAGGATCAATCCATGGACCTGGTGCTGCCTGGAACGGTTAGAGACCCGACTCACTTTCCTGCTTTGGACAAGGGTGTTCGGGTGTTGCAGGATCACACAAAACAATGCGCTTCATGAAGGTTGACCATTGTGCTATTTCCGCCGGTGTAACTTCCGATTGGTGGGGTTCGAAGGGTGCAACCTTTCGCGCCAGCTTGACGACGTAGAAGCTTTGCTCTCCCTGGATTGCCTTAAACATGGAGACTTCACCCGTTTCTAACTGCTTTGACTTGCCACACATGATGAGACGAAATGAGGTGGGGTAACCGTTCTCAAAACCTGAGAAGAGATTGAAATGTTGAACAAATTTGCAGCGTTTTTGGTATTGCTCAACTTCATACAACAACAGCTCAATGGGGTCAGCTTGCTGCATATCCATAAATGACTCGAACGATATTTTGTTGACCCATTTATTCGATTCCTCATCGGCCGGAATAAACTCGGATATCCTGCTGCCCTCCCGGTTCAGCCGGTATACCTGTATCCAGCCCGGAGGCGGCTGGGCGATCAATTGCTCCGTCAGACCGGAACCAAGCGGATCAGCTTTACAACCAGGCAGAAGCAATAAAATCCAGGAGTATTTAAAACCATTACCGGCGCAGGATTTGATGAAGTTGAGCATGGGTTCCATGGATTATATGAATCAAAGATTTCTTAAATTAAACAGTGCACATATCAATTTACGAAAGTCCCGGCCAATAAGCAACAATTCGCCGGGCATGATATTGTTGAAGTATTGCGGTTAGTTTGTATGTCGTAACAAGGATGTTCGCGGATAATTCAACACTGTCACAGCAGGGACCCGGCAATGAGAATAACGTTACTTACCATTGATCTGTGGCTGGAAGGCTGCAATTCATTGAAAGCCAAACGCAGACGCACAGGAAAAATCAGAGACAAGTTCGCAAGAAGGTCTAATCTTGCAGTACATGAATCGGGGTTTCTGGACATTCATGATCGATCCCAGTGGTCAATCCTGGTGATCGCACAAAGTCAAAATCTCGTGGATCAGTCAATTGCCATTATTGAAGCGGAGTTATGCACTGAACTGGATGCTGTGATTGTGGATATCAAACGGGAACGACTTTATTGAACCAGTGGTCGCAATGGAGTAGCGAATCTACATCAAGTGCCGGGCTTCTTGCTCCAGAGAGATCAGGCGTCGAACCCAGTTTTCAATCAAGCCTAATTCCTCATTTGAAATATCGAATAGTTTGCATAGGTCTCTGATGAAACACTTTTCTTCTATTTCAAAGGCACCATCGGCGTACCCCAGTCGAATCAATGAGATGAGTACCACGACTCTGGAACGTTTGGTATCAAATATCTTGTCTGCGCCATCTATATCAATGTAGTGCGCTTCTGCTGTTGATGTCAGATGCATCTCTCTGCGCATCTCTGACAGCATTAAGCCTTCGCTAGTGGTGAGATCACCGTCGGACACTACGACACTATGAGCGAGATTAAGAAAAGTTTCCTGTTGTTGTTGGTTTAACGTGGAGAGAAACATGTCCGGCTCTTGTTATTACTACCGCTAGTATTGTTGTTAATCGATGAACCCTTGCTACATTGGCAGCGTACCAGTTTGGGCTACGCATCTTTCATGTTAATGATGAGCATATCGGTTTGATAATATTCTATTCCGGGTTGGCTAGCTTCACCTCATAGTTGTGTATCTCGTCTTCTCTGATAGTTGTCACCTTGATAACATCACCCGCCTGATGACTCTCCAGTATGTCAAGAAGGTCGTCCTGATTAAGTATCGGTGTATCATCCACGGCAATTATCACATCCCCCAAATGAATTCTTCCGCGGCGGTCCTCACGCACGCCGATCATCCCCGCTTTTGCCGCTGGTTGACCGGGAATTACCGATAATAGAGCCACGCCTTTTGCTCTTAGACGTTTAGCCCAACTGTCTGACAATGGGTCTATACCCAAAATCGGCCGATTGACACGACCATACTCGATCAGTTGCGGTACAATCTTTTTCAACGTATTCACGGGGATGGCAAAGCCAATTCCGGCACTGGCGCCACTGGGGCTGTAGATAGCAGTATTAACGCCGATGAGGCGACCTTGAGAGTCCAATAGTGGACCGCCCGAGTTGCCGGGATTAATCGCAGCATCCGTTTGTATTACGTCCTTGATGGTGCGGTTGCTGATTGACTTGATTTCTCTTCCAAGGGCACTTACCACACCCACGGTGAGGGTTGTATCAAGTGCGAATGGATTACCAATGGCCAGCACTTTTCTTCCCACGACAAGACTAGATGACTCTCCCAGAGTGACAGGTGTTAATTTGCTGGAGGGCGCATCAATTCTCAGTACAGCAATATCCTTATCCGGTGCAATCCCCACCACTTCAGCGTCGTAGGCAGAACCATCCTGTAATTTAATAGTAATTTTGTTGGCTCCAACTACAACGTGGAAGTTTGTGACAATTATGCCACTGTCGTCCCATACGAATCCGGTGCCGCTACCCTGCGGGACCTCCATTACATTCAATGAAAGAAAACTGCGTCTCAACCCCGTGTTGGTAACGAACACGACAGATGGGCTTACCTTTTGAAATACAGCGATGGTGTTTTTTTCATCATCCGTATAGAAAATGTCGGAACTGCCCGGCAATGACGTTGGCGATTGCTCGCCATGATCACTGAGTCTGGTAGATTCAGATTCGGGATTGGAGAGGGCCATCACGGTTGCAATTATCACGGCGATGACGGCAATGAGCAGATGCCAGGGTTTGTTTGGGTATTTCAAATTCACCATAATCTATTTTGGAAAGGTTGGGTTTTCTATTGGACTCAAATTCATATTAGTTGTTCCGCGATTTCCGTGCACGACATGCCTGAATCACCTGTTTTCCACGCGGTTAAGACGTTACTATCTGGTCAACAAACTGGCTCTTTCCACAGGGGCATCGCTTTCCAGAAATTGGTTGAGATCATAGATATCTTGAGGGCTCAGTGATCCTGCCAATTGTTTCAATGCCAGCGTATCCTTGATGTACTTGTATCGAGCACTGGCATAGCGAAATTGTGCTTCGTATAGTCTTTGTTGGACAAGCAGTACATCAACTATGTTTCTGGTCCCCACTTCATAACCTGTTTGAGTCGCTTCCAAAGCACTTTGACTGGATTTAATGCCTTTCAGTCTTGCCCCGACCCGGCCCACATCTGTATTGATTGCGGTGAAAAGGATTCGTGTATTCTCTATCACTGTTTTCCGGGTCAGATCAAGATTTTTTTGGGCCTCCTCCAATCCGTATGCGGCTTGCCGAACCCGTGAACTGATTCCACCGCCCTGATAAATCGGAATATTCACTCGGATTGCTGCGGATCTAGTGTCCTGCTTGGCGCCGAAAAAGTCCCCGCCTCCGGTGACACTATCCGTATAGGTGATGTTGGCATCAACTGAAGGATAACGGATTGCTTTCGCTGCCTTTAATTCTTTTTCTGCCGCCTTCAGGGCTTCGCGAGTAGCCTGCAGTTGATAATTTTGTACCAGCGCTGCTTTCACCCAGGCTTCTTCATCGTTAGGTTCAGGAGCTGCAACGGGAAATTGACTGCTGAGACCGGCGACAGCGTTGAATGATTGCCCCGTCAGTCGCAGCAGGGTTTCAAAGGAAATTCGCTGTGCCCCTTCTGCCTCAATCACGTTGACAGTAGATGTGTCATAGGCCGCGGCGGATTCGAGCACATCTGTAATGGCTACCAGTCCCACATTGAAGCGTTGCTGAACCTGTTCCAATTGCCTTTGTACGGCGTCTCTTTCTGCACTGGAGGCATCGAGCAGATCTTCTGCTTCCAGAATAGTAAAATAACTGTCTGCAACTCGAAGTATTTGATCCTGCTGTTGCGCTGCAAATGTTGCCTTTGCCTGGGCTGCTATGTATTTCGCTTGCTGGAACTGATACCAGCGATCCAGTTGAAACACAGGCTGGGTGATAGTCGCCTGAAAACCATGTGAATTGAAGTTTGTAATAACATCGGGTTGAGGAGGTATACCCAGTAGACGGGGTATAGGCACTCGACGGCGGTTGTCAGAAGTGCTCGCACCCAAGGTTACCAGGGGTAAGAGCGCTGCACGTGCCTGGATAACAGTTTCTTTTATTCCCATGTAGCTGGCTTCGGCAATAGCGAGCAGTGGATCATTTTTGACTGCAAGATTGTAGATTTCAGTCAAGTCTGCGGCGAATAACTGGCTGGAAAATGTAACTGTCAGCAAGAGCACGCTCAGATATTTGGCATTAAGTCTCATTTTGCTTCCTCAAATACATACGGGTCCCTATCGAAAGGACCCAGAATAAGGGTTTACCCCCGTTTGGGCCAGCATGATTCGGCAGACAGGATCTGTAACGCGACAAAACCCTTGATGCAAGCCCAAGTGAGTGTCCCGGTTTTTCTGATTGTGTGGGACTTTTACTGCTGAATAATTCGTGCCCTTTTTGATTAGTCGCATATTGCAGCAGTATGGTATGAACGGAGTTTAGCATTTTTAAACAAAGAATTGCTTTATTACCGGTCCGATCACAGCACCCGTCCTGACCAGGTTCAGACCATGTTCGCCCGTTTTCGGACGCCCCGGTTGCACTGTTTCCCGATTGCGAGCCTAATCCGGTCCAGGAAATTCACCGCATTGTTTTTCCAGCCAGTGGGCTACTGCAAGGGCAATGTCTTCCCTGAATGGCGACGAGATTACTTGTGTGCCGATGGGTAAACCGCTCCGGGATGTACCTGTTCGAACCACCGCGCCCGGCCATCCGGTGAGGTTGAATGCGCTGGTGTAAGTATAACCGGACAGATCTTCAGTGGTATTGTGCGGTACTGCGATATCGGCATTAACCGGACAGATCAGAACATCGTGACTAACAAAATACTCAAGCATTGAACTCTGATAGTTGTGCCAGAGAGAAATCAGTTGAGCAAAATCACGATTGTTGATACTTGAAGCTTGCTGAGCAGTCAAATAGTTTTGAATATATGGCGTGACCTCTTCGGTTCTACTGTCATCCAGCAAATTCTCTAGCATAAGTCCACCATCTGCTGTAAACAGGCGGGTGGTAATAAAGTCAGCCATTTCAATACCGGTCGGCCGAACTTCCTGTGGACTCCAGCCATGATCTCTGAACAGATTGATAACCTGATTGAGATTATCGGCAATTTCAACTGAGGGGGTTCTAATGCCGTTGTCAGAGTGAAATCCGATTCTGAGGCTTTTCAGATCCAGGTCCCGATAATCCTTTAATTCACACGCTACCGTTGTCTGATCCATCAGATCCGGCCCGGAAATGATGGGCAGCAGATAAGCCAGATCATCAACAAACCGTCCCATGGGACCCACCTGTGTCAGGGGCGCCAGAAGACCTGATGTGGGTAGAGCGTTGCCTGTACAGGGTACTCTGCCGGTGGTAGGTTTGATCCCGCAAACACCCGAAAAGTGTGCCGGTAATCGAATACTGCCGCCGGTATCGGTGCCAATGTCAAAAGGTATGGCATTACAAGCCAGCAGTGCTGCAGCGCCGCCACTGCTTCCGCCCGTTGTTCGTGTTACATCATAGGGGTTGCAGGTTCTGCCATAGACCAGATTGTCTGTTTCAAAAAAGAGCGTGAACTCAGGCGTATTGGTTTTCCCCAATAAAATACCACCGGCATCCCTGAGGCGAGCAACACTGCTTGCATCTGCACCCGGTCGGAAGTCAGCCCTTCCCTTTGTACCCCATGTAGTGATTGCATCTTTTGTATCGAGACTATCCTTGATGGTGAAAGGGACGCCGTGAAGTGGTCCCTTGATATTGCCCTTTTTCAGTTCAATGTCGGCGTTTCGGGCATGTTTGAGTGCCGCTTCGGCGGTCGAATAAATCAATGCATTGATGCGCGGGTTGGTTTTTTCGATGCGATCCAGAAATGCCCTGACCATTTCTTTAGATGTGATCTGTCCATTTCTGATAGCCTCCGCCAGATTGCGGACGGGTTGATCCAGCAATTCATCCATGTTCTAGTCCTTGCTGAATGATGCTAATGCTTCAATCCGATCAGGACTCCCTGACCAGGACCAGGCAAATGTTGAGCGACTTACGCCCAGCATTACACCCCCCAATGCCTTTGGATGAATAAACAAGCCATCCAGGTGACCTTCCCTGGCGCCTGTCCAGTCGTTGGGTGCCAATTCTTCCAGTCGACTACGCAGCAGGGGAAGATTGTCGCATTCACCGTAACACATATAGAGGGATGGGCCGAACCTGGCAAAAAAACGACCCATGGTTTTATCAAGGTCATACGGGTTGATAATCTCAATACGATCCAGTTCATCGGGGTTGACTAGCGTCAGGCAGCCTTGATAACCGTAGTTGTCAGATTTAATAGGTACGAAATGTTCTGCGTTTAGGCCGAAAACCTGGGCAAAGGTGTTGGCGGCATCCTGCTCTTCAGCAGTCAGATGAGTAACCTCGTAGAGATTCTGCATCAATCCCTGGCGATGCCTCGATTTATCCTGAGAAACTACCAACCTCAGCCCTGCAATTGCCAGATCGTTTTCATCCATAAAGATCTGGTCACCCTCTGATTTGAAACCTGTATGCTGGTCTGCGAGCTTAATTCTTAGTTTATCGAGCTCCTGCGTGGCAAAGCCTACAGCGAAAGGCCCGCCGAGATTGGCTCGCAGGTGTGCCTGGACCCTTCCCTCACCATCCGGCGAGAGGACTTCCACCTGGCAGTCGCCGACATCAAGTGTAATACGGTTAGCTGCTAATGCAGTGATTTTGTCTCTACTAACTTCCCTGGCATCCAGTAACTGAACCCACTTGCCTGCTACCATATCAGGTTCGTTAGTGCTGACTTGAACTCGATCCACTCTGGTTAACATTGTTCTCCCCTCTGTCAATGGTTGTTACACTTGATTTGTTAAGCTTTTTTTATTTCCAGGCACAAATCAAAATCATCAATTTTGAAATTGAACGCTTGTTTGCGAACCTGGCCCCTTGAGAAAACGTTAGACAAAGTTTCATGTTGGATGTAGGTCAAGTGAGTTTCGATAGCCTTGCATAGTTCTTCAGAACCGTCATAGGCAACGGTGATGCGATCGGTGACGTTGAAATTTATCTCTTTTCGAGTTTTCTGGACGCGGTTCACCACCTCTCTAGCCAGGCCCTCATCGATTAGATCCTGATTTAATTCACAGTCCAGATCAATGGATATGAATCTGTTTGACAAGGTCTGGGTTCCTTCCTTGGCTTCTCTGAAGACCAGAATGTCGCCGCTGGAGAACACTTCTCCTTTCAGCTCGATAGAACCGGATTCCGCAAGTTGATTTAGCTGACTGTGTTCCAGATGTTCGATTAGTTCTTTGAATGCTCGAAATTCCTTACCCAATCGTTTGCCCAATACCGGTGAATTTGGTTTAGCATAGAACTTGATGTAGTCATCCTCTGCGGTTGAGTAGTCCACATGCTTAACATTCAGCTCTGACTTGATATAGTCTTCCAGTAAGGCAATTTCATCCAACAACGCTCTATCCGCATGGATGATTGTCAATCTTGTCAGGGGGATCTTGGTTTTGATCTTTTCCTGATTTCTCTTCTGCCTGCCCAGTAAGATGATATTCTGCATCCTTTCAACGGCTTGCTCCAGAAGCGGATCAACCCGCTCAGTGTGTGCCTCTGGATAACTGCAGAGATGTACTGACTCGGGAAGATCCCTCTGTCCAAGCGATTTCAGTTGCAGATAGATGTATTCAGACAGGAAGGGTGCGAAGGGTGCCATGCTCAGACTCAATTCATAGATCGCCGTGTGTAACGTCTCATAAGCGGCGCGTTTGTCATCGGTCATCTGATCGGTCCAGAATCTGGCACGGTTAAGGCGTATGTACCAGTTGGTCAGATCTTCAATGAATGCAAATAGAGCAGGTACAACATTGTAGAGTCTGTAGTGCTCCATCTCTTCCGCTACATTCGCCTTCAGGGTTTGCAGTCGTGACAGAATCCAGCGGTCCACAATATTGTCGGAGGTGGCATTATCGGCGTCCACGGAGGGACCCCAGCCGTCGATCTCTGCATAGGTCTTTAGAAACTTGAAGGCGTTAAGCCAGGGTAATAGCGCCCTTCGAACCATATCCTTGACCCCGGAGTCGGCGAACCGCTGTTCCTCAGCTTTTACCAGGCCTGAGTTGATCAGGTAAAGCCTTAACGCATCGGCGCCGTATTCCTCCATCAACTCATCCGGTGCGGTGTAGTTCTTGAGTCTTTTCGACATCTTTTTACCATCGGCCGCCATAACGATACCGTTGACCACGACGTTTTTAAAGGCTGGTTTATCAAACAGGCAAGCTCCCAGAACAATCAGGGTGTAAAACCAACCCCGGGTTTGATCCAGTCCTTCCGCAATAAATTCAGCAGGAAAGCCCTGCTGGAACAGGTCCGCATTCTCAAACGGATAGTGGAGTTGCGCGTAAGGCATGGATCCTGATTCGAACCAGCAATCCAGCACTTCCTCGATACGCCGGTAGGTTCCAGGTTCACCATCCACGGTAAAGGTCAGGTTGTCGATGTTCTCGCGATGCAAGTCATCAACCATGACACCTGTGTATTGTTTCAACTCATCCCTTGAGCCAATGCAGATGCGATTATCGGTGGCATCGTTTATCCAGATGGGTAACGGCGTTCCCCAGTAGCGGTTCCTTGATATGGCCCAGTCAATAGCACCTTCCAGCCAGTTTCCCATCCTGCCGTTCTTTATGTGATCCGGTACCCAGTTAATCTGTTGGTTAATTTCGGTCAGCTTACTGCGCATTTGTTCCACTTTGACGTACCATGAAGGTATCGTGCGATAGATGATGGGGGTATCGGATCGGTAGCAGAAAGGGTAGCTGTGAACGACGACATCATGATGATAGAGAGCACCCGTTTCTTTCAGGTGTTTGATAATGCCACGGTCGGCATCTTTGACGTGTTGACCCGCAAAATCAGATACTTCATCGGTAAAACAACCATCCATATCGATAGGACATGCCATTGCAGTGATACCGGCAGACTTGAGAATACGGAAATCATCTTCACCAAATGCCGGTGCCTGGTGGACAATGCCGGTGCCACTTTCTGTTGAAACATAGTCATCGGTCAGGATCTGGAAAGCGCCTTCAACTTCCAGGCTGGCAAAGTATGGAAAAATCGGCTCATAGTGCTTCCCCTTCAGATCAGCACCCCTGAACTCCTCAATAACGTCCGTCAAATCATCCTGATGTAGCGCATCCAGACGATCGCGTGCAACGACTATGTCAATTTGACGCTTCGTATCTCTCACCTTGACATAGTCAATGTCTGCACCAACACACAGAGCCAGGTTTGAGGGCAGAGTCCAGGGTGTTGTTGTCCATGCCGCCAGATAGGTGGCCTCATGTTTCAGTTTGAAGAGAATTGTAACGGCAGGATCCTGTACCTCCTGATAGTTACTCGTCGCTTCAAAGTTTGACAGTACCGTGCCCAAAGCTGTAGAGAAGGGAACGACCTTTATACCCTGGTAGATAAGATCCTTTTCCCAGAGTTGTTTTACCACCCACCAGACGGATTCCATATACCCGGGTTCCATGGTTTTATAATCGTGATCGAAATCGACCCAACGACCGATACGTGTGATGGTTTTTTCCCATTCTGCCGTATATCTTTGTACTATGCTGCGGCACTCATCGTTATAACCCTTGATACCCAGCTTAGCCACCGCCTCGTGAGAAGACATACCGAGGGCTTTGTCTATCTCATGTTCAATGGGCAGCCCATGACAATCCCAACCAAATCGACGCTGCACGTAATATCCTTTCATGGTGAAGTATCTGGGCACAGCGTCTTTTAAGACGGAGCCAACCAGATGCCCGTGATGAGGTAATCCTGTAGCAAACGGGGGGCCATCATAGAAATTATAGGGCGTGCCGTTGCTTGTCTGTTGCAACGAGCGCTGAAAAATATCCTTCTCTTTCCAGAAGTCGATGATGTTGTGTTCTGATTCGACGAATGAAAAAGAATCGCTGCTTGTTTCGGCTTTATGCGCCACTGTTGATCCCCTTGGAAACAAAAAACCCGCCTTGACGGTGGCGGGTTTCGTTGCTTCTATGTAATGATTCGCGAGCTAACCCACCATCCTCCTTCGGATAATGCTAATTATAATTCCACGCGCAATGATAAGTCTTCGCATGGAACGAAAGGTTAAGGATTCACCGCTGATTGTCAAGTAATGAAGTAAGATTCGACCTTGATGGATGGCATCCTGTTCACTCCCGTTTTTCATGCACCCGTGTAACACTGCCTCTTGAATTGATCTTCTGGATAATGGTACCGATTAACGGTTCAATCGGATAGCAGCGATACCAGCTTGGGGCATCGAGATGCTCAACAGTGGAGGTCCCAACGAGGTTGAAATTCCAACCCTCGCGTCTGGCAGACGATTCAACATCGCTCAGCCGCTGCCAGGCAGGATCCGACAGGACCGGATGTGCACAGGCAACAACGATATCCCTGGCACCATGGTCTTTTAGTTCTGCCACGGCCGCCACCACCGATCCGGCTGTATCGATAATATCGTCCACCAGCAAAATATCGCGGTCCCGAACTTCTCCTATAAGCGTAGCACGAGTCTCCAGATCGGGTTGTGAGTAGTCCCGTTCTTTTGAAAGCGCAGCAAGATCGGCTGACAGTTCTTCCGCATAACGCCTGGCTCTCTCCAGACCACCAACATCCGGGGCCACGACTACATCAGCGGTGAATCCCTGTTGTATAAGCCACTGCGCCAGGTGGCGAGTGAGAAATACGTTCTCCAGATGGGCCAGAGAAGGATTAAACATCCCGGCAATGGCATCGTTGTGAATCTCAACGGTCATCACTCGATCCACCCCGGCACTTTGCAACATTCTTGCGAAGAGACCAGCACTAATGCCTTCTCGAGTTCGGCCCTTGCGTTTGTCTTGACGTGCGCCCGGGAAATAAGGCAAAACGGCGGTAATGTATTGAGCATCCGATAGTGCAGCTGCTTCCACCGCATGGAGCAACATAATAAATCTGTCGTAAATCGAATGGTCGTCCATCTTGCCAACGACAGACTGAATAATATAAATATCATGTCCGCGAACGTTGGCATTGATCACTGTTTTACCCTCGCCGCAGGCAAACCAGGTTTCGGTGCTCGGTACGAGTGACTGGTCAATCTCGGCAGCGACTTTGTTTGCAAAGTCTTTGCCTGAGGAACAGGCAATTAATCCGATGGGTGCTCTGGGAGTGGTCATTCAGCCACCTTGCAATTTGTCAATGAAATTTCACCGCTAACGATTTTTGTAAGTGTCTCGACGTAGAAGTTGTGTTCTCTTTTCAAGACACGGGCTGCTAATGATTCTGCAGAATCGTTAGCAAGGACCTGAACTCTTGTTTGAGCGATGATTGGCCCGGTATCGTAGTTGCTATCAACAAGATGTATGGTAACCCCTGTTTCCCGATCTCCGCTTTTCATAACAGCCTCGTGTACCCGTGAGCCATACATGCCTTTGCCGCCGAATTTAGGTAACAGTGCCGGGTGGATATTAATAATGCGTCCGGCATAATAACTCAGCATTTCGGGTCCGAGGCGCTTCATGTATCCCGCCATCACGACCAGACCCACGTGATATTCCTGCAAGGTCGATACCATCGCACGATCAAGATCAGCCGGGTCCGGGTGGGTCACGCTGCTCAGATGATGAGTTGGAAGTTGAGCGGATCTTGCTCTTTGTAATGCCGGTGACTTACTGTTGTTGCTGATCACTACAGCAAGCTGAGACTGCAAAAGACCACTTTGACAGGCATCCAGAATAGCCTGGAAGTTGGTCCCGGTGTGTGAGGCGAGAATACCGAGTTTCATAATAGTGATTCTAATAGTGATTCAACGCCGCAGATTTTAACACTATTCGAAATTGAATTGGTCCCTGAGGAAATTTTTCTGCACTTTCCCCATTGTATTACGCGGCAAAGACGCCATGAAAACTACCTTTTTGGGAACCTTGAAATTAGCCAGGTTGCGTTTAAGTGACGAGATAATGTCAGTTTCAGTGATTGGATCTGGGCTGTCATCACGGACCACAATTGCCGCCACAGCCTCACCGAAGTCGGCATGGGCCAGACCTATGACTGCCGATTCCGTTACGCCCTCCATGCAGTCAATGATAGTTTCGATCTCTTTTGGATAGACGTTGAGACCACCGGTGATAATGAGGTCTTTACTGCGACCAACTATGGATATGTATTGATCATTGTCCATCGTTGCCAGATCACCGGTCTTGAAAAAGCCATCGGCAGTAAATTCTTCTGCCGTTTTTTCTGGCATTCTCCAGTAGCCTTTAAACACGTTTTCTCCCCTGACCTGCAGTTGACCCGTGGCGCCATCCGCGACGGGATCAGCCTTATCGTTCACGATTCGTACCTCCACACCGTCCAGAACGGGTCCAACCGTTCCTGCCTTACGCATGCCGCTCAGTGGATTTGAGGTATTCATTCCGGTCTCAGTCATACCATAGCGTTCCAGAATCGTATGCCCTGAACGCTCCTGAAACTCGGTAAAAGTTTTCTCCAGTAATGGTGCTGAGCCGCTGGTAAAGAGGCGCATGTTGCTGCAGATGTGAGCCCGGAAATCCGTGTTGCCCAGCAAACGGGTATAGTGAGTCGGCACACCCATATAGACTGTAGACCTGGGTAATTCCCGGATAACAAGGTCGGTATCGAACTTGTCCAGAAAAATGATTTTACTCGCATTTAGAAGCGGCAGATGACAGCCGAGAAACAGTCCGTGAACGTGGTATAGTGGTAATGCGTGCAGCATGATGTCATCCTTCTGCCAGCCCCAGGCCCGGTGCAGCACGAGACCATTGCTTTGCAGATTGCCGTGGGTAATCATGGCGCCCTTTGGCTTTCCGGTGGTACCTGAAGTATAGAGAATGACCGCGATATCGTCTTTTGTGCAAGTAACCGTTTCACCTTTTGAGTGTGTTGATCTTGCGGCATCTGTAAAACTGCCGGCACCGTGGGCATCGAGCGTTCGGACTTGTGGTATGTGTTTTTGTCGTGAGGCTATGCCGGATACTTGTTGCAATTTCCCGGGATCACAGATGACCATGCCGGGTTCGGCATCTGCCATAAAATATTCGAGTTCAGTCCGTGTGTAGCCTGTGTTCAGAGGCAGATAAATCAGGCCCGCTTGCAGACAACCGAGATAGAGGAAAAGGTTCTGAGGGCTCTTATGCACCTGTACCGCGACCCTGTCACCTTTGACCAAACCAGCCTGCCGTAGCGCATTGGCGCAGCGTCCGGCCTCTTCTTCCAGGTCTGCATAGCTGTGAGTCACGTGCTGTGTTTCAAGGCACGGCTGCGATCCGTCCCGGGGGAATTTTGACTGCAGCAGATTGTAAAAATTATCATTCATAGACAGCGATCTGAACGATCAGGAAATAACGACTCTTTTACGCTGGAGCCTGATGATAGTACATTGGATTTGAGAAGTAACCGGGCGCTCAATATTTTTTGTCGTGAGATCGATAGTGAATTGTGGGCAGGGGCGCTGAGCAGAACTTCTTTACCTGGCATCTGATCCCGAACTATGATTTATTACAGTCTCCCGGAGCGGGTGTCTAAATGATGACGAAAAACATGCAAGGTGGATCAATAGGTTATTTATGTGGCCTGGTGTGCATTGGCCTATGTTTTGCACTACTAGTGTACTCAACCAGCGATATGGCAAATGCTCAGAATATCGATGCAGAGAGCGAGAAAACTGCGCCAGTGACGCTTGCACGAGCCTGGTCACCAGAGACAATCCCCGGACGCTCAAACAGCGTTGTGTATCTGGATATACAAAACAACAGCGATGAAATAATTCAATTAACGAGTGTCAGCAGCGACATTGCACGTTCAGCCAAACTGCATGAGTCCCTGCTGGTAGATGGAATGATGAAAATGCAATCTGTGCCATCACTATCTATATCACCGGGCGAAAGGGTGTCACTCAAGCCCGGTGGTCTTCATTTGATGCTGATGGGCTTGAAGAAACCGTTAGCAGTTGGAGATTCTCACAGGCTCGTATTAGACTTCTCAAAGGGCCATACCATAGAGTTAGAGGTAACAGTTTTCCCCATATCCCAACTATCGTTTCCCGATAATTAAGGGGACAGTTTACTTAATTACACTCGAACAGTAGCACCTTGTCATCCTTTAGTTGCTGAATTTCCGACTCAGAGAGACCCAGCCACTCGGTTAGTATTTGGTTCGTATGTTCACCCTGAAATGGCGCGCCAGCTCTTACACCACTTTTCGCATCAGAGTACCGGTAGGGTGATTGGGGCACCTTACGGGTACCACCATTTCTGTCATCAATATCAACCAGACTTTTTCGATGTTTTACCGTGGGTGACATTGCAATGAATTCGGCGCTTGAATACAGTTCCCCCCAGGCTAGCTTTGCTTCATCGAGGGCCTGAACCAGTGATTCACGGGAATCGAATGAGGAAAAATAGTCTGTTACCTTTTCTCTACGCAAGCGGAATTTCTCAGTTAATGGCGCACCCGCCGGTGTTGGATCGGTAAAATCATGTACTTTTACCAATTGTTTCCACACGTGTCTGAAGTCAGCGGCCATTACTATTGGGCCACCGACAGCATCGAATACCTCGCTAACGCCATTATCAGGAGTGTGCTCATCCAATACGAAGTGAGCATAATCATCGGTAACCAACATGGCCTCCACCATCGCAACATCCAGATGCTGCCCCTTACCTGTGCGTTCTCGCATGTGCAGTGCCGCAAGCAATCCGACCAGACCGTGCAATCCGGATATCGTATCTGCGAACGACATGCAGAAATCTGTGGCTTTGTTATTTCCCTTTTCGGCTTGACGATCGGTGGCGCCAACTTCCCCGTGGATAATGGGTGCATAGGCTGCACGCTGGGACTCAGGTCCGGTCTGACCGAAACCCGAAATGGAAGTCATTATCAGACCAGGATTAATCTGCGATAGCGTTTCCCAATCTATTCCGAATCGTTGCATGATCCCCGGGCGAAAATTCTCCAGGAGTATGTCCGTCTTCTCAACGAGTTGTTTCAGTAAAATTACTCCGCCATCTTTACGCAGATCGATACTGATATTTTGCTTACCCGCATTTTGTTGCGTGTAATAACCCGAGATTCCACTGATCTTCTTGCCCCAGATTCGCGAAATATCTCCCTCGGGGGGTTCAACTTTGACGACTTCAGCTCCGAGATCGGCGAGCATCCGGCCGGCGAACGGACCTGCCAGTACTCTGGACAGATCAAGTACCCTGATACCATGCAGGGGGTATTCTGATTGAGACACGACTATCTATTTCCTCTGGGACGGGTAAAACCCTGGTTATTGTGATTTTGCTTTTGCGGCCTTCTTGCGTTCAGCTGCGCGTTTCTGTTTTGCCTTCTCGGCAGCATCCTGTTTTTTTTGCCACTCTTTCTCAAATGCTGTCAAAGCCTTGGCTCTGGCCGTTAGCTTTTTCTCGAAAGGCCTGGCAGCTTTCAGTTTGTTTTCTGCAGTAGACATGATTTGCCGGGTTTCTTTCAACGCCTCACCCAGAACAATCGCGGCGGCTCTGGCCTTTTTTAGTTGATTTTGAGCAACAATAGATCCTGTCTTGCTTGCATGAACTGTGGCTTTGGATGCCCTCACTCTCGCCTTGTCAAATCTTATGCCTATTCGCTGAGCGCTGTTCTTTGCCTGATCGTATTCTTTCTGATGATTTGCAATATAGTTGTCCTTTGCCTTGGTAATCTTTGCGTGAAGTGCATGAAACTGCGCTTCTAATTCTTCAAATATATGGCTTTTGTTTTCGTTTGCCATAGTTACTCTCCAGTGAAACGGGATTACTCCAAATTGACCTCTATGGATTGTGTATTATTTCAGATTGTGGTGCCGGCCTCTACCTAGTTCATCCGTCAATGAACGAATCAGGAACAATTTCCATGATAAGATCTATATTTGGTTACTAATGGGACATTCCTGGTTGGGGTTCTTTTTATGCTGCTAGCTGTCGATTATAGAATTAACAATGGCAAGATACCTTCAATTTCGCGCATGGGACTAATGCAGAGCAGAGAGTTACATAGCTATCAAAATAAGAGAGGATATGGTGCAAGGATCAAATTGGTGTGTATTGGACGAGCAAGCATGCGAATTGGCTGACTATGGGAAGAGAAGACTGGATGGCAAGGTCGCTTATCTGGCAACCATAAAGGCGGATGGTCGTCCCCGTGCGCACCCTGTTACACCGATAATAGGAGAAGGTCATTGCTTTATTTTTATGGAGCCCACCTCACCGAAAGCTAATGATCTCATTAACAATGGATGGTATTGCCTTCACTGCAGCATGAGCAATAGCTCCGGAAGCAGCGGTGAGTTTCAGATATCAGGTGATGCCTGTCTTGTGGAAGACAAAAACCTGAGAGCAGTGGCTGAAGAATTATCCATCTTCAAACACTCGGATCGCTTCCTGCTTTTTGAACTGTATGTTACAGCAGCCGTGTCAAAGAGTTACAGAGGTGGACGTCCACATCGTCAATGGTGGCCAGCGCATGATTAACAAGCTATTCTCGTGCTCCGACGGGGCCGCCTTCGGATCCCGGTCAGCCTCCTAGTATGATCTGTCTTTTATTTCAACCCCGACAATCTTCAATCGGGAGTCAACTGATTTCACCCCTTTGATTGCAGCTGCAATCTCTTCAGCTAATTTGTATTCTGCCTGGTTTTCCACATGGCCATGTAATATGACCAGGTTTTCAAAAGTATCCACATTAATATCCCAGGCACGAATCGTGTTGTTCCTTATCAGTGCGGCTTTTACACTGGCCGTGATCTTCACGTCTGTAGCGACCTGTGCCATTGAACGACTATCTTTGCCGAGCTGGTATCCACCCATTGCAGCTCCGCCGATTACAGCAGCAACGCATCCGGAAAGTAGCAATAGAGACAGGCTGACTAATAGTATTGATCGTGTGCCCTGGTGCATAGATTGATTCCCCTGGGTTGTTTTTTAATAAAGTGAGATCTTGCCATTTTAAGGAGCTGGTAACTACCTGGTTGTTTGACATTCAACAAACACTCATTTCTGTGGTATGAGTCGCGTTGAGTCCGTTTGCCTTTTCCTATCCATAATCCATTCATTTACTACAGTTTCCAGTAGTGCCAGAGGTAGTGGACCATTGGCCAGCACGATTTGATGATATTCGCGGATATCGAAATCTTCACCCAGATCGTCGCGCGCCTTTTTTTGCAACTCGAGAAATTTCAGCATACCTATTTTGTAAGCTGTTGCCTGACCTGGTCTGACAATATAGCGCTCAACGGCTTTAACATTCTGATTATGAGCACTCGGAGTATTGCGATCCAGATACGCAATGGCTTGCTGACGAGTCCACCGTTTCCAATGGATACCTGTGTCAGTTACCAGCCTGCATGCGCGCCCCAACTCCCTGGCTAAACGACCGAAATCCGAGTAGTGATCTGAGTAGAGACCTATCTGTTTTGGCATGTACTCCATATACAACCCCCAGCCTTCGACATATGCGGTGTAACTTCCGAAGCGTCGGAAATCGGGAAGGTTGTCCAGTTTCTGTGCTAGAGAGCGTTGCAGATGATGACCCGGGATACCTTCATGGTATGCTCGTGCTTCCAGTTCATATATGGGTACTTCGCTCATATCGTACAGGTTGACATAAAAAATCCCGGGACGTGAACCGTCGACTGCCGGTGCGCTGTAAAATGCTGCTCCTGCTGATCTTTCACGGAAAGACTCCACGGCCTTGACGATCAAGTCAGAATTTGGTCCATCGAAGAACAGTTCATCCAGCCGCTCATTCATCCCTGACAGAATATCAACAGCCATGGATAAGTAGGCTTGTTTTCCCTGTTCGGTGTTCGTGAAATAAAAACGGGAGTCTTCCCGCAGATAATTGAAGAATGCGTGCAGATCACCATCGAAATGGTCGCGTTTGATAATTTCCTGCATTTCTGCGTGGATTCGATCCACCTCCGCCAGACCAATATTGTGAATCTGTTCAGGGGTCATATCAGTGGTAGTATAGAACCGCAGTTGCTGCCGATAGAATTCATCACCATCAGGAAGCTTCCAGACGCCAGCTTCATTGGTTGCTTTTTTGTCAAGTTCCAGCAGATAGTCTATCAGCGCGGAATAGGCTGGCTGTATGGATTGGATCATGGCAGTAGACGCGTCTGCCAGTAGTTGCTGCTTTTTCCCATCAATCAACCCCAACTTGCTTACTTTAATCTTGAAGTCTTTCAGAAGCACGCTGTCTGTTTCTGAAAAATCAAACGGGCGACCTGCGAGGATATTGCGACTATCGGCGATAACGTAAGGAATGATAAATTTCGGTAGTATTATTCCCAGCTTCTCCCGCATTTTCAGATTAACTATCAGTTGCTCGATCAAATCCTGCGCGCTTTCAAGTCTGGCGATATATGCTTCCAGGTCAGAAACGGACGATGATGGGTGAATGTTGATCAGAAATGATGGGACCCTGGCTTGAAGGCCATTGGATTGGTTCACCGGATAATTGTGGAATCTGAAGCGATATCCCTGATTGGTCAGTGCAGTATTGTAAGCATACAATTCGTAGCTGAGTTTGTTCTGCCTGTTAAGCTGATTGTAGTCAACATCATTGCTGATCCTATGCCACCAGGAATTGGTAGCAGCCAGCGATGCCTCAAGGTACTCGGCTGATCTGTCGGTCCACCGATGATTGTTATCCTTTATCCCAAGGTAGGTTTGACGTTCCGGTGACCTGGCAATCATCTCACCAAATGCCTGTTGAAACAAATGTTCGGCAATCGTGTTTTCCAATTGTGGAATCAATTCTCTGGCATCAGGATTGGCAATCTGATGGCTGACAGTTTGTCCGCGTGAGGTGCAGCTCTGCAGTAAGCAGAGCAATGTTGTTACAAGGAACGCATTGAAAAACAACCTCATTAAGGGCTCCTGTAAAGGTGTAGATCATGATTTGTTTCGGACTATATGCAGAACAACGCTTAGACATCAAGAAGAACCCCTTGTTGCAAGACAATCTACCAGGATTTGATTATTATCCTTGTTGCGTATTTTTCTTAACAAATAAGCAGTGCCCGGGAGTAACAGTAATGGCAGTAAAACCCGAACAGGTTGGACTTTCAGAAGAGCGTTTGACAAGAATAACAAGTCACTTGCAGCGTAGATATATAACGCCGCAGAAGATTATGGGGTGTTCCACTCTGGTGGCGCGTAGAGGTGAGATAGTCTATCGCACTGATCTTGGGAAAATGGACATCGAAAGAGACAAAGAACTGGCAGCAGACACTATCTTTCGAATCTATTCGATGTCCAAGCCAATCACTTCCGTTGCCTTGATGATGCTGTATGAACAAGGACACTTTCAATTGGCTGACCCCGTATACAAGTATATTCCGCAGTGGCGGGACCTGCAGGTTTACACAGCGGGAGAATATCCTGATTTCCAGACCAGACCCGTTACACGACATATGACCGTGAGAGATCTTCTCAGCCATCAGGCAGGGCTTACCTATGGTTTTGAAGGACCGGAACAGTCAGCCCTGGATACCGCATACCAGAAACTGAAGGTTCACACTAGCGGCAGCGAGGATACACTGCAGGACATGGTCGACAAAATGGCCCGGTTACCACTGGAATATTCGCCTGGAACTGCATGGAAGTATTCCATGGCAACAGATGTATGTGGCTATCTGGTAGAAATATTGTCAGGTATGACGCTGACAGAGTTTTTCAGGCAGAACATATTTGAACCGCTGGGTATGGTTGATACCGGATTCACTGTGCCATCAGATCAAGTGCATAGATTTGCGGCTAACTATCATCGCCGCAGTGACAAAACGCTGGCCTTGGAAGATGATCCGGAGACCAGTAAGTATCTGAAACCACAGACGTTTTTCTCGGGTGGGGGCGGACTCGTATCGACCATGACGGACTATTACCGATTTTGCCAGATGCTGCTGAATGGCGGAGAACTGGATGGCCGCAGACTGCTTGGACCACGAACTATCGCCTTGATGACCAGGAATCATTTGACCGATGGTAAGGATTTGACCCAAATGGCGCAGGATGGCTTCTCGGAAACTACTAATGACGGTATCGGTTTTGGATTGGGCTTCGCGTCGGTAATTGATCCGGTGATCGCCCAGGCGATAGGGTCGCCGGGTGAATACTATTGGGGAGGTGCAGCCAGTACGATATTCTGGATTGACCCAACTGAAGAACTTGTGGTGATCCACATGACCCAATTGATGCCGTCGGGAACATTTAATTTCAGAGGACAACTAAAATCAATTATCTATCCTGCCATCATCGATTAGGTTTCCATTTCGGATACCTGTAGGGAGGATTTGCGGATATGGAATCATTTGACGAGATATATGCACGTGCGGTGGAAAATAAGGGCGGTGTTGATGCATTGGAAGAGATACTGCCAACCGCAAAATCAGCGCGAGAGTTAGAAAAGATCCCCAATGACAGATTCTTGTCTGAAATGACCAGGTGTATTTTCAGAGCCGGATTTGTCTGGAAGGTGGTTGAAAACAAGTGGCCTGATTTTGAGCACGCATTCAGGCAGTTCAACCCAAAGGTAAATGCGGCTATGTCTGATGAATTTCTGGAGCAATTGGCTTCTGATGCCTCAATCGTCAGAAACTACCGGAAGATAGAATCCGTCAGAGACAATGCTCGCTTTGTGTTGGAGATCTCTGATGAATTTGGCAGTTTTGGCAAATTTATCGGACAGTGGCCGCGGGATGATATGATCGGATTATTTGCACTGCTGAAGAAGCGGGGTAAGCGATTAGGTGGCCATACGGGGCAGTATTTCCTGCGTTTTATGGGAAAGGACACCTTTATTTTCAGTAAAGATGTGGTCAAGGTGCTTGTGAGTCAGGCAGTGGTGGCCAAGGAACCCACCAGCCAGAGAGACTTGAAATCGGTACAGCAGGCGTTCAATCAATGGCATCAGGAAACCGGTCGACCCTTCTGCCAGATCAGCCGGATCATGGCAGCTGCGGTGGGTTAGCCCGGATGTTTCATGACAGATAAAGACCTTTATACGCCGATCTTGTGGAATATGCAGGTTTATCCCACCTGTGAGTTAACTTTGTCCAGAATGGAGGCTTTGTGCTGCTTCAGATTCTTCAGTAAGTCGGCTACGGACTCTTTGAAGCCATCAACAAGCGCTTTATTTTTTAACTGCCTGGTATTGATCAGGATATTCAATCTGGCACTGTGTAGAGTTGCATCAATCAGATAGACAGCCACGCCAACGTCAGAGATTAGATTACTGTTTCCTATATCTGCCAGCCGGTCAGCCAAGGGTAGTAGCCGACTGGTTTTCCGCATGACTTTAAGCGGCACTTCGGCCGCTGCTCCAAGTGCCAGCTGCAGTGCATTCGACCTGGTCGATTTTTCACCCGCGTTGGATTTTGGCAGTCCATGGGCATTCATGACGCCTTTGAATGCTCTGGCATCATCGTTTGCCAGAATTAAAAGCTTGTTTCTGGCCGCTTCACAGGATTGGTTAATTTCATCAATGGTTTCGCTGACATCCGCAAAAGGCTCGCCCCGGCTCAGATTGCAGACCATCGATAGCAGAGCAGCAGCTTGAGCGCCAGCCAGACCGGCGACAGCTCCTCCCCCGGGTGTGGATGCTGAACTTGCGAGCCTGGCAAGATAGGATTCAATATCCAAAGTCTCTAATTGAAGATCAGCGGCTGTGGTCACGGGTCTGACTCTGATGGAAATTCTTATACAGGCGCAGCGTATTTCTCATGCACATGGCAACTGTCAGCGGACCAATCCTGGGGATAAATATACCGGTACGGGTAGCTATATCTTCTTCAAAGTTGGAATAAAACGAAAAATTCAAACAAGCAGCATCTTTCTTGATCTCGGCTGCTGACACCTTTTGAAAGTTTTCGCTGGGTACTCCCGTGATTACGATATCGGATTGCGCTAATGCGTGATGTCTTGTTATGTCTATCTCTGCAGGTTTGCCGTCATTGAATTCAAGAGGCCCATTGATATCAAATGAGAAAACACGAGCACCATCGTTGGATAACATGGCGGCAAGGGGGCGACCTACTACCTCACTGCGATTAAAAATCGTGACAATCCTGTCTGATACCGGAAGCTCAGTATTCGCCAGGTAAACTCCCGCTTCAGTCAGCATCTTGATGATGGCCAGAGGCGTACAGGGAAGCAGTGCTTTTTTTGTCTGATCATCAGCTGCGGCAAATCTGTCATTATCGTACAATTTACGGGTCCAATACTGCCCGCCACCCTCAATGTCCTTACGGTAATCTACAAGATTGCGAAGGATCACATCCTGCTCGTTGTTGAACACCGGCAGATAGACAAAAAGACCGTGGATGTCCGAATTTTCATTTACCTCAATGATTGCATCTTCCAGATCCAGCCGTGCGATCCTGCGCAATTCATAGGCAATACCTACGTCGGTAAATTTCTGTTGGGTGGCATTGGCGTAGGTTAACGAAGGCAGATCGTCACTGGTAACGAATCCGACCACGCTAAGTGTCTCGGTGAGGCTCTCAAGTCCATTTCTGACCTCATCCAGATATTTTTGGGCAACCTTGGCCGGATCGAGAGAGCGCTGCATTGGCGATATGGTCTTCTGGTCTTCAAAGGAATGGCATTATACATTCAGTGGCGCCTGGTTGTAATTGTTTCATCCACGCTGACCAAGCGACGACGCATTCAATATTCCGCATATTATCCGTGATGTTCACATTCTGTCGCCAGATCAATTTTTGGACTATCATAAGTCAAGCAAGTGAAATGAGTAGTGCAGGGAGAACAAAATGGTCAACATAGTAGGGAATATCAAACCGGAGGATGATTACACTCACCCGTTAGGACCTGAAGAAAACTTTAACGAATCGGTGTATTTCAATTTCTTTGATCGACACCAGAACCGGGGCGGATTTATCCGTGTGGGAAATCGTGCCAACGAAGGCTATGCGGAGATGACCGTCATTGTCTTCAATTCTGACGGCTCGGTCTTCTTTAATTACAAGAAGCCTGAAATAAGCAATAACGATGCCTGGGATGCCGGTGGAGCAAAGATAAATGTTTTGGTGCCAGGCGAGAAGATTCAAACCCTGTACGACGGATCTGCTCTGTTTATGGCGAACCCTGAAGACATGAAAGATCCGGGAACTGCTTTTAAAAACAATCCATTCAGGAAGATCAAGCTGGACCTTATCCATGAGGGTGTGGGACCCATGTACGGTCATGTTGGTGAAGCAGGTGATGGCAATGACTTTGCCAGAGCCCACTATGAGCAACACATGCGGGTAGTGGGCACGATCGAATTAGATGGCGAGGAGCCGATTGAAATTAACGGTCATGGGCTAAGAGATCATTCCTGGGGGCCTCGTTATTGGCAGTCCACCCGCTCCTATCGATGGATTACAGGAAATTTCGGCGATGATCTTGGCATGGTCATCTCTCTCTCAGGCGCACATAAGGGAGGCATGTTCCACAAGGGTGAGGAGTTCCTTCGTATCACAGAAATTGATCTTGAATCACAATACCAGGAGAACACCAGATTTCACACCGGTATGCAGGCAAAAATAAAACTGGAAAACGGTGATGAACACCTGCTGGAAGGTAAGGTGAAGGGATTTATTCCACTGCGTAACCGACGCTCCGATGACATCACCTATATCGGCGAAGGAATGACGGAGTATAAGCTTGATGGTGAACGTGTAGGCTATGGGTTGAGCGAGTATCTGGATCAACCAGGGGATGAAATTTAATTAGTCCGGTTTGGATGGCACAAAATGAAGCAGTTGAAATTGCAATAGGCAAGTCATGTCAACCATGACACCGCTGTAGGGTCCAGTAACAATGCTTCGGATTCCCAGCCCAGAAAATTCGTAAGGCAATAAAGACATATACCGGCAAGACCGCCGGATAGAGGATCGACGATTCCCTCGATCAAGGTGTTGGCATGATACCTGTGGCGACGACCACAGGGAATGCAATTACTCCGCCAAGTATGCCGAATCTCCTCAGGAAAGGTGCAAACACAAATGCCAGTGATAGACGAAAACCCAGCAGACCGGTTAGAACAACAGCCAGTATGGTGTAGACCCTTCATGAAATATGCGGGTTAGCCCGAGTAGGCGACAAGGTTGCAATACGAGGTGTGGAACGGCTCGAGGATGGCCAGAAGGTTCAGCCCACAAGTTAGCCTAACCCGCAGGCTACAGGATACCTGGAATCAGAGCTTTGCGATTCGGATAATCCGGAAAATTGGCGATGTACCAACGATGTGTTGCCAGCGCTCTTGGAAACAGGTTCGCTATCGTCCAGAGCGCGAAAGATAGTCCAGCAAGAGACCAGGTAGCCAGCGCCCATCCACACCACTGCACAATCTCTCCCAGGTAATTCGGGCAGCTGACGTATTGATGCAGGAACTTGATCGGGATTTTGTAGCCCTGTGTAGCGTCAATTCTGATGCTGCTCAGTTCAGCGTCTGAAACTTTGTTGATGATCATACCCAGCACAAATAAAGTCAGACCAATCTGAAACTGCCAGCCCGTATGCCATTCGGCGGTTATGTCTTCTTGAGCGTTCAACCGAAGGTTGGTTCCATTCAGGTATCCGTTTATTACATTAAATACGATGGCCATTAACAGGACAATTAAGGGCATCCTGTGGCTGCTTTTCAAGCTAAAAGGATAAATGAAAGTCCTGTGGACGTAATGAGCCTGCCACATCAGGAAGAATAACCAGAGCATGACCCCTTGCCGGGGCGCGGTCAGTACCAGATACCCGAATACGATGACAGCCGGAGATTCCATGATACACCAGGCCCACCTGCTGCTTACTTCAGGCCCCCAACCACTACGGCTGAACCGGCCGTAAGGTGCATCAATAAAGAGCAGGAGAGCGCATACGATTGGCGCTGAAATAAAGGAAAATCCCAGCAGCCAATGATAGCTGGTCCACTCTTCAACGGACATGGTCGGCGTCAATTTTGCCTGGGTAAGGACACATTGAGATTCTAACAATCAATGATGGCATAGTAAGCACTCATCAGCGTCCGAATCTGTGCTGTTAGTGAAGCTCGTCGGCGACTCCGCTTTCAAGAGGCTCAATCGCGACAGGGTTTGTTGCCGAGTCCTGCTGAATGTCCTTGTCGGGTGCAGCGGTCTTCGATCTGGGTGCATAGATCTCCAGCAGGATAACGATCAGTACAATGATGACAGCACCACCAATAATCCACTTTGGTCTGGTGACTGCAATACTTGTGCTCTGCAATGCCGTGGGGGTGGTGTCTGTTGTCTTTTCGTTTGTTGCCATCGCCGGATTCTTATATTTACAAGTAGAAGGAGTTCAATTGATGATCTTATCAGAATATTGTGGCGATTCAATTAGAAGTAGAAGGGGTCAAAGAAGGGGTCAAATCTTGACTTAACACAATAATGGGCTGGTCAGCAATTTGGTGGCCGGATCGGTCTTGCGCAGTTTGTTGTAGCAATCAAAATACGTCAGGAAGTCAGAAGCCAAACGGTTAGAAACAACCTCTGCTAATGATGTTAATCATTATTTGACGGCATCGTAGACAAACGCGAGATAGAAATTTTCTTGACGCAGAGGAAATGCGATTGCCATGGATTTTGATATGTTAAGTCAAGATTTGACCCCTTTGTCCTTTGTGATTAAACATCAAAGTGACAAGCAATTATCTGTGATGCAGAACTTGTGGTTCTCAACTCGGGTCTGTTGTGTTTGCACTGATCCTGCACGTGGGGACAGCGTGGATGAAATGAGCATCCACTGGGTGGATTGATGGGCGACGGAACATCACCGGTAAGCACCTGTCGCTTTGATTTGTTATGTGGATCCGGACTCGGAATTGCAGAGATTAGAGACCGGGTATAGGGATGTTTGGGATGGTGGTATATTTCCTGGCTGCCACCTGATTCCACAATCTTGCCAAGATACATAATCGCAATACGGTCCGAGATGTGTTTTACGACCGCGAGATCGTGGGCGATGAAGAGATAGGACAGATTGAATTCTTTCTGCAGGTCGATCAGGAGATTCAGGATTTGACTCTGGATTGAAACGTCCAGTGCTGATACGGGTTCGTCGCAGATGATCAGTTTTGGATTCAGAGCAACTGAACGTGCGATACCTATGCGCTGACGTTGGCCACCCGAGAATTCAAACGGGTAACGACTCACGGAGCGAGCGGGAAGCCCCACAATATCAAGTAGCTCCCTGACCCTTTTCTTGCGCCACTCGGATTTACCGATATTTTGCACAATGAAGGGTTCCTCCAGAATATCCCCGACAGTATGTCTTGAATTCAGGGACTCCATGGGATCCTGAAAGATCATCTGTATGTGTCGGCGGATTGGCAGCAGAGACTTCCCCTGCATGCGTGTAATATTGATCTCTTCGAATACGATTTCACCCTCTGTGGGGTCATAAAGTCGGATGATGCAACGTCCGAGGGTCGATTTGCCGCAGCCGGATTCACCCACCAACCCCAGCGTCTCACCCGCATTTATGGTCAGCGATACACCGTCTACAGCCTTGTTGTAGGCGCCGGTTCTGAGAAGAATGCCCTCTTTGACAGGGAAGTGCATCTTCAGGTTTTTTACTTCAAGTAGTGCTGACAACAGCTGCTCCTGGGATTGTGTTCGGGCTAAGCGGTTGCCGCGATAAGGTCACGCCAATGATAACAACTCACTTCATGCTCTGACGTAATCAGTTCTGCAGGCGGTGATGCTGTATCACAGTCGCTTTGTTTGTAGGGGCATCGGTTTTCAAACCGGCAGCCCTCGGGTAGATCCATCAGTCCCGGGACCATGCCTTCGATAGTATTGAGTCGACTTTTATTCTCATCCTGTAATCTCGGTATGGAATCCAGTAAACCCCTGGTGTAAGGGTGGGAAGGATTATCGAACACATCGAAAACGGTGCCCTTCTCTACGATCTTACCGGCGTACATCACCACGACGTGATCGCAGGTCTCGGCAATGACACCCAGGTCATGCGTGATCAGCATTACCGACATGCCCCGGTCCTGTTGTAACTCTTTAATCAATTCCAGTATTTGAGCCTGAATTGTTACGTCCAGCGCCGTGGTGGGTTCATCTGCAATGAGTAACGAGGGATTGCATACCAGAGCCATGGCGATGATCACTCGCTGCCTCATGCCGCCGGATAACTGATGCGGGTATTCACCCATACGGATCTCCGGAGAAGCAATACCCACCCGCTTCAGGATCTTGATGGCTAAAGCCAATGCTTGCTGCTTCGAAACCGGCATATGCAGCAGCACAACCTCTGCCAATTGTTTGCCGATTGTGTGTACGGGATTGAGAGCGGTCATGGGTTCCTGGAAAACCATGCCGATGCTGCCCCCGCGGATTTTTTCCATCTCTGTGTGATGCAGTTTGCTCAGATCCCTGCCGTTATAGAAAATCTGCCCACCCGCAATCTGACCCATGGGTTGTGGTAGCAGTTGCATAACTGAAAGAGCAGTTACACTCTTTCCACATCCGGATTCACCAACGACGCCCAGGGTCTCACCTGGTCTGATACCAAAACTGATATCATCGACAGCTCTTACCCGACCTTCATCGGTGTCGAACTCGGCAATGAGATTCTTTATTTCCAACAGATATTCAGGCGTCTCCATCACTATCAATCACCCTTGTACTGATCGAAGACCTTGATTGAAACCGGAAATGTTTCACCTGATTTTCTGGCCGCCAGCGTCTCTTGCTTCATATCGGTGTCGATCCAGTGTACAAAATATCTACCGGCACTTGAACTATGCTTCAGGTTAAAACCGTCGGGATAACGGATCCAGCGCCAATAACCTACTCTGTAGAAAGATTGTTTATAACCAGGCACAAATGATGCGTGGTCATGCAAGGTTTCATCCAACCGGTTGGCCAGTTCAATCATCTCATCCTTGTCAGAGGATGATCGGTAGCGGTTGATCATGTCATCAACTTCAGGGATGGCGATCGCTTCCAGGTTGTTAGTCTGGGTTTTTAGCTTCCTGTCCGGGTTTACGCTGCCATCTTCCAGAAAGGCAATATCGTATGCGTTGACAGAATGATATGTTTCCCAGTAACGCGGATACATCTCCAGAGCGACCGCATAAGCCGAGAATTGGATATCGTGTTTCTTTTCCTGAACCTTTTTCCATGCTGCCGTACCATCCAGAACCTCAATGCGGAATTCCAGTCCGGGTTTTTTTGCCTCTTCCTTCAGAATGGTCAGCACGTCCTTAAGCGCTTCATAACCTGTTGTCAATGTGAAAGCCAGCCTTTGGCCCCGGTCATTCACCAGAATGCCATCAGGTCCTCTGTCAGTGAAACCGGCGTTAGCGAAATGAGCCAGCGCCTTGTCGATATCAAATGATCTTGGTTCCAGAGTAGGATGGGAAAACTCACCATAACCGTCAGAGACTGTTTTCAAGCGCTCAAAATCTCCCCGGAAGAATTTCTCGATCACCAGATCCCAGTTAGTGGCGTAGTTTATTCCGATTCTGATATCACGGTTGTCGAGTAGGGGTTTGGCCGTATTCATCCACAAGCCGAAAGTGGGCCTGGGGCGTTGGTTATAGAAAACTGTTTTGTGAATGTAACCGTTTTGTACATCCGGATCATCGTCCGGCAGCTTCTCATACCAGAACTCGCCGAGATTAAGACCGAATTGATCCAGATCCCCACGTCTGAATGCCTCAAAGACCTTGGGCGTATCACGGATGATGGAAAGATGAATCTTGTCCGGGTTATACCTGTAACGCCAGAATTTCTTGTCCTTTGCCCACCAATCCTTGACCCTGGTCAGTGCGATAGATCGGACTTTGCGAATATCATTTTTACGTACTTCATAGGCGCCTGTCGTGGGCACAAAACGCCATTGATAGCGTGCCACGTAATCGTCACCCAGTTCCCTGTAGAAATGTTGGGGGGCGGGGCTCAGATTCAAAGTGCGATAGTGCATGTTGGGTTTTACATCAGGTATGCTGATTGAAATGGTGTAGTCGTCATACCTGGTGATGTTGGTATACATGCTGCCGTACCAGTTGTTATACCAGGGAGCAATTATGTATTCTGACTGGAAGAAGAAGAAGGCAAAAAGGTAGTCATCCGCAGTCACTTTTTCACCGTCCGACCACCTGGCATCCGGGTCCAATCGGATGTAGGTGGTTTTTCTTTGCGTGGAAACAGCCCAGCTCTTTGCCAATCCAGGGTAAAAATCATTCTGGTTGTTGGGATGTTGATGGGCCATGGCCATGGCAACATTGTCCAGGATAAAAGGTCGGAAAGAACCGTTTGAATCCGGGCCCACTAACCTCAGTGTTCTGGGAAAATCCTGCAGGGCGCCATATTGAGTACCGCCTTTCTTCGCCTCAGGTGAGCCAATATCCGGCAAGTCCATCCCATCCTCCCACACCAGGTCGTTGGGGATATCCTCAGGTGTTTTAAACGAAAAGAAATTGGGGTGGGATGCATAATAATCCAGTACTTCCTGTGTGTTATCGCGCGTTGGCTCCAGTGCTGCATCTTGTTCGCTACTATTGCCACAGGAAGTGATGAGAAACACTCCCAACAGGATCGCTAATGGTTTAAAAAAACGGATTGGCATCAAAGTCTCCCTTAAATATTTGGCATTACCTACAACGATTGAAAATATTTCCTATCTGTAAACAGTAAATTTTTTCGGGTCGAACGATTCCCTGATGGCTTCACCAATAAATGTCACCAGGGTCAGCAGAACCACCAGAGTGCCGAAGGCTGAAACCACGATCCAGGGGGCAATCCTCAGATTGGCAGTACCCTGCTTGAGCAGTTCCCCCAGGCTGGGGGTTGGTGGTGGCAACCCGAAACCGAGAAAATCCAGTGCGGTGATCGCCGCTATAGCACCTACCACAGTAAATGGCATGAAGGTTACCAACGTAGCCAGAACGTTGGGTAAAATATGCTTAAAGATAATCCGCGTGTGTCCGGCGCCAATAATTCTGGCTGCTGCGGTGTAATCACGCGCTTTCTGTTTATAGGTTTCTGTTCGCATAAAGTAGGTCATGGATGTCCATGAAAAAAGCACCATGACAACTAGCAAGATCGTAATTCGCGCAGTAATAGAGAAAGTGCCTGGCACGATCGAGAATACAATGATCACCATGTACAAGAATGGGATATTAGACCAGATTTCAATAAATCTCTGGAAGATAAGATCAAACGTACCGCCGAAATAGCCCATGGCACAACCGATGGTGATACCTATCAGATATACGGATGCCATAAATACCAGGGAAAACAGTAGTGCTATTCGCGTTCCATAGAAAAGCCGCGCGAGTATGTCACGGCTGGTGGTGTCCGTACCGAAATAATGTTTGTGTTCTACAGATGGTGCCGATGGTCTGAAGATACCGTCTGTTGAGTGATTCTCATAAGGACTGTATGGTACCAGCGGCATCAATACCCAATTGCCATTGTCCTCAGCCTCGAACTTCTTTTGCAGTTCACGGTAGTTGGTCTGGTAGGTGTATTCCAGGCCAAAATCAGTGCCGGGATGAAAAGCAGCATAAGTGGGGAAATAGAGACTGCCATCGTAACTCACCACCAGCGCACGATTATTGATCAATAGCTCACCGAGAGCGGAAGTGACCAGTAAAAAGCACAGCAGCAGGAAGGAATAGTAACCTAACTTTATTTCACGAAATCGTTTCAGTTTTTTTTGTGTTTGCGGGTTCAAGGTGAGGCTCTCTTATTCATTTTTCAAAATCGCTCAACTAAATCGAATTCGCGGATCGACTAAAGCCACCAAAAAATCGGAAATGATATTCCCGATGAGCAGCAACACACTGCCTAAAAATACGACGCCCATCACGACCGGATAATCGCGATCCAGAATTGCTGTCAGCCCCAGCAATCCAAATCCATCGATATCAAAAATAGTCTCAATCAGGAAGGATCCTGAAACCAGAAGGGTGATGTTCTGTCCGAATGTGGTGGCGATGGGGATGAGGGAATTTCTCATGGCATGTTTGGTCACAGCGCTACGAAAGGAAACGCCCTTGGCGATAGCAGTTCTCATGTAGTCCGCAGCCAGATTATCCATCAGGTGATTTTTCAGCAGCAAAGTAACCAGCGCAAAACTGCCGACCAAATAGCAGATTAAAGGGAGCACCGAGTGGTTAATCAGGTCTGATACTTTCTCGAAGGGTGACATTTCTGCAAACTGAATGCTGACAAAGCCACCCATAGGAAACCATTCCAGGCGGACTGAAAAGTAGAGCAGCAGCAGTGAACCGAGGGCATAACCCGGAATTGCGTATCCCATAAAAATCAGAATGGAACTGAAGCTATCCACGATTGTACGGTGTCGGATCGCCTTCAGAACCCCCAATGGAATACAAACAAGATAGGTTATTACCAGGGTCACGAGGCCATAGTAGAGCGAGACAGGAAACCGGTCCCTTATTACATCCCAGACTGGCTCGTTGTAACGGTAAGAGGACCCCAGATCACCTTGTATGACCTTCATCAGCCAATCCGCATAGCTGATAAGAATGGGTTTATCAAAGCCATAATACTCCTTCAATTGTTGCAGCTGGGCTTCGGATAGAGCCATATCCTGTCCGGCAACCTGGGAAGCCACCCCGGTTGTCGCGCTGATTTGTTGGGTTTCCATTAGCGCACGTTCAAGCGGGCCACCCGGAACCAATCGCGTTATGATAAAAACGATAACAGTGATCCCCAGAAGTGTGGGTGGAATCAACAGCAGTCTTCTGAAAAAGTAATCTCGCATGTGGATATCTCTGGTGCTCTTGCTTGTAGCTTGAATTCAGGTATTTTGGACTCTGGAAATCAACAATTGAATCAGACGCTTCTGGTAGTCGCTTCGTTGCGATATTACTGTTGCCAGCTCAAGGAACGGGTTGTTCACCCGAAGGGTTGTGTCAACCGATAGATGTTGCCACAAAGCGGATTTTGGTGATAGAGGCAGGCTAAAGCAGTCGCCGCATTTTCGGCTCATCCCATCGCATTGTATTTTCTCACAAAATGATCCGGAAACCTCTGATTTTTGCGCACCGGTTATTTCTTAGCCGAGTTTATCCAGAAAACGACGGCTAGTAGCAAGGAATTCATCCAACTGATCGTGATGTACCCAGTGTCCTGCAGCGTCGATGACGACCAGTTCGACATTTTGAAAGAATTTGTCTGTATCATTCTGACCGATTCTGAATGGATATCCCTCGCTGCCATTGATCAACAAGACTGGACAGGTAATTGCTTGCCAAAGTTCGGTCATATGATCCCATGTCATATCATACAGCGCTCTGGTGTGGGTGTAATTATCGAACTTCCAGGAGTAACTGCCGTCTTCATTACGATTACTGCCATGAATAGTCAGGTGTCGCGCTTTTTGCTCATCCAGATGGGGATTTGACTTTTGCATGCGTTGCAACGCCTCTTCCATAGACGCGTATTCCTTTGCTGATCTTCCTGCCAGATCTCTTGTATTATCGATCCAGTTTCTGATTCGCTGCTGCGTGCTGCTTTCGTCCTTGAACCAATGGTGAAGACCACCAACTCCCTCGATGATGGTCAGCGACGCGACCTTTTCCGGGTAGATACCTGCGTAGAGACTGGCCAGAGTACCGCCCAGCGAATGTGCCATAATGTGCACCGGATCCAGAGTCTCCTGATCCACCAACTGAGCAATATCGTAAATATTGTCCAGATGGTTGTAATTGCTACCCAGAGCCCACTGGGAATCACCGTGTCCTCGTTGATCTGGTGCCACAACGTGAAAGTCACTGCACAGGTCCTGGGCGACCCAGTCCCAGTTATGACAATGATCGCGGATGCCATGGATCAGCAACGCATGGGGGGCGGATTCATTTCCCCAATCGAGGTAGTGCAGCTTTAAGCGCTGAGAAAAGTAGGAATGTGAAGTGGGTCGGGCTTTGTTTATATCGTCCATCTAATACAACCTGAATGAATAACCTGGTATGGACGCAACAAGGTAGAGTGAAAGCATGAATTCTGCAAGACCCTGTATCGGTTTACTGAAAGATGGCTGCGGTGTTGGCAGCGAAGAATCTGGTATAAGTGCATATATGATATCCTCTCAACCCTGGCGAGATTCACACTGCTGTGAAAGCTATAATAGAAGAGCAGAAATGATGTTATGAGAATCGGGAGATGAGCATACCTATTGGCGGATTCGCAGATTCGCGGTTCAAGTCAGTCCGCTCGGTGTTCCAAAGAAACTTTGCAGAGGAAGGCGAGATAGGCGCAGCCGTCACCGTTTATTTACAGGGTGAAAAGGTGATCGATCTCTGGGGCGGAATGGCGGATCAGAGTAACAGGGTTGAATGGCAAGAGGACACTATTTGTGGATATTACTCCACAGGAAAGCCATTGATAGCACTCATTCTGCTTAGCCTGATTGATGCGGGTAAAATCAATCTGGATGATCATGTAGCTGATGTTTGGCCAGAGTTCGGTGCAGCGGGTAAAGAGAAAATTACTTATCGTCAGCTGTTATGCCATCAGGCAGGGTTAAGCGCGGTCAGAAAACGACTGCCCGAAGGGGCGATGCTGGACTGGGAATTGATGGTGAAAGAGCTTGCGTCGCAAGCGCCATGGTGGGAGCCCGGTTCTCGTCATGTATACCATACAAATACTTATGGTTATCTCGTTGGTGAACCGATCAGGTTGATGACAGGACTTGATCCCGGAGAGTTTCTGCAGCAAAAGATTTCCAGACCACTGCATGAAGAACTTTACATCGGCGTACCGGACGATGCCCTGGCAAGAGTTGCTACCTTGTATATGGAAGGTGCTGAATCTGTACCTGATATCTCATTTCTTGACCAACCCATGTCGGAACAGGAACGGATGCTAAAGCACGGTGTTTACAACCCCTCGGGATTTTCCAGTCTGGGTGTTCTTAATAGCCGTGCCTGGCGACAGGCGCAGATACCATCCACCAATGGTCATGGGACTGCCAGAGGGGTTGCTCATTTGTATAGCATCCTTGCTGCAGGAGGTAATACTGAGGAAATCGAGTTGATATCGGACACCCTGTTATCCGAAGCCACTGCACTACAATCCAGAGGTTTTTGCCCGGCTCTGGAAAGAGATGTGGATTTTGGCCTGGGTTTTCAATTGACCAGAAAAGATCGTCCACTGGGTGGGAATCCGGGTTCCTTTGGTCACTTTGGTACAGGCGGCTCGCTTGGTTTTGCTGATCCCATAGCCGGAATTGGGTTTGGCTATGTCATGAACTACATCAAACCCAGGTGGCAAAATTCCAGAAACAGGGCACTGATGGCAGCAGTTTACGACTGTTTGTAATAAAATGAGGCGTCTGCGCTGTGGTGGAAAAGACGCACAGCGCGAATGCCTCATGAAAGATTTGGCAAAGTGTATTAGTAAACACCAGGTGATGTCTTATGGCACACATGCATCGATTTGTTTAATAAGCTCTGAGTTCAGGGGGGAGTTCTTTTCTGCTGCAAGGCACTGTTTGAGCTCCGCTCTGTTTTTCACTCCGAGCACGACTGAATCCACATGGGGAATTGAAAGTGCGTATTGATGGGCCAATACAGCAGGATCAATATCCAGTTCCTCTGCCAGTAGACGAAAATCTTCCGCCCTGCTGAAATCGACCTGATCAGGATGATCTGAAGGCAGATCGCGGTCGAGTGCTTTTGTAAGTGCACCTGCTTGTACCGCCCTGATTCCCAGTACGCCGATATTGTGTGTCTTGGCGGTTTGAATGATCGACCTTGGCTGCGGATCTTCGGCATATCGCCTGATCGCACCCGGTGAATCCAACAGGTTACTAATACACTGTACCACGGCCGGTTTCCGGGTTAGGCAAAGACTATCAATAATGGTTGAGGGTAAACCAATGCCGGTGATACCCCAATTTCCAATCAGACCTTCGGATATTAGCTGTTCGAACGCAGGGATCACTGCTTCAGTATAGGTGGTCCAATCGGTTGCCATTTTAACCTGGATGTCAGGCGATATATCCAGTTGAAAGCCATCAGGAATGATATAGGAGTGCAGCAGGTACAGATCGACTCTTTCCAGGGCCATAGTCTCAAGACTCCTCTGTAACGAAGTCCTGAGTAGGGACTCAACGTCTCCTGCCGGGGGATTACCAAGCTGGCATTTTGTAGTTATTTTTACCTGTGCTGGAAGTCGCCCCGCAAAAACTTCTGCTACAACCCGTTCAGCTTCGCCTCGTCCGTAAACCGGTGCAACATCAATAAGGTTGATGCCCTTGTTAATTGCCATGCGCAGTGTTGCTACAGCTTCCTGGCGGGTTGTTTTGCCCCAAACCTGACCGATACCGCCGCCGCCGATAGTTAATCGACTCACGGGTCCTATGGACCCCAACTGAGAAGTCTTCATCCAGCGTCTCCGTTGCTTGATAACCCTGAACAGGTAATTGGATTGAGCGCATAAGTTCAGTTCTTATTATATACCGGTGAAGTTGTTAGTCGTTAGTAATCTTGATGACATTATGTGTTTTGATGGCAACTAGACACTGCAGCATAGCCTGCAGCGCGGTCAATAGATAACTGCTGCTAATAGCGGTATATTGATGGCATTAGATAATGGATTTTCAGCATGATGATCGAACCATTTGAGTTGAACCTGGAAAGTATTCAGGTGCTCAGCGATACAACTCGGGAATTTCGATTTATACGCACCGATGGTAATCCCGTCACTTATCTGCCGGGGCAATTCTATCGATTCTCTTTTCAAGACGATAAGGGGAGCTTTGTACGGAGTTACAGCGTGGCCACATTCGGTGGCGCTGTGGGTCGCAGTGAAAGGCTCGATCTGCTTATTGCATACGTAAAGGATGGCCGTACCAGTCGCTATTTATTTGATAGTGACGCAGATGAACTGGTGCAGAGTCTGGGTTGTTCTGCCAAAGGCCCCTACGGTCGGCTGGTGGTACCGTCGAGGATGCCGAAGCGATTGATTATGGTAGCCACCAGCGTCGGTCTTGCACCTTATATTCCGATACTGAACCAACTGGATCAAGTTATGAAAACAGATCCGGTGACTGTGGAACTGATTCTGGGTGTTCGCTCGCCGGATGAATTCATTTATGCTGATAAGCTGATTGAATATGAGCAGGGGCATCCGAACTTTAGCCTAACAGTGTGCTACAGCCGTCAGATGCCAGGTGATGAAGATGTCCAGGCGGTATCCGGCTATGTGCAAAAATATTTGCGGAAAATGCAACTGGATCCGCTGGGCGATCATGTTCTGCTATGTGGCAATCCCCACATGATCGATGACGTATTTGGCGAACTGAAGATCAGGGGATTTGGAGTTCGCAATGTGGTTAGAGAGAAGTATGTATTTGCGCGAGAGTCGACAGATTCGAAAAAGACAGTATTAAGTGAAGCACAGAAACGGCTTATTGCCGAGAAGCTTGCACAGGTGAGGGGAAAGCAAGGTGACGGATAAGGGTCTATACTATTAACAACATGGTCCGCATTGAGGGAGCGAGCAGCGGGCTGGAACCCGATTAAACGCCAATTTAACCATTTACTTTCGACAAGCCCAATGCCAGGGTTCGTAGATGATGCCAAACGGATTTTCTCGAGGGAAAGACAGATAGAAGTTGTAATCCGAGGCATGATCCTGGAGCCAGCAGAAAGCCCGGGTATTCTCAAATTCCTCAGTAAGTGGTTCAACATTGACTGTTGTTAGATCCAGCGCACACCCGGTATGGTGCTCGCTGAATCCCGGTGCCGCATTTACTTTTAGAATATCCTCAAGCCGTTGCCCCTTCGACAGCTTTTTTCGGAATAACGCATACTGGTAGTCCAGACTTCGAAACGCCGATACAAGAAGTAGTTCAATAGCATCAGCAAGTGCAGCACATTGCATAGACTCCCAGCATTTAAATGTATGTGGCGTCATGCGCTGTTCGCGACCAAAAACATCACACCCTGAATCGCAAAGATCGACTTCCTCAACCTGCAGAGGCATGCAGCAGGAATCGATATAATCCGGCGGAATAGAGAGGGACCCATGCAGTTCCTCTACACGTTTTCTGAATGCATCAGTCAAGTTAGCATCGCTCATCAAACTCCCAGGGTACCACAGCGCATGTGGACATATACCAAATCCGGCATAGGCTCCTTTAACTCCAGGCGCATTGCCTGGCGGGCTTTATCGTTAATCGAATCATTCAATTCATGGGGGGCATTTTTCACATCATACAACTCATCAAATACATAATAGCGTTTAAACTATTCGAGATCTCTCGTTCGACATACACGGTTTCATTACCCTGATTCAACATGTTGATATCTGATATCCCGGGTGGAGATTTCGCACCCCGTTTACAGCGTAAAGAAACCCCACCCTACTGCCAGCGTCAAAGCGATGGAGAGAAGTATGACGTATGCAATGGAAAGGAACAGAAACTTCAAGATAGTCATGGCCAGACCTTGTGCATAGAAATTCTTTAGTGACAGGAACAGGTAAATTGGCATCCATGTGCTTATAATTACCAGGATCCATTTGGCAGTAAAAACCAGATAGGTGGGCGCTGTTATCAACTCGAATAGTTGGATGAATAAAAACCCTAGATAGAGAAAGCAATGATTATGTAGCGCAAGCACCAGATGTTCTGTGTAGTACCTTCCCGAAAAGAGATAAGTCAGTTTTAACAGGACAGCGAAGATCGGCAGCAGGATGAACATCATGGGTGGCAGTGTATCCAGCATGATATCGCCAAAGCGGGAGGGATCTTCCTTATAGATTCGATACGCCTTGTTCGCCTGTTGTCGGGCAATGTTGCGGATCTCGTCGGCGCGTTCGTCTGACAACCAGGTCAGTTCCATCTTGCTCACGCTGGATTCAATCTCAGTGATGACCTGCTGGTCGCTCATCTCTGGCCTGGCATCGGTAATAGCCGATGTGCGCGTAGCCAACTCTTCAGTATTTATGGCAATTGGTATCTCGCTAGGTTGAGGCCTAAGAGCATTCTGAAGTGATAAAAACAACACAAATATGACGCTGGTGATTATGTACAATCGCAACGGTGGCACATACCGTGCTCTTCTGCCTTTTGAGTATTCGTCCGAGATGAATCCCGGTCTAAAAAACAGATGCAAGAGGGTCAGTGAAACTCGGGAATTGAAGGAGAATATATCCTCAAATGCCTCACTTACCAGTGACCAGAAAAACCGGTTCAGGTTTCTCTGATTTTGTCCGCAATGAAAGCAAAAAGTCCCGTGAAGTCTATTGCCGCAGTTTGGGCAAACTTCCTCGGACAGTATCTCTGAATCTACCTCTTTCATTGTTCGCTTGTATAGAGAGGATGGTAGCCAATAGCTTAGCCCGCACATTTCATGAAGGGAATGGAA
>JASJXV010000141.1 GCA_030123805.1 Gammaproteobacteria bacterium
GGCAAGCCGGCACTTGGTAATCAGGCATGCTGCGCTATTCTCAAGCAACTGCCTCAGAGTCAATAATTCCGTGTTTGATAGACATTTTGGTAAGCCCCACATCATTTCTGACACCGAGTTTATCGAATATGCGATAGCGATAGCTGTTGACAGTTTTGGGACTAAGGGAGAGATTGCCGGCAATCTCCGTTACCCGAAGACCGCTGATTACCATCAATGTGATTTGCATTTCTCGACTTGATAGAGCGTCAAACGGCGATCCCCCGTCATTGACAAATGGTTTCAGCGCCAGTTGCTGGGCTATTTCGCTACTGATGTAGCGCTTACCCTCGCTGACGCTCTTTATCGCTTTCAGCATTTCATCTACACCGGCGGTCTTGGTTATATAACCCACTGCACCTGCATTCATCAGTCGTGACGGAAAAGGCTCGTCATCATATATGGTCACCGCTATAATTTTCAGATCCGGATCTACACGTAGAGATCGTCGGGTAGCTTCCAGTCCTCCTATGCCGGGCATCTGTACATCCATGAGGACGACATCGGGATGAATATCTGCAATCATTTCGATCGCATCTTCTCCACTACCCGCCTGTCCGACAATTTCGATACCCTCCACGTCGGCCAGCAGTCTGGAGATGCCAGTTCGCACCAATTGATGATCATCAACTACCAAAACTCGAATCACGTCTACTCTCCTTTATAGTTGTTTGCTGTCAAGAGATTCATTGACATAATCAGATGTCACAGTCACCAGTCAATGCCAATAACATAGCCAAGATGAACGGGTAAGGAAAGAAATTTCTCAATATCGGTCAAAGTTCATCTCATTTTGATGGCGAAATGCCAGTAAGCTGAAACTCACAGCGCCAGTAGACTGCTTACATTGTTTGCGGGAAGCCGTATGAAATTTTCAATCACAATAGCATTCCTGCTTGCGATAGCGGTGCCAAGTACCGGAGAGAATTAGGTTTTCAGGAAATGCGGATTTTTCGGTATGACGGCAGACAGTAGGACATCTCTCACAAATGCCAGCAATCAGTCTACGGACGATTTTTCCTTAAAATTTGCGCCTGTTTAGCTCGACCTTACCGGGCGATACTTGACTGGACTATCATGCGCCTGTAAATGCCTGAATACCCGTAATCGCTCGGCCCAGTATCAATGCATGCACATCGTGGGTACCTTCATAGGTGTTGACTGTTTCCAAATTCAGAAGATGGCGAATCACATGGTATTCATCGGAGATGCCATTACCGCCATGCATGTCTCTTGCCATTCTGGCAATGTCGAGTGCCTTGCCGCAGTTGTTGCGCTTCATGAGAGAAATATTCTCAACCGGACAGTTGTCATCGTCCATTAACCTACCCAGTCTGAGACAGGATTGCAGCCCCAGTGCTATTTCGGTTTGCATATCCGCCAACTTCTTTTGAATGAGTTGATTGGCAGCCAGGGGACGACCGAACTGATGTCGTTCAAGCGTGTAGGTTCGGGCGGCGTCCATGCAGAATTCAGCCGCGCCCAGACAACCCCAGGCGATGCCGTAGCGTGCCTTGTTGAGACAACCAAAAGGACCACTCAAGCCGCTGGCATTTGGTAACAGGTTCTCATCAGGCACCTCCACGTCCTGCAGAACTATCTCACCGGTCGCAGATGTCCTGAGACTGAATTTGCCTTCAATGCGTGGCGTTGAATATCCTTTAAAATCCCTCTCAACGATGAAACCTCTGATCACATCATCGAGTTTGGCCCATATCACTGCCAGATCTGATATGGGGGAATTTGTGATCCACATCTTGGTGCCGTTGAGCAGGTAGCCACCGTCTATTTTCTCTGCTTTAGTGAGCATGCCACCTGGATCGGAACCCGCATCGGGTTCTGTCAGGCCGAAGCAACCGACCCATTCGCCCGTTGCCAGCCTGGGCAGGTATTTCATTCGCTGCGCTTCCGTACCATAGGCATAGATAGGATGCATAACCAGTGATGACTGCACACTCATTGCCGATCTGTAACCGCTGTCGACGCGCTCAATTTCCCTGGCAATCAGACCGTAGGAAACATAGTTCACCTCGGAACCGCCATACTGTGCAGGCAGTGTTGCACCCAGAAATCCAAGTTCGCCCATTTCATTCATGATTTCCCGGTGAAAGACCTCCTCCCTGAAAGCCAGTTTAACCCTTGGAAACAGTTTTTCCTGGGCATACGCCTTTGCCGTTTCCTGAATCAGGCGCTCATCCCCCGTCAGTTGATCCTGTAAGAAAAAGGGATCATCCCACTTGAATGTACTCATAGTTTTATTCCGATGGTAAAGGGTGCTATCAATGGGGCTCAGCGCACTCTTTGATGTACAATCTACCTTTTTGAGATAGCCGCGCTGGCAAGCAAGGTCATTATACCGAAGCACCAATGCAGGAGAAGCATGTAAATGGCTCTGGACAAAGAAACTCTGAATCAATTACTGGATAGCGTTTCAAAGTTTGTAGACAACCGCCTCAAACCACTGGAGTCTCAGGTTGCCCAAGAGGACAGGATTCCGGACGAGGTCGTGGAAGAGATGAAAGCGATGGGTCTGTTCGGGCTCACCATCCCCGAGCGGTATGGTGGGCTGGGGCTGAGTATGGCCGATGAGATTCAGGTGGTTCAAGTGCTTGGGCACACGTCTCCGGCGTTTCGATCCGTTTTTGGCACCAACGTTGGTATTGGATCCCAGTCCATTATTATTGACGGTACCGAGGAGCAAAAGAATCACTATCTGCCCCGCATGGCAACCGGTGAAATCATCGGGTCTTTTTGCCTGACTGAACCGGACGCAGGTTCTGATGCTGCATCCCTGAAAATGTCCGCAGTTAAAGACGGGGATGACTACCTTTTAAATGGCACCAAACGTTTTATCACCAATGCACCCCAGGCCAATCTGTTCACCGTATTTGCACGGACCAATCCCGAAGAAAAGGGATCAAGGGGTATTTCGGCATTTCTAGTGGATGCCGACACAGCGGGTATCAGTGTCGGGCCTGCGTATCGAAAAATGGGGCAACAGGGCGCCCATGTTGCGGATGTCATGTTTGACGATGTGCGCGTACCGGCAGCCAATATTGTCGGCGCCAAGGAGAATGTGGGTTTCAAAACTGCCATGAAGGTTCTGGACCGAGGACGCCTGCACATTAGCGCCCTGAGTGTCGGTATTGCCGAGCGATTGATTGCAGACAGCTTGAAATATGCGATGCAACGTAAGCAGTTTGGTCAGCCCATTGCTGAATTCCAGTTAATCCAGGCCATGCTGGCGGACAGTCAAACGGAAATGTATGCAGCCAGCTGCATGGTCGCAGATGCGGCAAAACGACGGGATGCGGGCGAAAACGTTGCTGCGCTGGCAGCTTCCTGTAAATTATTTGCTACAGAGATGGTAGGACGTGTGGCGGATAGAGCGGTCCAGATCCACGGTGGTGCCGGGTATATCGAAGACTATGGCATTGAGCGATTCTATAGAGATGTCAGACTATTCAGAATCTACGAGGGCACGTCACAGATTCAACAAATGGTTATCGCTCGAGATATGATAAGAAATGCCAGCAATATCAATTAGATATGTACTATTTTTAATGCTATTTATTAACTTTTTAATCGCCGTTTGATCAGAGAACTCGGATTTGCTAAGTTGTGATTTGCATGTGTTGTTCAAGACTCCCAGCAGGATAGTTGCATGAAAGGATACTCAACCAGTGAAGTTTCAGATCTTGTCAATCTGCCGCCGGACGTTATCAGGGAATATGCACGGACCGGCCTGCTGGATTCGCGTCATCAAAAAAGCAAGCATTACCGCTTCAGTTTTCAGGACATCATCATCCTGAGAACGGCAAAAGAGCTCAATGAATCAGGCGTCACAAAATCTCACCTCAGCAAGGTATTGTTAAAGCTAAAAGAGCAGCTGCCTGCGCACAGATCGCTAACCTCCTTTGCGATCAGGGTTGAAGGCGGAGAAGTCGTTATTCGCGACAATGACGAACTATTTAATCCAGAATCCGGTCAGGTTCTGTTTGATTTCACCATCTCGGATCTCGCGGGTGAAGTTGCGCTTTTGTCCAGGCAAGCATTTCACGAGGCAGAAACAAGCGATCACGTGGTATGTAGCGATGACTGGTTTGACCTGGGTGTTGATCTGGAAGCGGTGAGTCCCGCAGATGCGCCTGCCGCCTACTTAAAAGCCGTTGAAATGGACCCTCAGCACTCTGATGCCTATACCAATCTGGGGCGGCTTGCCCAGGAGGCGGAGGAATATGAGACGGCAGAGCAATACTACCGATCTGCGCTAGCTGTAGAACCGCAGAACGTTTTGGCAGCATTTAATCTGGGCACACTCCTGGAAGATCTTGGTAAAACCGACGCTGCCATTGAAGCCTATACGACCGCTGCTTCATTTGCTGATTCACATCACAATCTGGCTCGCCTGTATGAATTAAAAGGCGACCACTTGATGGCAGAAAGGCATCTTCAAACCTATAAGAAAATGATCGATTCCTGAATCGTCGAGGAGTATTCAAGGTGGATAAACGTCGTGAATCAAGAGTCGAAAAACACATCCGGTTTTTTGTACATGTATCCGAGTGCGATGCAGATCCAGAACTGGTAGGGACGTCTATCGCTTGCACCGGTGTGGATTTCTCTCCCCACGGATTACAGCTCAAAACAGAACACGCACTTCCCGTGGATACAGTTATAAATATCACCATCGGTATTGGCGAGCCATTTGCAATGTACCTGCTGGCAGGAGAGGTTCGTTGGGCTCGTGTAACTGACTCAGGTTCCTTTATGGGAGTTTTGTTGAAGGACCGAGAAGGAACAGACTACAGCGATTGGGTAGACAGGCTGTACGAACTATTTACGCCTGCAAAGAACGCCACTCTGCCTGTAAATTCTCAGTGCATTGGCGGCAATCTTAAGTAAGTCCGTACCACGTTGTGACCGAGTAAAACCACCTCTCCCCCTTGTCGGTCATCACCATCGATGGAGTAATCAAATTTGTAGCGGCGCCAGATCCGCCATGACTGGTGCGTATCCCGACTCATGGAAATTCGAATCTGATGTACTGTCTGATCAAGCAATTGCACACTATTGTATTTACACTCACGTCGCGCGGCTATGGTTGCAATCTCCTTGCACCTGGCAGCGGACAACCAATAGAAAGTCGCTAACCCAATAATGAAAATCAAGATTAATTCGGACATAGAGCCTGGAACTCAACAGATCGATTTACGAGTGACATGATCCCATGCAAATTGCCGGATTGACAGAGATTTGTAATCAGGTAATATTGCGCACCTTCCCGGAGGGGTGGCAGAGCGGCCGAATGCACTGGTCTTGAAAACCAGCGACTGTCAAAGGTCCGAGAGTTCGAATCTCTCCCCCTCCGCCAATTTCCAGTCCAGCATCGTCTTATAGAATCCGTTAGCTCAACAAAAATGCCGATTTCTATAGATTATTTGTCTAGGCGAATCCAGCGTTGTCCATTATAATCCAAACACTCCTTATGGGTCATTTTATGGGATAAAGTTAGAATGACAAGAAAGATGGAAAGACTGAAAGCACTTACAATCAGTCGAAAAACCAAACCTGGATTGCTTGCCGATGGGGGTGGACTCTATCTTCGAACCGGTTCAAGCGGCGCCAGATCCTGGATATTCCGCTACATGCTGGATGGTAGATCGAGAGACATGGGATTAGGTCCTTTGCATACCGTTTCACTGGCAAGAGCACGACACCTGGCCAGTGAGTATCGACTACTGAAGCACGATGGACAGGATCCAATAGAACATCGCAAGGCAGAAAAAAAGAAAGCGAAGCTGAAATCATTTAAGTCTATTAGTTTCGCAGAGTGTGCTGACGAATACATCAGTAGTCATCAGGCAGGATGGAAGAACGATAAACATGTTGGGCAATGGCGATCGACTATTGCTACCTATGCGGTTCCCATCTTCGGTGATCGATCAATACAAGAGGTCGATACAGAGCTCGTCCTCAAGTGTCTGAAACAAATCTGGCAAACCAAACCCGAAACAGCGAGTCGCCTGCGGGGTCGCATAGAGAACATTCTAGACTGGGCCAAAGTGAAAGGTTTTCGGGATGGCGAAAATCCTGCTACTTGGAAGGGACACCTCGATAAGCTGCTCCCCGCGCGTTCCAAGGTGAAGGCAATCAAGCATTATAGTGCGCTCCCCTATTCCGAACTCCCGCAATTCATTCGCCAACTGCAGGAGATGGATGGTATCGCCGCGAGGGCGCTCGAGTTTGCAATACTCACGGCAGCGCGTACGGGCGAGATCGTAGGCGCGACGCGGGATGAAATTGGGCAGGGCATATGGACGATTCCTGCCAATCGGATGAAAACTGGCCAAGAGCATCGCATTCCCCTGTCCAGACATGCCAAGGAACTCTTGGATGGGTATTGACAACTTAAGTCTGGCGACCGCATGAATCGCTTCAACCTGCTCGTTCAAGTCGCAGTTGCATATTTCCAGGACGCAAAAGCACGCAACCGAAAGTACCGGTACGTCTTCGTCGAAACCAAATGACGACCCAGGTTGAACAGATTGTATACGGCAGCATGCACATCCAAGAATCGTTGGGCTTGTCGCTTTGACTTGAAGCGCCGCATGCCGCGCTCTCGAACTCGCGTTGGTTGATGTGACAGTTCTGCCCGGTTATTGGCATACTGCGTGGTATCGTGGAACGTATCCGGGATGACTTCGCGATGTGCGACGTTGTAGCTTCGCAGTTTATCCGTCACGATCTTCCTCAGAACGTCACCATATCTATTGAAAACCTTCAGCAAACGTCTGAAAAATTGTATGGCAGCCTTGCCGTCTCGTCGAGACTGCAAAAGTACATCGACGACCTCGCCATCCTGATCAACAGCTCTCCACAGATAGTGCTGTTTGCCATCAATCTTCACGAAGACCTCGTCTATGAATAGCGTGTCCCCATAGCCTTGGTGACGACGCTTTAGTCGCTTGGCATACCGAGGTCCGAACTTGTTGCACCAACGACGAATGGACTCGTAACTCACGGTAATCCCTCGTTCCGCCAACAGATCCTCAATGTCTCGATGGCTGAGATTGAACCGGTAGTAGAGCCATACGGCATGTTGGATGATGGCCGGTGGGAATCGGTGGCGTCTGTACATTGCTGGTCTATTCATGCAGCTATTACGCTATATTGCGAGTTAAGTTGTCAATACCCTGCGGTGCGGTCATATGCCGCGCAAGGATGGAGTGAGTATCTGAAACTAACAAACGGACGTGGTGGCAGTTTCGAATTAATTGCGGATTTTTATAAGCGGGCGGTGAAAGCAGACCCGGAATTTACGTTTGGGTACATTGTCCTGGCTAACTCCTACAGCCAGCATTTCAAACGCCTAGGTATTGGCAAGGAAGAATCGCTTATGCTGGCCTGGGAGGCGATCGCCAACTGCTACAAATATGCCTATCTACGACCAGTGAAATTCCTGCCTTTCAAAATCGCACAAGATGCATTCACAAGCCTTTGCCGCATGCGTGAAGCTCAGCTTCGGTATCTCCGGCTGTTCGACTACCAAGGCGCAAAGGCACTTCTCAATTCAGCACTCGATGAGCAACCAGCTCATCACACGGCGCACATTCTTTTGTCCTTGATAGCCGCCCTTGAACAAGACAAGAGTGCGGTGTTGAAGCGGACTAACACCCTGCTTTCAATTGATCCCCGAGGTGAAGCGTTGCTGCACCATCTACTTCAGGGGTCACTTTCCAGCTTGGTTGGCCAGTTTTCGACGGCTGAAACGGCTTTCAACAAGGCACTGGAGATTCCCCACAACCGACAACTCAAGTCGTATATCCTCCGCTGCCTTGCCATCGTTAAGATTAGGCAAGGTGATCCTGCTGCCGCGACAGACCTGGTCGCCCAGGCCTGGGAACTCGCCGGGGATGTGGATAGCCATGTGTTCGTAGAAGTCTATGATTCCCTAGGTGATACAAAACAAGCAAACGCCCTCTACGAAGCCTGGCAGGTATCTGGCCGGGAAACCGTGCATTTCCCCTACCAAATGAACCTCTATCCGGCAGAGGAGATCAGATCACATTTTGTCGGTGGTAATCCCAGTGCAGGTTACACGCAGATTAATACCGAGATTGATAATCGTGATCCAATTGTATTGATGGATGTGCTGAACAGCGAATTCTATGATCCGTACCGTAATGATCCCGAGTTCCTCGCTGTAATGACTTACCTGGAAAAAGAAAAGAAACTCGCTTTGGAAGATCTCCGTCAAGTGGTCTTGCCAGAGAATTAACCTGAGAAACCGTAGAACCGTTTACGTCGATGTCTCCTTAGGGAACCAAGCGCCAGTTTGGTACTCCTCACCTTCCTGGATTCTCTGCCCGCTTTGGAAAGGTTAGCGACCGATTGAAATGAATTGAAACAATCATCAATTTTGGTCGGAATCGGCCAACAGCGGCGGTTTTTCATTTGTGTACTGAATTGGGTTAACTCGTTATCAAACAG
>JASJXV010000236.1 GCA_030123805.1 Gammaproteobacteria bacterium
GATCCGCGAGGTCTTGTATCTCCGCGTCGGACAACCCCAGCTTCTCTCTTAGAACGATTTCATTGTGTTCGCCCAGCATGGGGGCCGGCCAGCGAACGCCCTGACGCACTCCGGACAGTGTAAACGCAGGCAGTGGATACATGACAAGATCTCTGTGCACGCCCGGTGCCCATGCAAAACAACCGCGGGTCTGCAGATGTGGATCATCGACAAGATTCTGAGTCGGAGTGACAACCGCTGCCGGGACTGCTGCTGACTGCAATAGAGTCATGACCTGCTCGGCTGTCTTGTTGACCGTCCATTCTGCAATGCGTGAATCCAGGGTATCTTCGTTTGCCTTGCGTGACGGGTGATCTTTGAATTGCACATCCACCAGCAAGTCATCCAGGTCCATCACTTTTGCCAGCGACTGCCATTGTGCGTCGGAGAAACAGGTGATAGCGATCCAGGACTCTTCGCCATCGCAGGCATAAATACCGTGGGGTGCAGACTCCGGGTGCCTGCTGCCAAGGCGCGGCCAATGTTTTTCATTAATCGCATATTCGATAATGCCGTGCACACCGAGTGGCAGAAGACTCTCTACCTGACTCAGATCGATAAACTGCCCCGCACCGGTGTGTCGTTTGTGATAGAGGCCAATCAGCAGGGCTACTGCTGCATTGACTCCTGAAACAGCATCGCCTAACGCGACGTGTTGATGGGTCGGGGGCCATTCTGGACGGCCGTTGAGATGCGGCAAACCCGCAGCCTGCTCGACAGTTGAGCCATAAGCCCGATGATGGGACCAGGGGCTCGACATGCCATAAGCGGTCATCGAAATCATAACAATGTCAGGATTGACCTTTTTGAGTTGTGCATAATCGAGTCCCAATTCCAGCAACACCGTCGATGTGTAGTTTTCTATGACCGCATCGGCATCCTTAACCAAACGCTTGAGTAGATCTGTACCCTCGGTTCTGGTCAGATCAAGCGTTATACCCAATTTGTTGCGGTTCATCGAATTAAATGCGGGACTCTTTTCATAATCGCGATTTTCAACCCACTCCTTCGTAGTCTCCCATCCTCGCCACCAATCCGGATAACGACAATCCTCTACCTTGATCACTTCCGCACCCAGGTCTGCACAAATGCGAGCAGCAAGCGGCCCTGACCAACCCTTGGAAAGATCAACAATGCGAATACCTTCCAACGGTCTGGTTTTGGGAGTCAGAAGTTCTTTAGGTTCTGGTGATCCTGTTTTCGCTGCTGGGTTTTGATCAAACTGCTGCAGGATCTCTTGCCGATGTTGATCAAGATCCGGGGCGGATCCGCTACCATCTCCTGGCGTGTTTTCAAGCCTGAAGGGAATACCGGGTGCCTGAAATTGTTTGCCATTGCGCAGCGATATAGTCGACAAGCCACCCCGCTCAACAAACTCCGGCAAGACGATTATTTCATCGGGCGTCGGCACCAGCGCCAACGGAATACGCAACTCCTGCCCTGCCTCGACCAACTCTCGCGCTGACCATTTAAGTATTCCGGGGGACAAAGCTGCCTCCAGTTCATCCGCTTGCATAAAGCGATCAAAACTGGTGTAGTAGCGGGGGTCGTCTCCATACTCGGGAATCTCCAGCAATTCGCACAAAGCACGCCATTGTTGTGGCGTTAGCGCAGTGACTCCCACCCAGCCATCTGCACATTTAAAAACCCCCATGGGGTAGGTCGGCGGAAAGCGATTCACGCCATATCGCTGTGGTATTGAGTCCAGTTCATAAGATCGTGCGATCGCGCCTGTTTCAGTCAACACCAGCAAGGACTCAAGGATGCTGAGATCAATGTCGTCGCCGCTGGTATTTTCATCCTGGCCAAGCAAAGCAATCATCACCGCAGCGGCAGCAATAACGCCAGCAATGATCTGGGGTCCATACCCGGAAGGTAATGTCGGTGGACCATCAGACTCGCCAATGCCAAAAGCAAGACCGGACAAGGCAGCACATATGGCGTCGCTTCCGGCATAGTCACGATAGGGTCCTGTCTGCCCGAACCAGGTTACATTACACAGGATCGCTTCAGGATTTAGTTTGCGAATACCCGCTGCATCCAGACCTGCTGCACTGCGTTGTTCATCCAGCGTGGCGTCGATAATCACCTGGGCATGCGCACAGATCTGTCGAATGGAACGGGCATCTGCAGTGTCGTCAACATCCAATGCGATACTCTGTTTATTGGCGTTGAGCCAGGCAAACAGTCCGCTTTCATTATCGCCCTGACGCCCTTTCACGCGGGGCAGCATACTTCGGGATACGTCACCGACTCCAGGGGGCTCTACCTTGATAACACGCGCGCCATGAGCGGCAAGCAACCGACCGCAATAGGGCCCGGCAACGCCCTGGGCTAGCTCAACTACGGTGATATTTGACAAAGCACCTTTGTTCATTGTTATTTTTCTTTCGCTTTAAAATTCTGTGATCAATAACAAATCTGATTGTATTCGCA
>JASJXV010000004.1 GCA_030123805.1 Gammaproteobacteria bacterium
GTAAAGCGCGAGAGCCAGGTTCAATCTGCAAATGCATTGTTCAGGATAATCGTTTCAACCCTGTCAGGTCCGGTTGAAATGATGTCGATCGGTATGCCACAAAACTCTTCGATGCGCGCCAGATATTTCCTGGCCGCTGGTGGTAGCTCCGCCTGAGATCTCACTTTGGCTGTTGATTCTCCCCAACCCGGTACGGTCTCGTATACGGGTTTGGGCTGTTCCGAATCGGCATCGATGTAATCCGTGCAAAGGTTAATTTCTTCCAGACCATCCAGAACATCCAGCTTGGTGATACAAAGCCCGGAAATACTATTGATCTGAATTACGCGCTTGAGCGCTACCGCATCGAACCAACCACATCGCCGTGGTCGCCCGGTGGTGGCACCAAATTCATTACCCTTTGAGGACAGATGACTGCCGATGGCATCAAATAATTCGGTTGGAAAAGGTCCGGATCCTACCCTTGTTGTATATGCCTTGGTAATACCGAGAATGTAATCCAGATGCAGAGGACCCACACCACAGCCGCTACTAATAGCACCAGCAGTCGTATTAGAAGAGGTGACATACGGATAGGTACCATGGTCAATATCCAACATTGACCCTTGAGCACCTTCAAATAATATATTTTTACCTTCCGAACGCAGGTTTTGGAGAATGTTGACCACATCGGCCACCATTGGCTGGATTTCTTCGCCCTGATTCAGGACCTCTGCCAACGTCTGCTGAAAATCCACCTTATCGGTGTGGAAGTAGTTTTCCAGCACGAAGTTGTGATAATCCATCACCTCTTCCAGTTTGGTCGCAAACTGTTTTGCATCGTACAGATCGACAACCCTTAATCCGCGGCGCGCAACCTTGTCTTCATAGGCTGGCCCTATACCGCGCCCTGTGGTGCCAATCTTTTGATTTCCCCGCACGTTTTCCCGCATGAGATCCAGCGAAACATGGTATGGCAGAATCAAGGGACAACCCGGGCTGATCTTCAACCGGTCACGCACCTTAATGCCACGCTCCTCGAGTTCTCTCATTTCCTCAATTAGAGCAGTGAGTGACAACACCACACCGTTGCCGATCAAGCAGATAACATCTGATCGAAGTATGCCGGAAGGAATCAGATGCACTACCGTTTTCTGACCGTTGACAACCAGCGTGTGGCCTGCGTTATGTCCACCCTGAAATCTGACAACTGCAGCGGCATGATCTGTCAGAAGATCGACAACCTTGCCTTTACCCTCATCGCCCCAGTGGGTTCCAATAACTACAACATTCTTGCCCATATTTTCCTGCCATGCCCCAGGGGGATCTCATGTTTACTTCATCACAGGTGCTAATTGTAACCCCTCGGCTCACTCAAATCGAAGTGCAATTCAACATAATATCCTGATTCCGTGAGTAACCATGCCAGGAATTTGAATCACTTACTGCCTGGGGAAACAGGCTGAAAGTGCGACGTGAATTTGAAAGTCATGCAGAGAATCTCTGCATGACTGTTTTTCCGCTAGTTCACCAGATAAAGTAATCCGGTACCGATCAGCATGCTGGTCAACCCCATGATTCGCAACGCACGATCGTCGACATCTGATAACATGGTCACCATGGCGCGCCATCTGTGGGGGTACAGAAACGGGATTATGCCCTCGATAATCAACATCAAACAAATCGCAATTCCAAACTCATGCCACACGGTATGACCCCGATCCGGATGATCCCAAACAGTGAAGATCAATTTTAATCTCTGCAGGCAAAAAAAACCGGGCATTCCCCCGGTTTTTTACCCGATCCAAATAATAGCTACTTCTTTATCCCACTACTATTGTTGAGATAAGTGAAAAAGTCGCTCCTGGGATCAATCAACAAAATGTCACTCTTGTTGGAAAACGTCTTCTTGTAGGCATTCATGCTTCTGTAGAACTGATAGAATTCCGGGTCTTCGCTGTAGGCTTTCGCGTAAATAGCGGCGGCGGTTGCATCACCCTCGCCGCGGGTCTCTTCTGCATGACGATAGGCGTTCGCCTCAATCACGACGGCTTGCCGGTCCGCGTCAGCAATGATTCCGAGAGCAAGCTCCTGGCCCTTTGCGCGATGCTCTGCGGCTTCAATTTGACGCTCCGTGTTCATGCGATCGTATACGGACTGACTCACGTCTGTGGGCAGATCTATTCTCTTTACACGCACATCAATTATTTCAATCCCTAATTCATCCCTTGCAATAATATCGAGTTCACGTGTGAGTTCCGCCATTAACAGATCTCTCTCACCGGAAACCACCTCATGCATACTGCGCTTGCTGATCTGATTACGCAGGCCGGTGTTTACTCGTTGTTTCAATAACTGGCTGGCCCGGAATTCATCTCCGGAAGTGGAGGTATAGTATTTTTGCACATCGAAGACTCGCCACTTGGCAAACGAATCAACAATAACGGCCTTCTTCTCCAACGTTAAAAATCTTTCCGCAGGCGCATCGAGAGTCAGCACCCGGGCATCAAACTTGCGAACAGTATTGATAAACGGCTTCTTAAGGTGCAATCCCGGCGGTACGTCATGTTGGATAACCCGACCGAATTCAAGCAATACGGCACGTTCTAATTCGGATACGGTATACAGACTATTCATGCCAAGGACAATCAACAGTCCCACAACTATCGTGGCGATCAGAGATTTTATGTTCATTGTCGTCTCTCCCTGCGGCTACTGGTCTGCCGCGGCGCTGAAGTATTAGTGAATGATTGCGATGACGTATCTCCGAAGCGTGTGGCACTGGCCGTTCCTGCGGCCTGCATCAGTTTATCCAGCGGGAGATAGAGTAGATTGGTGCCACCTTCAACATCGATCATCACTTTTGAACTGTTCTCCATGACCCATTCCAGGGTATCCAGATAGATGCGCTGACGAGTGACTACCGGTGCAAGATGATATTCAGCCAGTATTTTGCTGAACCGAAAACTCTCTCCCTTAGCTACCGAAATGACTCTGGATTTATAGGCTTCTGCTTCCTCTAAAAGTCGCTGGGCTTCACCTCGCGATTCGGGAACTATCTGGTTCGCATAGGCATCGGCTTCATTCCTGACACGAACCTCATCCTCCCTTGCCTTGATCACATCATCGAACGCCGCCTTCACGGCTTCGGGAGGTGCCGTGTCATCTATATTCACCTGCGGCACATAAATTCCTGTGCCATAATTGTCCATATAATTCTGGATACGCTCTTTGACGAGAATAGCTATTTCTTCTCTGCCTTCCGTTAACACGTCATGCATCTCTGAGCTACCAACAACATGGCGCAAAGCGCTGCGCGTGGCCTGGTCCAGGCTGGTATCCGGATCAAAGACTCGCAACAAGTATTTCTTTGCATCGCCGATGTTGTACTGCACAGACATCTTGACCTGAACTATATTCTCATCTTCCGTGAGCATTTCCGCATCATAGGTCTGTGATCGCAAGCGGGTAACATTGACGATCAGCACCTTATCGATAACGGGGGGATTCCAATGCAGTCCGGGCATCACCTGGTCTTCGAGTACTTTCCCGAACCTCAGGACGACGCCTCTTTCCTGTTGGTCGATCTGGTATATCCCCATCAGACCATAAATGACAAGTGCACCAACAACTAAAAGTGCAATCAGTTGTTTGCTCAATCCTGACGCCGCAGATCCTGAACCGCCGCCAAAAATCTCTGATAGTCTCTGCTTCAATTTACGAAAGGCCTCATCCAGATCCGGAGGTCCCTGATTACCACCGCGGCTGCCCCACGAATCTTTATCACTTCCACCAGGCTCATTCCAAGCCATAATACTCTCTCCGCTGCTATTAATCCTCCAGGAGGATATTCTATTTATTCAATACCAGGCTAATCCCGGTCCCGTGTATCTGCTTCAATCCGGCATTTCTCAATGCCAGCTCAAGCGTCTTCTGTTCCAGCCTGATCCTCAACTGCATGTCACCGTTACTATTTACATGTTCGTTGAGAACTGCGCCTCTGGCGTACAAATCTGCCCTGAGCTGCCCGTGTGAAGGTTCCAGCGTAAGGCTTGTTTCTATGACATCCTCAGCTAGTATCTCACCAATTGCCTGCAAAAACAGATCCATTCCCAGGTGATGTCGAGCTGATATCCAGACACGCCAGGGGATACCTTTGTCATCCCTGTCAATTCGAGGCTCCATATCGATCAAATCGATCTTATTATAAACCAATAGCTGCCGAACCTCTCCAGCATTGATCTCATTCAGGACTTCATTTACCCGGTCTATGTTTGTCTTTATCTCCACTGCCGATGCGTCAACCACATGCACCAGAAGATCGGCTTGCTGAACTTCTTCAAGCGTTGCCCTGAACGCATCGATAAGCGCATGCGGTAGATGACTGATAAATCCAACCGTATCGGCCAAGATGACATTACCAATCGGCGCTATCGGCAGTTTACGAAAGGTCGGATCCAGGGTCGCGAACAGTTGATCCGCAACATACACGTCAGAATTACAAAGGCCGTTAAACAGTGTGGATTTGCCTGCATTAGTGTATCCAACCAGAGAAACTGTTCTGATGTCGGCACGCGTTCTGGAACGGCGGTTTTGTTGCCGCTGTTTTCGTACTTTTTCCAATCTTTGATTAATTCGCTTGATTCGCTGCCCGATCAATCTTTGGTCGGCTTCCAGCTGGGTTTCACCTGCGCCTCCCAGCCCGACAGCAGCACCCTGGCCTCTACCGGACCCACCTCTCTGCCTATCAAGATGCGTCCATCCGCGTACCAATCGCGTAGCGGCATGCTTGAGCTGCGCCAATTCCACCTGCAGTTTGCCTTCGTGGGTCCTGGCTCGTTGTGCAAAAATCTCCAAAATCAGTGCTGTCCGGCTCATGACCCGACAGTTCAGAGCTTGCTCAAGATTGCGTTCCTGGGTTGGAGTTAATTCGTGATCGAACAGCGTGAGCTGGACTTCGTGTATCCTGATCTGCGCGGCTATCTCCTCAAGTTTACCTGTACCGATGAAGTACTTTGGATCGGGACGTTTTCTGACACCTGTTACGCTGCAAACAGCGTCCAGACCTGCTGATCGAGTTAGTTCCTGAAATTCTGCCAGATTTTCACCCGCCGAATTACCGACTTCCATATGGACGATCAGTGCTCGCGTACCACTTTCCGGCCTATCAAAAAACAAGATGAAACCCTGATACAGCCTGTTTATGACTAGGCGTCATCAGCGGCGCTTGCATCGTCACTATCACTCGTCGGCATGTGCACATTTCTGGATGGAACCACTGTGGAAATTGCAGATTTGTATATCAGTTGGCTGACTGTATTTTTTAGCAGAATGACAAATTGATCAAATGCTTCAATCTGACCCTGCAACTTGATACCACTTACCAGAAAGATCGAGACCGGAACTCGGTCCTTTCTTAAGGCGTTTAAGAAAGGGTCTTGTAGTGATTGACCTTTTGGCATAATTGTTCTCCTTGATTAATGCAGCCCGAACATAGCTGAATTGTACCTAATTCGGATGCTTTGTTCTCTCGTTCTATTCAATATGGATGAAATTTAAATTCCGAAACCATGCTGCACAATCAACATCTGTCCAAGAATCTCTAGCGTATTTTACCAGTCCCTTGCTAATTATGTTTACCTAATATGTAGTCTGAGCGGAGTATTTTCAAGGCTTGGTCGACAAGGTTGGCGGCTTCGCATTCAATACACCGCAAATCAGGCCAACTTCGCAACCAGGTCAGCTGACGTTTTGCCAGTTGCCGGGTTGCGATAATGCCCCGTTCAAGCAACTCGTCATGGTTCAACTCACCATCCAGATAGGCCCACACCTGGCGATATCCGACAGCTCGCATAGAGGGTAATTGGCTATGCAGATCATGTCTTGCATAGAGTGATTTCACCTCTTCAACTAATCCAATAGTCAGCATCTCATTAAATCTGTTTGCAATTCGTTGCTGTAAGTTGCCTCGATCAGCGGGCACCAGTGCGATCTGACAGAGGTTATACGGCAAGCTCCCGGACCGGCTCTGTTCCAGGTGCAATTCAGTCATGGTACGACCGGATACTTCAAAAACTTCCAGAGCCCTTTGCAGCCGTTGGGGATCATTCGGATGTATCCGAGCAGCCGAATTCGGGTCCACACGTTCCAGTTCGTTGTGTACCGCTGCCCAGCCCCTTGATTGCGCCAATTTCTTTATTCTTGACCTAACCAGAGGATTCGCACCAGGCAGCTTCGCCAGACCGTCTCTAAGTGCCCTGAAATAGAGCATAGTGCCGCCGACTAACAGGGGAATTCTGCCTCTTGCACTTATTTCCTGCATCAGGTCTCTGGCATCTGTGCAGAATTCCGAAGCAGAATAAACATCAGCCGGATCTCTAATATCAATCAACCAGTGCGGGTATCTCTTCAATACTTCGGGATCGGGTTTGGCGGTGCCGATATCCATACCGCGATAAATTAGCGCAGAGTCTACGCTGATTATTTCAAACGGGTATCGTTCAGCTAATTGGATCGCGAGATCGGTCTTGCCACAGGCTGTTGGACCCATTAAAAAAACAGCAGGTGGTAGTAACGACTTGCTCACAGTACTCAATCAACGGCCGCGCAGAAACAGTGCATCCAATTCACTCAAGGACTGCATCGCCCATGTTGGTCTACCGTGATTGCATTGCCCACTTCTCTCGGTTATTTCCATATCTCGCAACAGGGCATTCATTTCCGGAATTGTCAGTTTTCTGTTAGCTCTTACTGATCCGTGACACGCCATCGTTGCCAGGATCTCATCCCGATGCTCCATCACCCGCTCGCTTGAACCGTATGTCAGGATATCTGCCAGAACATCTCTTACTAGCTGTTCCACATCCGAATCCCGTAGTAAGGCGGGAATTTGCCTGACGACCAGCGATTCCTGACCCATTCTCTCAACGCCAATCCCCAGAGACTGGAATTCACCTGCATGCTGTTCGGCGCAATCTGCTTCACTGTCACTCACACTTAAGGTGACAGGTACCAATAACGGTTGCGATTTTAGACCCTCTGCATCACATGACGTTTTCATCCTTTCATAAGTTATGCGTTCATGTGCCGCGTGCATATCTACGATGATCAATCCCTGCGCATTTTCAGCCAGAATGTAAACCCCATGTATTTGCGCAACAGCATATCCGAGGGGCGGAATATCCGCACTAGTGGCTTCTGCGTCTAACGCGCTAAATGGTGACCGCGAATCATCTCCGTGTTCATCCCGCGGGTACAGTGCGTGATACGCTGCAGCCTGATCGCTGACTGATCCATTCCGGGACCATTTATCTCTGACACCCGGGCTTGAAAAAGAATAGGAAGATTGCGTCGACAATGACAGCGATGTCTGCTCGGGAAAATCGACTTCAGACACGATCTGATGAATTTTATCTCCTGGCTTTGTATCTCCCAACGCCCGATGTATGGCGCGGTAAAGAAAATCATGAACAGATCTGCCCTCCCGAAATCTCACTTCATCCTTTGTCGGATGCACATTGACATCAACCAGGCGTGGATTGATATCCAGAAATAACGCAAATATCGGGTGCCGACCATGATAAAGTACGTCCTGGTAAGCTTGCCGGACAGCGTGACTGATCAATTTGTCCTTAATAATCCGGCCGTTAACGTAAAAGTACTGACTATCCGCCTGGCTTCTTGAATAGTGTGGCAGGCCAATCCAACCATGCATCCTGAATGCCGTACTTTCTTCTTCAAGATAAATTGCATTTTCAATAAATTCCTTGCCGAAGACAGTGGCAAGCCGTCTCATCTTGTCCGCATCATTCACGGCGACCTGGAAATTTCGAACCGATTTACCGTTATGGGTGAGGCTAAAACTGACATCAAAGCGACTCAGAGCTACTTTCTTTATCACATCATCAATACGCATGAACTCGGTACGATCTGTGCGTAGAAATTTCCTTCTTGCCGGTGTATTAAAGAACAGATCTCGAACTTCAACACTTGTTCCCTGAGCCTGGGCAGCCGGAAGAACTTCAGCTAACATTTCGGTCCCACTGGCGCTCACCTGCCAACCACTCAGCTCTTCCGGACGGTTATTTGAAGTGAGCAGCATTCTGGAAACTGATGCCATACTTGCCAATGCCTCACCTCTAAAACCCAGTGATGAAACACCATTCAAATCTTCAAGAGAGAATATCTTGCTAGTGGCATGTCTGGACAGAGCCAACGACAGGTCATCGCGATGAATGCCCCGACCATTATCCCGAACCCGGATTAATTTGCTACCGCCATTTTGCAGTTCCACATCAATCCTCTTACTCTCTGCATCCAGACTGTTTTCAACCAATTCCTTTACAACAGAGGCGGGTCTTTCAACCACCTCTCCTGCTGCAATCTGATTCGATAGTCGTGTATCCAGTTGTTGTATTCTTTGATTCATGGGTATTGGCTCTTGCTATCAGGCATCCAGGAGGCGGTCCGAGGATCGCCTTCCGGATTCAATTGTTCACGTTGTTGGTATCCTCAATACCTGGCCAATTCTGATGACATCACTAGGCAGATTATTGATTTCTTTCAAACGCCTGGCCGTCACCCGGTATCTTTGGGCGATGGTGGTTAGGGTATCACCTTGCGCTATGACATAGCTGGTTATCGCTTTTTCTCCCTGCTTTTTCCAGGCCAAAAAAGAACCCGGCGGGGGGTTCTTTTCGATATAGTTCTTCAACCCCTTGAAAATAGCTGTTGCGAGTTTCTTCTGGTGGGACCTGCTATTCAGTGCTCTCGCTTCTTTCGGATTTGAGATGTATCCTGTTTCAATCAAAATGGAAGGTATATCCGGTGCTTTGAGTATTGCGAATCCGGCTTGCTCAACCTGTTTCTTGTGCAGGCGGGTAACTTTACTCATTGACTCCAGAACGGCAGTCCCCATGTCCAGACTCGAGGACAAACTTGCCGTCATCGACAGATCAAGCAGCACGCCCGCCAGCAGATCATCTTTATCGTCGAGACTCACCCCACCGATCAGATCGGCCCGGTTTTCATTCTCTGCCAACCAGCGAGCAGTTTCACTGGTAGCGCCTTTTTCGGAGATTGCATAGACTGATGCACCCCTGGCTTCCGCTGTCTTAAACGCGTCGGCATGAATCGAAATGAGCAGATCGGCCCCATTTTTGCGGGCAATCCTGGTCCGTTTGCGCAGCCCGATATAGTAATCGCCGGATCGTATCAGAATTGCCCGATAGCCTGCCTCCTTTGCAAACAGCTGGTGGATACGTTTGGATATAGCCAATACCACTTTCTTTTCCTGTGCGCCGAATCCCAATGCCCCGGGATCATCACCGCCATGTCCGGCATCCACTGCAATAATAACGTCTCTCATCTGCCGCGAGATCTGTTTCGCTTTTTGGTTTTCCGTTCTAATCTGTTGTTCCGGGGTATAGAGATCAACCACCAGTCGATCGCCATATTGCATTATGGGTTGCAGTACGAAACTCCTGGGTTTCATTTCGGAGTTCAGGTCGAGGACAATTCTGAGGTCGGTTTCATTTCGCCTGGCTGCTCTGATTTTCGTAATGGGCGTATCCACCAGCGAAATACCCTTCAGCTTTGCCTTTAGGCTGGCATTACTGATATCAATAACCAGTCGCAACGGGTTACTCAGAGTGAATATCTTGTGCTCTACCGGTTCACTAAGATCAAAAACAATTCTGGTTCGTTCCGGAGAGGGCCTTACCCGAATACCATTGATATCTGTCTGCGCATGGACGACTGCAGAAAAACAGCCACACACCAGGAGTATTGACAAGATTTTGCAAGTAAAGGAAGACTGTCTCATTTCTAATCCGGATCTTGCGTCTTTATCGGGAAATCCTCTGTGAGCCTTGCAGACATCGTTTCTCCCAAAGTCGATCCGGCACATAATCTCATTATTCTTCCACGCTTATATACTTCCAGTTTGATCAAAAGATCAGATTTTGGCAAATAGCCATTACCCTTCTCAGGCCATTCTACCAAGCACAGGCAAGGTTGCGAAAAATAGTCATCAATACCAACATACTCCAATTCTGCAGGATCCCCCAATCTGTAAAGATCGAAATGGTAAATCCGGTAGTCGCCAATCTCATAAGGCTCAACCAGTGTAAAGGTAGGGCTTTTCACCGAGCCTGTGTGTCTCATTTGCCTGAGGATGCCCCTGCATAGCGTGGTTTTCCCGGTTCCAAGGCTGCCGCTCAGATAAATGATACCCACACCTTTACTGACTTCTGCAATAATTTTACCCGCTCTCAGAGTTTCTGATTCACTTCTTAGCAGGATCTCGCACCCTGTATCAGCCACCTGACAGAGCACCGTTATTACTCCGATTGTTTATCAATCGACGCAGATCTGCAAACAGGTCTGTTGCCATCAGCCCGATCTCGCCGGTGCGAGATGCTACCATATCAGCGGCTTTCGCATGCAGGCAGGCACCCAGTTGAGTTGCGTGCGACAGGGACAGACCCTGACAAATCAATCCGCCGATTATACCGGTTAACACATCACCCATACCGCCACTTGACATGCCGGGATTGCCATATGGACAGATACTCGTAGTCCGGCCATCACATATCAGCGTTCCTGCACCCTTCAGCAATACCACCCCACCGTATTGTCGCTGCAATAACTTGACCGCCTCGAATCGATTCTTTTGCACCTCCCCGGCAGTACAATGCAGCAGTCTCCCCGCTTCTCCCGGATGTGGTGTTAATACCCAATTATCGCGATTTAATGCGTTCTTCCCGGCTATCAGATTCAGCCCATCTGCATCGACAACCAGTGGTTTTTTACTCTTCAGCACGACTTGCAGCATCTGTTCGGACCAGGCGGTTCGACCCAATCCAGGACCGATGACCACCACCGAAAACCGTTCCGACTCGTTATCCAACAGTGACTCAAATTCCTGCCCGGAATTAACGCCATTGACCATAATCTCAGGTTGCATGGTGACCAACGGTGTGACATGCTCTTGCCGCGTTGCAACACTCGTCAGGCCAGCACCGGTTCTGGCCGCTGCTATTGCTGCCATTGCAATTGATCCCGGCATGCCCCTGTCTCCACCGACCAGTAACAGGTGGCCAAAGTCCCCTTTATGCGCATTTTTTTGGCGCGGCGGCATTAGCTTCAAGAGTTCTTCAATGTCCAGAATGTCCGCCGTGCATTCGACATTCGCATACACGGATTCGGGAACTTCAAGATCTTCAAATTGCAAGACTCCCTTAAACTGAACGCCATCACCGGTGAACAGGCCGCATTTCAACCCGATGAAGGTGACAGTGAGGTCAGCAGTCACACAAGCGCCCATGACCATACCCGTATCCGCATCGAGCCCGGATGGAATATCAACTGCTACAACCGGTCGGCCACTGTTATTTATGGCGACAATCGGTCCCAGATACGATTCACGCACCTCGCCCTGTAAACCGGTACCAAGCAACGCATCAACTATGACGTCTCCAGCCAAATCAGGTGAGGATGTATAACTTTCGATCCGGACATCTTGTTGTGCAGCCCATTGCCAGGCGAGCCGGGCATCACCTTTTAATTTATCCGGTGATACCAGCCATTTTACCTCTGCCCTGATACCTTTGAGCGCTGCGAGCCCTGCAACAATATAACCATCACCGGCATTGTTACCTGCCCCGCATAATACGGTTATGCTACCTGTAACCGGCCATCTATCGAGTAGTGCGGCCAGTGTCGCCGCACCGGCACGACGCATCAGAATTATGCCGGGAATCCCGTACCGGTTGATGGCTACGTCATCAAGTTGTCTCACAGCAGTGGCAGTATAGGCACATCGCAGTGATCCATGGTTCTCACTCATATATTGCCCTCGCCACCCTGTACAATACCCGCCACATCAAGATTTATATGGACATTTTACTCACTTTCGACTGATTATAGGGGAATTAGCCATCCTGCTTAAGCTTTCCTCATGTCTGTCAAAGTTTCGACCAAAGAATTTCAGCAACTCTCCGCAGACATCAAGTGCTGGGGTCAGGAGCTGGGATTTCAGCAGCTGGCTATTAGCGGCATCAATCTCGCAAGCGCAGAGCAACATCTGGATGCATGGTTAGCGAAAGACTACCACGGCGAGATGTCGTATATGGCCTCACACGGGAAAAAGCGCAGTAGACCGGAACAACTGGTATCAGGTACGACCCGGATCATTAGCGCCAGGATGGACTATCTGCCGGCAGATACCAGACGCATGGAAACATTGAGATCACCGCTGCGAGCCTACATTTCCAGATATGCACTCGGTCGCGATTACCATAAGCTGATGCGTAAAAGGTTATCCCGGTTGATAAGTCGCATTGTTGCGGAGGTGGGCAGCGACAGATATTCGTTTCGAGCGTTCACGGATAGCGCACCGGTTTTGGAAAAGGCAATAGCCGAAAATTCGGGTCTGGGCTGGATCGGAAAGAATACGCTGTTACTGAACAAATCCGCAGGTTCCTGGTTTTTCCTTGCTGAAATCTACACCGATCTGCCTCTCCCCCTGGATGAAATTGAACCTTACTCTCACTGCGGGTCCTGCACTGCCTGCCTTGATATCTGTCCAACCAGCGCTTTCACGGGTCCATACCAGCTTGATGCCAGGCGCTGCATTTCCTACCTGACCATTGAACATAAATCCAGCATACCCACAGAACTACGGCCGCTCATGGGTAATCGGATTTTTGGCTGTGATGACTGTCAGCTTGTCTGTCCGTGGAACAGATTCGAGCACCGGACTAATGAGGCAGATTTCCATCCCAGACATGACCTGGAGGATGCTGAATTGATCGATCTTTTCAATTGGTCCAGAGAGGAATTTCTGAACAAAACCGAAGGTTCGGCAATTCGTCGGGCTGGCTATGACTGCTGGTTACGCAATATTGCGATCGCACTGGGTAATGCCCCTGCAACAACGGACATAGTCAACACCCTGAATGCGAGATTAGCAGATGTTTCTGAACTGGTAAAAAAGCATATTCTATGGGCTTTGGATCAACAGCAAAGGAAACTAGCTAGCGGACATTCGAAAGAACAATTCCCGATAAAACTTTAACTCTTCAATGGATTCACGCACATCCTCCAGGGCCTGATGTCGATCACTTTTCTCAAATCCGGCATATATTTCGGGACGCCAGCGCTTGGCCAGTTCTTTGATTGTGCTCACATCGATACTTCTGTAATGGAGAAAATTGTCCAGGTGTGGAAGATAACGCACAATGAAGCGTCGATCCTGCCCTATACTATTACCACATAGCGGGGATGCCCTGTCATCCACGTACAATCTCAGAAATTTGAGTATTTTTTCTTCCGCTTCTTTTATTGATACACCCTCGGATTTGACTCGCTCCAAAAGACCTGATTTCGTGTGGTGGGAGACATTCCATTCATCCATTGCGTCCAACAGGCTGTCTTCCTGAAAAACGGTAATTACCGGTCCTACAGCAACTATATCAAGATCAGAGTCAGTGACGATGATAGCTATCTCCAGCACACCATCAACTTCAGGATCCAGACCGGTCATTTCCATATCAAGCCAGACAAGATTGTCCGATCGACTCACGGCAATATACCTTTGCTATCCGCCAAAGACTTGAGTGTACATGAATTTCGCGTTTGAAAACCACCTGCTGTGCCATTTTGTAAGCCGTCGGTCCTGACATGAATATCTCCTTCCAGTACAATCAGTTGACCCTAATCACTAAAGAATAACTATCAATGTTACCGCTCATATTAGAGCCACAGGATCTGGAACCAATCCTGGGCAACAAAGAACTGCTGATCATCGATCTCTGTAGTAATGCAAACTACAGCGTTAAGCACATCCCGGGGGCAATTCATGTGGCATCCAGTGAACTTGTCTCGGGCATTAAACCTGCTACCGGCAAGCTACCGGCGCGCCAGAAGCTGTCAGCGCTATTTTCTCGCATAGGTTTGTCAGATGATCTGCACGTTGTTGCATATGATGATGAAGGCGGAGGTTGGGCGGGTCGATTCCTATGGACTCTGGAGGTAATTGGTCACACATCCTGGTCCTACCTGAACGGTGGGTTGATCGCCTGGATGAAAGAGCAGCGAGCCCTGGAATCAGAGCCATCCATACCGGTCGCCGCGGTTATCGAAGTAGAGGTCTGTTCGGATGCTATCGCTGAGAAAGAAACTGTCCTCAATGCATTGACTGATGCTCAGATCGTGATTTGGGATGCCAGATCCGCGGAAGAGTTTTCGGGTATCCGACAATTTGCCGCCAGAGGTGGCCACATTCCGGGTGCTATCAACCTGGATTGGCTCGACACTATGGATCGGAATCGGGGCTTGCGGATCCGGACAGACATATCGGATGTTCTGCAGTCGCACGGAATGACAAAAGAAAAACGGGTAATTACACACTGTCAAACCCACCATCGATCCGGATTAACCTGGCTAATTGGAAAAGCGCTGAACTACGATATTAAGGCCTACCATGGTTCCTGGTCTGAGTGGGGCAATGATCCGAAAACACCCATTGAACAAGGCGCATGAAGCAGCTTTTTGTGTTGCTGCAATATGCGGTACCTCACCATCTGCTCTCCCGGATAATGGGAGCTCTGGCAGAGTGCCGCTGGCCCTGGCTGAAGAATCCGCTGATCAGACTTTTCATCGATGTCTACAAGGTTGATATGTCGGAAGCTGTAAAATCTGATGCTGCCGCTTTTAGCTGCTTCAATGACTTCTTCACACGGGAATTGAGACCGAACGTCAGACCCATATGCACTGCAACGAATATCCTGGTTTCGCCGGTTGACGGATCTGTCAGCGAGGTTGGCCGGATCAACTCAGACATAATTATCCAAGCGAAAGGAAACAACTACACACTAGCAAATCTGTTGGGAGGTGCAGAAAAGCTGTCGGACTATTTCCTCGATGGTTCTTTCATTACGCTATACCTGTCACCCAAAGACTATCATCGCGTACACTCACCACTGGGAGGGAACTTGATTGCATCGTTTTATCTTCCCGGGAGTCTTTTTTCTGTAAATGAAACCACCGTTAATAGTGTACCGAATCTTTTCTCCAGAAATGAGCGTCTGGTGATGTTGTTTGATACAGCTTGTGGAAAAATGGTACTGATCATGGTGGGAGCGATGCTTGTGGCAGGTATCAAAACAGTCTGGCGCGATGGCGTATACCGGCCAAATGTAAGGTTCTCGGATCACTTGCCAATTCCGCAAAGCTTCGAAACAGGAGATGAATTGGGTCAATTTCAACTTGGATCTACAGTGATTCTTCTTTTCGAACCGGACACTGTCAACTGGGACGAAGGCGTTGCTAATCAAAGGGTAGTGAAGCAGGGTGAGAGACTGGCCAGCTTTTCAGGATCCGATGCATAGATCAGCTATTGTCTTTACTTGTCATGCCGCATGCGGGCTTTCCAGTTGTTCACGCAATTGAGCTGGGAAACGCCAGAATCTCACGCATCGATTCTACCCCTGTCAGGAGCATCAGGAGACGGTCGATACCCAAAGCAACACCGGCGCATTCAGGTAATCCGTGTGCCATGGCAGATAACAATTTTTGGTCCGGGGAAATCACTGGTAATTTCTCGAGCTTACGGCTTGCATTATCGACACTGAACCGATCACGTAACTCGTCCGCATCTCGCAGCTCGAAATATCCGTTGGCGATCTCCATTTTCTGAATATAGAGTTCAAATCTCTGAGCAACCCGATCCCCCTGAATCGACAAATGTGAAGCCGACAGAGCAGCCTGACAAATTGGGAAGTCATATACGAAGGTAGGTTCAATCAGGGAGGATGCCAATGTCTCGCTCATCAATAAGTCCAGACAAAAACTGCGTGCCATGGATTCAGACGCATAATCAAGCTGAGATTGATCAATTGCCACGTTTTCTCTCACCAGTTTCGTAAGTTCATCGATGCTTGACTGATGTGGATTTACCTTGAAATATTTCTCAAAAAGGCTGCGGTAGCTCACCCTGACACACTTGCTCAGCCCAAGAATTGCAGCAATAAGCTCTTCTACTTCAGCCATCAAAGCAGCGTGGTCAAATCCAACCCGATACCATTCGAGGATGCTGAATTCCGGATTGTGAAGTGCCCCCGTCTCTCCCTGGCGAAAGGATTTACAAATCTGATAGATGGAACCCGAACCGGCGGCAAGTAACCTTTTCATGTGGAATTCTGGCGATGTCTGCAAATACCAGGATTCCGCGTTATCACTGGTCTCAAAACTGCTCAGGTGGGGATCAATCGCCGTGCTTCTGCCTAATATGGGAGTTTCAACCTCCATCACATACCGGTCTCTGAAAAATGACCTGATATTTTCCAGCAACTTGGACCGAGCCAGAATTATTTCAGTTGTTGCGGCCGGTTGCCAGGCCAAAGGATCTGGCCTTGTGTCATGATTTGACACGATTCTGATACTCACCGGTTCTGGTATCTATTCGTATCACTTCGCCAATACTCAGAAACAGGGGTACCTTAACTATTGCGCCAGTGCTCAATGTTGCGGGTTTGGTGCCACCACTGGCCGTATCACCCTTAAGTCCGGGATCTGTATCGACAATCTCCAATTCAACAAAGTTCGGGGTTGATACGCCAATGGGTACGTCATTCCATAAAGTAACCGTACATGTGTCTTGTTCTTGCAGCCAGAGCAGACAGCCTTCCACGGCTTTTCTATCTGCACCCAATTGCTCAAAACTGCCGTCTGTTCTCATAAAGTACCAGTATTCAGCGTCGTTATAGAGATACTCCATCTCAGTTTCGATTACGTCCGCTGCTTCTATGGATTCTCCCGATTTGAAGGTTCTCTCCCAGACTCTGCCTGTCTTCAGGTTTCGCAACTTGACTCTGTTGAACGCCTGACCTTTTCCGGGCTTCACAAATTCATTTTCCACGATGGAGCAGGGGTCACCCTCCAGTAATACTTTAAGACCTGATTTGAATTCATTGGTAGAATAGCTTGCCATTGGACCCTCTCTCACCAAGCAAAAGCGCTAATGATACCCTTATCCGATCAGAGTTGGCAGCATCAATCCTGGCAGGAGTCGTTATCTTCGTCACTTCTTAAGGTCGAAGATCTGCTGGCATATCTGGAGCTGGATCTGCCGCCATCACAGTGGCTGGAAAAACCTGATTTCCCGCTGTTTGTACCACGGCCATATCTATCCCGCATAGAGAAGGGTAACGCCAAGGATCCATTACTCCTCCAGGTTTTACCGCTAACCAGTGAATTGCACGATTCACAGGAATTCAGCAAAGACCCGCTTAATGAGTCATCGTTCACACCTCGGAAGGGTCTGCTGCATAAGTACCGGGGTCGCGTGCTCATTATTGCCAGCGGGACATGCGCTATTAACTGTCGATATTGCTTTCGTCGGCACTTCCCCTACCAGGAACAGCAACCTGACCGCAACGCCTGGGAGGCGATTTTCGACTATATTGCAAGGCAACCATCAATTTCTGAGGTCATTCTTTCCGGTGGTGACCCACTGACTCTGAACGACACCAGGTTATCCTGGATTGCATCTGAACTGGCAAAAATCCCGCACATATCGCGTTTAAGAGTCCACTCGCGATTACCGATCGTAATTCCCCAACGCATATCTCCTTCTTTGCTCGACTGGATTGAAGCAACTCCTCTTCAGATCGTGATGGTGATTCACTGCAATCACCCCAATGAACTTGACGAACAGGTAGCTCTGTATTTACAAAAACTTCGACATGCAGGTGTATCCCTACTCAATCAGAGTGTCTTGCTGGCAGGCATCAATGATTCAGCAGAGGTCATCATCTCTCTGTCGGAGAAATTGTTTGAAATGGATGTTCTGCCCTATTATTTGCATATGCTGGACAAGGTATCCGGCGCAAGCCACTTTGAAGTTTCAAGCAATGCAGCTCGAAAAATATATCAACAGGTGATTGCTGGGCTACCGGGTTATCTGGTTCCAAAACTGGTGATGGATAGGCCGGGTACCGGTTCAAAAACGCTGATTTTACCCTGATCCAGCTCCGACCCGGTAAATCATCAGTAAAATTAAAGCCTTGCCACCTCAGCGTGCTTCACTCGAGTGCACCAGTGCCTGAAGACCCTCTACAGTGATTTCGCCAATCAGCAATAGTATCTGCTATAGTATCCGACTCAGAATCCCCGATTGAATAGTGCCCATGTCCGACCAGACGCCAGTCAGACTTCTGATACTGGATAACTCACAAAACAGAGCGGAGGAGTTGATCGAGCTATTACGAAACTCTGGACGTGCTACACGTGCACACCAAATAGAATCTCATGAAAGCCTGCAATCACTCTTGAAAGCACGGTCATGGGACCTGTTTCTGTCGAGACCAGAAGCCAACGATGTTACAGCGGAGCAGGCAATAGCACTTGTCAAAGAATTTGAGAGAGATATTCCGTTCATTCTGTTAGCCGACGATAACAATGTAGAGTCCATTACGGCTGGGCTTCGAATGGGTGCAAACGACGTCGCGCTCGAGGATGATGAGGAAAGGCTTATCCTGATTATAAACAGGGAGCTTGAAAATCTGGAGACCCGGCGCTGCAGACGCCAAGCAGATATTGAACGCAAAGAAATTGAAAGACGCTGCCAATTGTTACTGGAGAGTTCGAAAGCAGCCATTTCCTACGTGCATGAGGGAATGCACATTTTTGCGAACACTGTCTATTGTGAACTCTTCGGGTTTGAGGAATTTGATGACCTGGAGATTGTCCCCATAGTCGATCTGATCGCACCGGATGATCAGAACAGTTTCAAGAAGTTCCTGAAATCTTTCAGCGACAATGAAGATACATCGGAAGAATTTAAGTTCGTACACAGCGATGGATCCCCTATCCCTGCACAGATGAATCTGTCCCGTGCTCAATATGACGGCGAACCATGCACCCAGGTAATTATCAGGCCTAATGATGATGATCAGAAATTTGAGGCTCGCCTCAAGGAACTGAGCTATCAGGACCAGATAACAGGTTTACCCAATCGCAGGCGATTCATCGAATTGCTGGATCTGGCAGTCGAGCGGGCGGCTAATGGTAATGAATCGTCAATCGTTTTCTATATTGTTCCAGATGAGTTTGAGGATATTGTTACACAGTCAGGCCTGGCCGATGCTGATTTGATACTAGGCGATATCGCGAATCTTATGAACAGTTGCTTGAACGAATCCCATCTTCTGGCCAAATTTGGTGATGATGCTTTTACACTGCTTTACCCGAACGGCCACAAGGAAGAGGCTGCGAAACTCGCCAAGGTGATTCGAGACAGCGTTGAATCACACCTGTTTGAGGTCGCTGGTAAAACCTACCAGCTCACCGTAAGTATCGGCCTGGCTCTAGTCACCGAGAGTTCGACCAATTCCGAACAGATCATCTCGCGAAGTCGACGGGCGTTGGCAGATGCACCCGTTGGTAACAGTGTTGTGTTCTACCACGCCAAGAAGGCGGTTGAAGCAACAGCAAAGGATGCTGCGAAGGACGAACTCAGAGAGCTGGTAACATCTGCTTTTGACAAGGGTCGGCTGAAGCTGCTATTTCAACCAATCATCAGCCTTCATGGCGATGATGATGAGCAGTTTGAGGTACTTCTCAGGCTAGTGGACGACGACAATAACGAGTTGGGTCCGAGGAAATTCATTGACATCGTTCACGAAGAAGATCTATCCATTAAACTCGATCGCTGGGTTATTCTGCAGTCAATTAAGTTACTCGCGGCCCATAGAAGTGCGGGAAACCAAACTCGACTTTTCATTAACATAACCCACAAGACAATTGCCGATGATACATTTTTGCCGTGGGTCAATGTGGCGCTGAAGGCGGCCCGACTGCCCATTGATGCTGTAATCTTTCAGTTTCATGAATCAGATGCAATCACCTATATGAAGCAAGCGAGTATATTCACCCAGGGATTAAAGGAGTTACACTGCAAAGCCTCCATCAATCACTTCGGCTGCTCGTTGAATCCTTTCAACACTCTAAAGCATTTAACCGTCGACTATGTGAAACTGGATGATTCTTACGCACAGAATGTTGATTCAAACACGGATAAGAGCAAGGAATTGATGGATACGGTTAAATCATTACAAGCCAAGGGAGTGCTAACAGCCATTTCCGGTGTCGAGTCGCCCATGATTTTGTCGACACTTTGGGAGGCCGGGGTAAATTACATCCAGGGGAACTATTTGTCAGAACCCCTTGAAACCATGGATTACGACTTTGCCAGTGAAGATATGTAGATGGCTCGCACTGGAAGGCTGTACGAGATGTCGGACAGCCTTCTGATAGCTTGCAAGCAATTGATCCAGGAGGTTTTTTTTGGATCAATTCTTGACTAATACAGCAAGACAAGGTGTGTTAACGCTTTTTGCGGAGCAAGTTAATACATAGTGTCTAGTAAACCGCTGTGAGTGCTTCTCTATCCCGAATACCCATTAGATAAAGAATACCATCCAATCCGAGAGTGGAGATGGCCTGCTCCGCAGATTGCTTCACGATGGACTTGGCTCTGAACGCAATTCCCAATCCAGCTACGGCCAGCATTGGTAGATCGTTGGCGCCATCGCCTACTGCAACAGCCTGCTGTAAGGAAATTTGTTCCCGCGCAGCTATATCTGCTAATAGTTCCGCTTTACGCTCTCCGTCTACAATGGGTTTGAATACTTTCCCGGTCAGTTTCCCGTCCACGATTTCTAATTCATTTGCGTAGACATAATCAATGCCGAGTTTGTTCTGCAGTATACGTCCAAAAAAGGTAAACCCACCTGATAGAATCGCGGTCTTGTAACCTAACATCTTTAGTATGCTGAATAAATGTTCAGTACCCTCGGTTAGTGGTAGATTGGCCGCAATCTCATCCATCACTCGTATATCCAGACCTTTTAATAGCGCTACGCGTTGTACAAGACTTTCGCAAAAATCAAACTCTCCAGCCATTGCTTTTTGTGTGATCTCTGCCACTCTGCTGCCAACACCGGCATGGACTGCCAACTCGTCAATGACCTCTGTTTCAATCAGAGTTGAGTCCATATCGAACGCAATGAGTCTACGGTTACGTCGAAAAATATTATCTTCCTGCACAGCTATATCCACTTCCATGTCAGTGGCGACCTGCATCAGTTCCCGACGCATGAGTCCGGCATCGACAGGTTCACCACGCAATGAAAATTCAACACATGCTTTTGTCTTGACATCCCAATGGTCCAGGGGCACACGACCTGACAGACGTACTATATTGTCGATGTTTAACCCAGCCCTGAAGACAATATCAGAAACCCTGGCGATATGCTGTGCTTTTATCTTTCGCGACAATAGCGTCAATATGAATCTGGATCGCCCCTGCAAATGCACCCAATTAGCATAGCTCTCATCGCTAATCGGTGTGTATCGAACAGCCACACCCAGTTCATGCGCCTTAAATAGAATGTCTTTCAGGAGAGGAGAAGATTCTGCGCTACTGGGAACACGTACCAGAATGCCAAGCGTTAAAAAGCTATGGATGACTGCCTGGCCGACATCAAGGATGTCAACATCATAATTGCCCAGCAGTGTCGTTATCGATGCAGTCAAGCCTGGCTTGTCCTCACCGGATATGTTTATCAATATCAACTCATTCATGCCGATATTATCCTTGAATCTGGATTGGGATTACACTGTATTCTCAATACACCATTAAATATGCTGTATACTAAACTGTATGCTCCTGACACAAGTACTTTTGGCCCTGCGTAAGTGCCAGGTTTGAGCATCAGATATGGGTCTCCATGAAGCCAGAAGACAACACAAACCTTTCTGCCATCCCATCGTCAAGAATAGTCTTGCTGGTGACTCTGCCCCTACTGGTTAGTTGTATTTTATCAATCTCTCTTATTGCCAACTTGATCAGCGAAAACCAACAAAAACAAAGTCAGTTAATCGGTAATGCCATTGCCAAACAACTAGGTGCATCTGTCTCTGAATACCTGTTAGCTGAGGATCGGCTGAGTCTTACCGTATTACTGAATGAGCTGGTGGATGAAGGTGTGTTTAGTAGCGCCACAATCTACGGTGCTGATAATCGGTTGGTCGCTGCTGCCGGGAATGCTGCGAATAGCGTTGCTAGTGTTTTCACCGCTGAGGTAACCTATCAGGACTCTGTAGCCGGATATGTACACATCTCTCTGGCGGCCGACAAACTTTTTGTGGATACGCTGTCAACAATCCTTTTTGTTGTCGGCGCAAATCTGGCATTGATACTGATTACGGGCTTCTTTACCGTTAAAGTTGCAAGCAAGCTATCTCAGTTTAAGACAACCGATGCAGAAGAAGGCAGGAGTGATACAACACCAAAGGACAACGTCAGGAAAGAACGAACGTTTAGTTTACCTATTATCAAGGTACCCTCCAGACCTGATCGCAAAAGTAACCCGGCACCAGTCGAATTCGATGACTTCAGCATGCTGGTTCTTAAAATCCGTCCGACGCGCATCATAGATGAATTGCGTACCAGCATAAGGAAAGTTGCCTCCCTTTACAAAGGGAGGATTGAATCTTTTGATGAAGAAGAGATAACCCTTCTGTTTACCCATGAAACTGATCACTGTTTCCAGGCTGCGTGCACAGCCCTTGTCATACAATCTCTTACCCGGGAGATTAAATACGGTGAGTGCAAGGCTGGCATGGACTGTGGCAGCAAAATGGAAGAACTACGGCAAGTGCGCAAACAAGCCAGTTACTATGCTTCGGTCGCTGCCAATGAGTTGTTGGTCAGCGAAGCCGTATATCTGCATGAGAAGATCTACGGGAAAGTTGAAATAGAAGAATTTCACAGCTCAATGGCCCCGGATTCACAGTTGTATCGAATTTCAGGGTTGATAGATTCCCACCAGAATCTGATTAATTCCCAGGCTCGTCAGTTAGCCCGCACTTCTGGCGTGGTTTCGTAGTGGATTACCCGTTAGAAATGCGGGCTCCCGGTGAGACACCATGTATTAACTTGCTCCGCAAAAAGCGTTAACCCGCATATTTCACGAAGGCGGTCCAAAATGGTTGCCAATCCTAGTAGTCCATCATTCAGGGTGTTTTGAAACATGCATTTTGTACCTGAATGGTTTTCTGACGGTCCGGCGTCCCGGAATTATGGCTGCGAAGCTGGAACAAAATTGCGCAAGCCATAGCGACGCATATGCCATTCACAATGTTTGTACAACCGCCACAATGTCCAGAAATTCCATTCCCTGCATGAAATATGCGGGTTAACACACCTTGTCCAGCTGTATTAGTCAGGAATTGATCCAGAAAAAACCTTCTGGATCAATTGCTTGCAAGCTATCAGGAGGCTGTCCGAGATATGCAGGACAGTAGCTCCACAAAATCGATCTTCTGGAACCCACGCGGTAATTTGTGACCACGTCTGGCTCTCTCGCCGCGGTAATGGTCGAGATCGGCAAATTTAAGTTTGATATGCCGCTTGCCTGAGTGGACAACCAGGCTTTCACTCTCCGGGAACACCAGCACGGCGATCACAAATTCAGTTCTGTCTGTCAACCGGGCTTTGGGGATATTCATGATCTTTATCCCTTTGCCCCGACCCATGATTGGCAATTCCCGGACCGGAAAGATTAGTAGTCTGCCTTCGCTGCTGAACGCTGCCAACCAGTTTTTCTCATAGTTGCTAACGACGGCAGGTTGGATAGCAATACCATTCGATGGAATTGATAATAGCGACTTTCCGGCTTTATTCTTGGTCTTCATATCCGCAAGTGTGGTGACAAATCCGTACCCGGTATCAGATGAAACAACAAATTGTTGTGCCTCATTTCCAGTCGCTAATCCTTCAAACGTTGCACCGGTAGGAGGCGTCACTCTACTGGTTAGAGGGTCTCCCTGCCCACGTGCCGATGGCAGCGTATGCACTGCCACTGTATATGCCCTGCCAGTGGAATCCAGAAACACAACATCCTGGTTGGAGCTGCCCTTTATGGCAAGTTTGAAACTATCGCCAGAACGATAGGCAAGTTCGGTGGGATCAATCTCATGCCCTCTGGCTGCCCGGACCCAGCCCTTGTCGGACAATACAATCGTTACCGGTTCTGTGGAGATAAGATCTTTTTCCCTGAATGCCCGTGCATCAGTTCGTTCAACTATAGGTGACATCCGCTCATCACCGAATTCTGCTGCATCTGCCATCAATTCATTTTTGATCAGCGTTTTTAACCTGACTTTCGAACCAATTGTCTTTTCAAGATCGGCACGCTCAGCATTCAATTCATCCTGCTCAGCCTTGATTTTAGTCTCTTCCAATTTGCCGAGTTGCCGTAATCGAAGATCAAGGATTGCATCAGCCTGTCGCTCACTCAACTTGTACCGTGTGACTAACGCCGCTTTGGGTTTGTCCTGCGTGCGAACAATCTTGATCACCTCATCAATATTCAGATAAGCGATCATCAGTCCTTCCAGAACATGCAGCCTTTCCAGTATCTTATCCAGCCTGAACTGTAATCGTCTGCGTAGGGTTTCGGATCTGAATTTGATCCATTCAGACAGGATTACCTTCAGGTCCTTTACTCTGGGACGACCGTCAATTCCGATCATGTTGAAATTTACCCGATAGGTTCGTTCCAGATCCGTGGTTGCAAACAGGTGATTCATGACCCCTTCAAAATCAACACGATTTGACCGGGGGACAATAACGATTCGGGTTGGATTCTCATGATCGGACTCATCCCGTAAATCCACTACCATGGGTAGCTTTTTGTTCTGCATCTGCGCGGCAATCTGTTCCAGGATTTTTGTGCCGGAGACCTGATAAGGTAATGCTATGATCACTATTTCACTACTCTCGATGTTATATACGGCTCGCATCCGTACACTGCCACGACCTGTTTCATACAACTGACGAATATCCTGTTCACTGGAAATTATCTCAGCTTCAGTAGGATAGTCTGGACCCTTGATATGTTCACAGAGATCACTGATAGATGATTTGGGGGCTTCCAATAAGTGTATGCAGGCACTGGCAACCTCTCTCAAATTGTGCGGCGGGATATCAGTCGCCATTCCCACAGCAATTCCGGTTCCTCCATTGAGCAAAATGTTGGGTAATCGTGCAGGCAGGGTGACAGGTTCTTCAAAAGCACCATCGAAATTGGGTGTCCACTCTACAGTGCCCATTCCGAGTTCTCTGAGCAATACTTGCGCATAGCGCGTTAAACGTGATTCTGTATAGCGCATGGCCGCAAAGGATTTGGGATCATCGGGTGAACCCCAGTTGCCCTGGCCGTCAACCAGCGGGTATCTATAGCTGAAGGGTTGAGCCATCAATACCATTGCTTCATAACTTGCAGAATCTCCATGGGGATGGAACTTGCCAATTACATCGCCTATGGTTCGAGCAGACTTCACAAACTTGGCCTCCGCACCCAGTCCCAGTTGTGACATGGCGTAAATAATTCTTCTTTGCACTGGTTTCAAGCCATCACCGATGTGAGGAAGTGCCCTGTCATTAATGACATACATCGAATAATTTAAATAGGCGCTTTCCGTGTACTCTTTTAATGGCATCGTTTCTGTAACACCATTATCAAATAATTCACTCATGTCTTTCGTATCTCTGCATATTTCTTATTGAAATCTAACAGTTGTATTATGTCGCCCGGTCACTAGGAGGCTGTCCGAGATCCGAAGGCATCCTCCTAGCGAATGTCCGCAAGATCACCTTTGGCTTCCAGCCAGGCTTTTCGGTCCGGGGCACGCTTCTTTGATAACAGCATGTCCATTAGATCGTTCACGTCTTTTATGGAATCAATTGTCAATTGAACCAGTCGTCTGGTATCTGGTGCCATCGCAGTTTCTCTTAATTGCAGAGGATTCATCTCGCCCAACCCTTTAAACCGTTGTATGACAACTTTCCCCTTCATTTTTTCTGCCTCGATGCGGTCCAGGATACCCTGACGTTCACCCTCATCCAGCGCGTAGAACACTTCCTTGCCTACATCAATTCGATACAGTGGCGGCATCGCGACGAAAACATGCCCCCTTTCTACCAAGGCAAGAAAATGTTTAACAAACAGTGCCAGTAACAGACTGGCTATATGCAACCCATCTGAATCTGCGTCTGCCAGGATGCAGACTTTGCCGTAACGGAGCCCGCTCAGATCTTCAGAACCTGGATCTATACCCAGGGCAACAGAGATGTCATGTACTTCCTGTGAACCCAATATTTCGCTTGAATCAACTTCCCAGGTATTCAAAATCTTGCCTCGTAGCGGCATGATTGCCTGGGTTTCCCTGTCGCGCGCCTGTTTTGCAGAACCACCAGCCGAGTCTCCTTCCACCAGGAACAACTCTCCCCGCATGGCATCCTGACAGGAACAATCCGCCAATTTTCCGGGTAATGCCGGACCGCTGGCAATCTTCTTTCGCGCCACTTTTTTACCGGCTCTCAGGCGCTCCAGAGCATTGTTGATGGTTAGCTCAGCCAGGGCTTCTGCTTCCTCTGTGTGCTGGTTTAACCAGAGACTGAATGCGTCCTTTACAACACCGGATATAAATGAGACGGCCTGTCTGGATCCCAATCTCTCCTTTGTTTGCCCGGAAAACTGGGGATCCAGCATTTTGCATGAAAGCACATAGGCACATCGATCCCAGACATCGTCTGCAACCAGTTTTATGCCTCTTGGAAGCAAATTCCGGATATCGCAGAATTCACGCATAGCTTCAAGCAAACCAGCCCGCATCCCATTGACGTGAGTTCCGCCCTGGATTGTAGGAATCAGGTTGACATAGCTCTCTGTAATCACGTCGCCACCTTCAGGCAACCAAAGAACAGCCCAATCAACAGCTTCTTCATTGCCTTCAAAGGAACCGGTAAATGGCTCTGACGGTATGGTCTCAAAACCGCTGATTTCAGTAATCAGGTAGTCTTTCAGTCCCGCCGCATAGATCCATTCAAACTCTTTCTCATCATCCTTGCTCGCAGTTTCATTCACAAAGAACACATGCAGCCCTGGACACAGAACGGCCTTGGCTCTTAACAAATGCTTCAGCCGGGATACAGAAAATTTGGGGGAGTCAAAATAGATGGGATTCGGCGTGAAGTGCACCATGGTGCCCGTATTACGCTTACCCACCTTATCTTTTACACTCAACGGTTGGACCTTCTTGCCATTCTTATACCCTATATGGTGCAGCTTGCCATCTCTCTTGATGAATACTTCAAAGTCAAGAGACAGAGCATTAACGACGGACACGCCAACGCCATGGAGTCCACCGGAAAACTTATAGTGCTCACTGTTAAATTTTGCACCTGAGTGTAGTCTGCTGAGTATTAATTCAACACCCGATAAATTTTCCTTCTTATGGATATCCACCGGCATCCCACGACCATTGTCACTGATGGACATTGAGCCATCTTTACGCAAAGTCACCCGGATTTCTGTTGCATATCCTGCGAGCGCTTCATCAACACTGTTGTCAATAACTTCCTGTGCCAGATGATTAGGGCGCGAAGTATCTGTGTACATGCCGGGACGTTTGCGTACCGGCTCTAATCCTTTGAGTACTTCAATGGAGTCGGCTTTATAGTTGCTTGTTGCCATCGTCTACTACTTCACTCCTTATGTTTTGCAAAGTTACCCGACATTTTGTCAGGATTGATTTTTCAGTTTGTTCGTCGCAACAGTCTTAGCCATGTCTTTCGCCACTAACGGATTAAGATCGTGAATCATTGATACGTGAAATCCCGGTATCTATCGAGCCATCAGCTTTTAGTTTAAGCCACCTGTAACCAGGCAATTTGTCATCCAATTCGAATTCCAACGAACCCGGTCGAAATTGAAAACAACTGGACGGTGAGCTAAGAAAGCGAATTCCAGCCTCGGTCTGGTCCGTTTCCTGATGCACGTGGCCATACACCACGCCCTTCACCCTGGGTGCTTTTTTCAGGCACATCAGTAATTCAGACGAGTTCTTAACATCCAGTTGGTCCATCCAGACCGAATGAACCGGCAAAAGATGGTGATGCAGCGCCACGAGGACAAAAGGCTCAGTACAACTGGCCAGTTCATTCTCCATAAATGACAATTCCGTATCCGACACAAGACCATACACTTTGTTCTCTACATGAGAATCCAGCAACAGAATTCGCCAGTTTCCCAAACTGATGCTCCTGGAAACCAACATGTTTGAATCAGATTGGTCATTCATTACTTCAACAAGATCATGATTCCCGGGCAACCAACAATGAGGCGCGCCCAACCTATTGATACCTTCGATGAAAGTTTGATAGGACTCCTTGCTACCATCGTGAGATATGTCTCCGGTTCCCAGAACCAGTGAGATATCCTGAATTTCAGACTTGATCAAATCCAATACGGAATGATAACTGCGCAGAGTATTGACACGCTGTATTACTTCTTCACTGCGGGTAAGATGGCAGTCAGTTATCTGTATCAGCGTAGTTTGCATCTGTGCATGACTGGTGTGTTTATGCCCAGGATTATACACGGATTATTCGCGACTCTAACCCGGAAATCGTATAAATGGCGCAGCGGGATTGAATAATCTAGCGCGTGATTTGCAGCGCATGATTATGTTGAAATTGCCAGTTGACCGCGTGGCCATTTGCCAGACAGTGGCTCAGTATTTCTCCCAAAAAATGGTTCATTTGAGATTTTTCATCCGGGTGCTGCATTCCGGCATTGGGATATTCATAACGTGACTTGAACTGTCTGACCTGATCACAACTAACCACCTCTGCTGTCTTCAGATCATGATAGACCCGTATCTGCATGGCACGTAACCCCACCCACTGATTGGCAGTCAGGGTGTTCATGTTGGAGAAATACATAGCGAGAATAGTGGTATACCGACACCGCTGAATAACTTCAATCCTGATGCGGGCAGGCTCGTGATAGTTCGACGCAACTCCAAACTCGATCTTGTCATTATCAGCCATCTTGGGCATGAGCTGACACAGCCGAATGTAATTCGCATCACATTCAGCACCGTCACTTGCAAGATTTGGACAGTATCTTTTTTTCACTTCCATCCCGCTAGCTCTTTGTTCAAAAGTAGCCACTAAATCGCCATTATAGTCGCAGCATTGTTGATTCGGCCAGCCTGCAGGGCAAAAACAGCAACAGAGAGTGGCATTCTGGAAACCCGGGTATCTTCATTTTCACCTGCAGGTCCATGAACTCCGCCGACTTCAGCCACATCTGCAAGTCCACAATATAGATGCAATTTTTCATTTGTTCCACCAGGTCTAACCAAATAGTTCATAATTGGTAAAATTTTGTATGCCTGACAGCCCGCTTCTTCCTTACATTCACGTTGCGCCACCGCTTCAATTGAGCACAGTCTAGCGGCCATAATTATCTTCGATCAGATTCATCACCCGATCCAAAGTTCCTCTGTTCTCTGCCATCACCCCGGCTGCTGCGCTACCCATATTGTTTCGATAATCTTCATCTGAACACAGACGTTCAATGGTCTGAACCAGTGAATCGCTATCCTTGACTATTTTCATTGCCTCAGCTTCCACAAACAGCATGGCGATATCGTCAAAATTTTGTAAAAATGGTCCCATTAATATTGGTAAGTTAAAGGCAGCAGCCTCCATCATATTGTGTCCGCCCACTGGCACCAGACTTCCACCAACGAATGCAAAGTCTGCCACTGCGTAGAAGTAGATTAGTTCGCCCATTGCATCAACTACCAGAACATCAGTTTCAGCATCGCAATTGATCTCTTCGGAGTGGCAGACAGTCTTCAACCCACAGGCGGTTGCCTGTCTGACCACGATATCGAATCTCTCCGGGTGACGGGGCACGATCACCAGCATTAACTGCCGATATTTCTTTCGCAGCCGCTGAAACGCGTGCAGAATAATTTCATCTTCCCCCGGGTGCGTGCTCGCTGCGATAAATATTAACCGATCACTGCCCAACTTCATGCGTAAAAAATCACGCCGTCCGGGCAGATTATCAGGAATTGCGAGATCGAATTTTATGCTGCCCGTAACGCTTAGTTTCTCTTCCGGCAAACCCAGCGTTATGAAACGATCTCCCTGTTGCCGCGTTTGTGACGCAATCAGTGTCATTTCATTCAGCATCGATCTGGTTAATCGGGCCATTCGAGCGTAACCCCTGGCAGAATCTGCGGACAGGCGACCATTGACAAGCATGGTTTTCACACCCATTGCACTGCAGTAGTGAATCATATTCGGCCAAAGCTCTGTATCAATGATCAGCAACAATGACGGTTTCACCCGGCGCAGAAATCTTTTCACCATACCGGGCAAATCATAGGGGGCATAACACTGTATCACTGTGTCACCGAGCAATGTCCTGATTCGCTCGGCACCGGTTGGCGTCATATTTGTAACCACGAACAGTTTGTCCGGATAACGCGCCTGCAGACGTCGAATCAGCGGAACCGCTGCAATGCTCTCCCCGGCGGATACTGCATGAATCCATATTACATCTTCAGCACCGGACAACAGCGGGCCATACCCAAATCGTTCGGTCCAGAGACGCAGATAATCAGGTGCTTTCAAGCCACGCCAGATCAATCGCACCAGCACGGCAGGCAGTAGCAAATAGAACAATAAACTGTATAAATATCGCATATACATCGGCTAGCCATTAAGTACTTGGAGTTTATGCTATCACAGGTAAACTCTGCTGATATACTTGCGGTGGAATGGCAAGACCCGGACTTCAACTCACGCTGTGCTTCATGATCAACAGACAATATGACCAGGCAGATTGAGACAGATATCAGTATTATTGGCGGCGGTATAGCCGGGCTATGGTTGCTCAATAGCCTGCGTGACGAAGGCTTCAACGCTATTCTACTGGAACGAGACCAACTCGGTTCAGATCAAACCATTGCTTCTCAGGGTATGATTCACGGCGGCATAAAGTACACGCTGAGCGGTAGCCTGACAGGCTCATCAGACGCAATAGCCGATATGCCGGGTCTTTGGAGAGCCTGCATAGCAGGTGAGCATCGTATGGATTTACGGGCTGTGAAGGTTCTTTCCGATCACTACTATATGTGGTCTGATGACAGGCTTACTTCAAAACTGACAGCCTTTTTCGGCAGCAAGGCTTTGCGTGGTAGAGTGATAAAATTATCACGCCAAGCCTATCCACCTGCGTTCGACTCAGATCGGTTTAATGGCTCTCTGTACCAGCTTGGTGATCTGGTGCTGGACATACCGTCTTTGCTTGATTGTCTTTCGCAAAGGTATTCGGACTGGATCTTCAAATTGGACACCAACAATCCGGGATCGCTGGTGATGGAATCCGATTCCAGGATAAAGCACATTATTGGTTCGTCAGATCTAACCATACGGTCCAGCCGCTACATCTTTTCCGCAGGGGCAGGAAATGGCGAATTGTTACGCCAGGCAGGATTGAGTTCTCCTGCCATGCAACTCAGGCCACTGCATCAGGTTCTGGTGAAGCACCGTTTCCCGCATCCTGTCTACGCTCACTGTGTAAACATGAAATCCGGAGCGAAACCCCGATTGACCATTACTACGCATCCCACGACGGGAGGTTATCAGATATGGAATCTTGGCGGCGATCTCGCAGAAACCGGCGTTTTCCGCAACCGGGACGAACAGATCAACTTCGCCAGGAGTGAACTTAACGCGACTCTGCCATGGATCGATTTGGATCAGGCGGAGTGGCAATCCTTCAGAATTGATCGCGCTGAACCGGAGCAACCGGGTCAGTTACGACCCGAGAATTCATTTGCAGAATCGGTCGGAAATATCATCGTTACCTGGCCGATTAAACTGTCCCTCACGCCCAGCCTTGCTGACTCAGTCAGCCGGTTATTATCCAGTCAGGGAGTGATGCCAGAGTACTGTGCAGAACCGTTGCTGGCTAGACAACAACTCACAACACCCGAAGTGGCAATACCTTTATGGCAAGATCTTTTCCCTCCAACGTCTGGTGATTTGTGATGTTGCAGCGCCAGATCGCAACAACCGGTTGCCGCGTATCGGCATTTGGCTTGGGAACCGTTAAATTCGGTCGTAATTCCGACCTAAAGTACCCCAATTCATTTGCACTGCCTGATAATAGAACTATTGCGAATCTCCTCGCAATTGCCAGAGACCATGGAGTAAATCTGTTAGATACCGCACCGTCGTATGGCAGTAGTGAAGAACGTCTAGGAGCGCTGTTGAATTCGCAGCGGCACCACTGGGTTATTTCAACAAAGGTAGGAGAAACCTGGTCGGAGAAAGGATCGCAATTCGATTTCACAGGATCTGCAGTTGAAGCGAGTATCACCGCCAGCCTGAAGAGATTGGCAACCGACTATCTCGACATTGTTCTGGTTCACTCGGATGGCAGTGATGAGAAAATAATCAACGAATTGGATACACTGGCGACCCTGGAGAAACTCAAATCGAAAGGCATTATTCGCTGTTTCGGCATTTCAACAAAAACGATTACGGGCGGGATGCTTGCAATTGAGCGCTGTGACCTGGCGATGGTTGCCTACAATTTAACTCAGCAATCAGAAAAACCCGTCCTTGATTATGCGGTTGAACTCAATAAAGGGATTTTCATAAAGAAAGCTCTGGATAGCGGCAATAAACCCCGACATCTGGACAGTAAAGTCTGGCTTCAGGATGCATTACAATTTGTCCTGAATCACCCAGCTGTGACGTCGGTAATTATGGGTACTATCAACCCGCAACACCTGAAAGAGAATCTGGAAACTATAAATCAGATTCAGCAGGGGAAACTCCTTGCTTAAAAGGTATTATATCAAGACTTGACCCCTTTACAAATGACCCCTTTACAAGACCCTGTAACCCCGACCAATCAAACAATTTCTAACCACACGCTCACGATCATGGTTAGATTCCTTATAACCTCGGTACGCCCCAAGCACGCCGCCACCGGCGGCGCCACGAGAGGCGGAGGTCGAGTCGCCAAAGATCAGTCCCAAAGCGCCCCCGACCGCAGCACTTTCAGCAGCGGTAGTGGCGGTCTGACGAACGACTTCAATTTCATCAGCATACTCTTTACATTCTTTCAGATCTTGCGCATAGGCGATCGGATCAATGCCTCTTTTATCTACAATAATAGGCAATTGTGTGCATGCAGTCAGCAGGTGCAGGAGTATGAGTGTACTGGTTATGGTTAGGCTACGCATGTAAATCTCCATTAAAAAAAAGGGCAGCCCCACAAAAGGATTGCCCCAGGTTCTGTATGCATGAAAGCGATTCTCTACTCGGCAAGCAATGCAGTGATATCCCACTGCTCCTCGATGCAATCGTGTCGAATCTTATGTCGTTCTCTCATGGAATTGAGCGCCTCGAATAGTTCCCGTTTGGTAATCGCGCCATCTGCGTCGGCATCAATTCTATTGAACTTGTCAGTCACACCCGCAGTTCTCGCGGTGGTGAATTCGTCAAGATCTATAAAACCATCTCCACTGCTGTCGATTTCATTGAACCGCGATTCGCGATCCGGTCGATCCGGAATGTCGGTTTCCAGGTGTTCGGCGATGCAGGCGCTGAGGGCGTCGGAGTCCAAATCGTCGGGCAGATTGTGCTGCACAGCAGAAAATTCCTCCCAGGAAATCAACTCGTCATGATCTGTGTCAATGTGGTCAAAACGGTGTGATACATTTTCCAGCGACTTTGCCAGAAATTCATCCAGCGTGATGATGTCATTGCCATCGGTGTCCAGCTGGCGGAATATCCGTGCTACCCTGCCCTTAATTCCAGCCTGGTGTCGCGCCGGATCCATACGCTCCTGGTGACCTGTGCTCCCGGCATCCGCCGCCCTGCAGCCTGCGACCTCTGGAAACGCTTCGACCGGGGTTACACTGACAGCCAGTGCAAGGATAATGGCTGGTAACAGGTATTTTTGCGCGATCATGATTAGTTCTCCTCGTTTGATCAAATCCTCGGCAGATTACCGTGGGAGTTAACAGGGAAAACGTATGCGTCACCTGTGGGTTGACATCAGCATCGACTGTTTATGAATTATGTGAACTGGATCACACTTTTTATTATCCGCCGGGTCTTCTTTCCTTGCGTTGAGAGCGTTGTCTATGCCTCGGCTGTTTTTTGAACTGTTCCATGATCCGCGTTCGGTCTCGTTTGTCCAGACGTTGGAATCGCTCCCGTAACTTCTGGCGCTCTTTGGATGATCTCTTTTTAAATTCCTGATGTTTTTCTTTCAGGCGCTGCTGCTGTGCAGGGTTCAACTGCTTGAACTCGTCAAAACGGCGCATTAATTGTCGTTTGCGATTCTCAGGCAAAGTCCGCCATTGTCGAAAGCGTTGCTGCATCTGGCCACGTTGGGCTCGATCCATATTGCTCCAGCGAGTCGCGCCCTTCGACAGTTGCAGTTGGCGTTGCTGAGGAAATTGCTGCCATTGTTCCCGGTAGGCTCCAAGGACTGCTTGTTGATCAGGTGTCAATTCATGCCATTCCAGGGCTTCGGCTGGCAGCCACCAGATGCACACAAGCATTGTTAAAAGGAGTTTGTTAGTCATGGTAAGGTACCCCTCTCTGTTGAGGTCCCGTCTGCGTCTGTCATTTGGTTGTCTCGTTTATCCGGGTTTCGATCATCATCCGTTTCTTTGTCATCAAAGGCTTCCGGGCCGATATAACCGTCCTGGTCTTCCAGCAGCATCCCAAGGTACTCAAGCAGTTCCAGAGAAGGCTCGATGGCATCCCCTTCTCGCTGCAGTGCAGTTAGAGCTGTGGAGATCGCTAACGCCCCCACCGCAAACAACTTAAGTCCTCGAGCCAGCATCATCCGGTGTACTTTCTTCCAATACTAACCAGGCCATGAATTCCAAATCGTCCAGCAACTCCATGTTCTCGGCAGTGGCTTGCTGGATTGGATCCTGGTAAATCATAGGTAAGAGCGGAGGAAGCCGGTAGAAGTAAACTCCAACCAGTAAAATAGTGGTCGCCAGTGCGCCTGCAGGCATCCAGGTTACCCACGATATGCCACCATCAGTTCGCTGCAGAGCCCGGGATCTGGCCTGACGCAATCCCGACAGGGTGGCGGCATCCAGGTGTTCCGTGCTCTCGTTCAGTAGATCCTTACTCCTGGTCGAGAATGGATCCGAGTCATGTTCAGCCATGCTGATTGTCCAGTGATTGATAATTGATTGACTTCTTCAGGGCATGGGTGGCCCTGAATAAATGGGTTTTCACAGAACCTTCGGCGCAGTTCATGATCCTGGCGGTTTCTGCAACGCTCAATCCCTGCCAGGTCCGTAGCAGGAATGCCTGTTGCTGACGTAATGGCAGAGCATTCAGACCTGCAACCAGGCGTTCCAGTGTCAGCTGTTCAGCCAGGGCTTCCGGCGGACCAAAGTGTTCAGTCGCCTGTTCTTCGCGTTCGTCATCAGCATGTAGCCCGGGTGTGAGCCACTGGAAGATCCGCTTGCGCAGGGCGTTTTTTCGGTAATGGTCGGTGATTCGGGACTGCAGAATCCGGTAGAACAAGGGCCTCAATTCAACTGCGGGCTTGTCGGCATATTTCTCCACCAGCTTGATCATCGCCTCCTGAACAATGTCCATTGCATCATCCGGATTCCGTGTCGCGATTTCCGCCATCCGAAACGCCGACCTCTCGACACCGGCCAGAAATCGATCGAGTTTGTCCTGTCTCTCCTGCACCCGTGAGCTGTCCTGTTGCCAATGAAGATGAGTATACCGCTGACCTAATTGCAGTGTACACATTACTGGATGCGTGTTGTTTACAGCTATGGACTGCATATCGTATTCCGTCGGAAAGAGGGGCACTAGCTGTAACGGTTCAGAATAAAATGGGTTGACAAGGAGGTTAAATAGAGCGAAATACATGCGTAGTATTGACGTAAGAATACAGGAGAGACCACGGCCTTGCGCAGAGTAAACGCATAGCCATTAGCACCATGGCCCCGGGTTTACCGGTCATCTCAACCAGCTGCACTTCGACCGGCTAATTCCGGGAATTTCCTGGATATCATGGCAACTATAACAAAGATCACTTCCCTCTCTACGGCCAACAACCAATCCGTGATCCTTGCTGTAGGCGTTGTGACAGGAGACACAACTCACCTGATTATCCGGTAAAAAAATGGAATCTGATAGCGAAAACCTTGGCTTATACCCACCATATTGGAATGCTGTATCATAATTTACGCCAATGGAGTGGTTCGTTGACCCTGACCCATGCATCAGGCCACCGCTGTTGTTACTTGCCCTGTCATTATGACAACCCATGCATTGCAGGCTGTATTTATCTACTTTCGCAGCAACAGGTTCCGTGCGAAGATCCAGATGTCCCGTGAGAGTGAGTGATGAACACACGGATTCTCCATAGGGGGAACCCCGGAAGGCATGGTTGCTGAAGAAAGAGTTGAAGCCAGCATCCCAAATAGCAGTATTGCAATTCTGAACAGGTTCGTTCTTTTCATATAAAGGTTTATTTATCGATCGCATTGAAAATCGAGTCTAGAGAGGATTTGTATACAGATAATGACTGTATGGTAATACTTTGTAATTTCAGGTTAACGAATGTCTTTCTGACAAGGCATTGCTGGATCGTCTGTAGGTAAATGACTAGCCTGATTTGAATTACAGATAACTAAGAAGGGCAGAAAACAACCGAATGAACGTGACATGACAGGATACCTTTATCACTGCTATGGCTACTCTATCGCCAAGTGGCGGAAAAACTGGTGTGTTCCACTTATACTCACGGTTAGAAGAGCATGGGTCAAAACATCTCGATGGGATGCTGACTGATAATGTCGAAGAAAATTATAGTTTTCTTATCTTCTCTACCAGTGCGCTGGTAGAGCAGTCTTCTACAAATTTCAAAACTTTGACTTCACCCTGATATGCCATGACTATTTCAGCTCCAACCACTTGATCGACATCGTAATCACCGCCCTTGACTAAAACGTCAGGTTTAAGCAGTTCTAACAATTTCTCAGGGGTATCTTCAGAGAAGCTGACCACCCAGTCGACAGACTCCAATCCAGTCAGGATTGTCATGCGTCTGTCTATTTGATTTATCGGTCTTCCTTCTCCTTTCAGTCTATGCACTGATTCGTCGTCATTAACCGCAACAATCAGATGATCACCTAACGAGTTCGCTTCCTTAAGGAAATCCACGTGACCGGCATGTAAAATATCAAAACAACCATTAGTAAACACAATCCTCTCACCGCGACTGCGCGCTTCACTCACGGCTATGTGCAGTTGTTCCTCTGTCATAATGCCATTTTCGAACCCGGTTATAGTCGCGACTTCCTGGCGCAATTCCGGACCACTGATGGTTGCAATTCCTGCTCGAGCACACACCATTCCTGCGGCTACATTAGATAGAGCGACCGCATCCACCAGTGACTGACCCGCAGATAGTGCAGCGGCCAGTACCGCTATAACGGTATCACCTGCACCACTGACATCGGACACCTCCCGTGTATGAGCAGGAAAGTGAATCTCCTGCATGCCGGGTTGCAGAAGTGTCATGCCCTGGGCGCTTCGAGTAACCAGCAGCGCTTTTAACTCCAGCCGCTGCATCAGTTGCTGGCACTTATCAATCATTTCCTTTTCGCTATGCCAGAGGCCGAGCGCTTTCTCCAATTCCAGCCTATTCGGTTTCAGTACCATCCCACCTCTGTATACACTGAAATTCTTGAATTTTGGATCAACCAGTACCGGCAGGTTGGACTTTGCTGCACTCGCAATCAGGCTTTGGGGATCAGAAAGTACGCCCTTATCATAATCAGACAATAAAAGAATATTGGCATCGGGTAGTTGTTGCTCCACAATGTCCCGCAGTTGATTGTCTTCAAGAGTTAATTCCGCTTCAAAGTCAGCCCTCACCAGTTGCTGATTCTGGCTGACGATTCTAAGTTTGGTGGTTGTTGCGTAGGAATCAGGCAAGATGAACTGGCACTGTATGCCGGCCGCTTCAAGTTTGGCCTGCAGTATATTACCCGCTTCGTCACGACCAACTGCCGACACGAGAATACTGTGCGATCCAAGAGACGCCAGATTCAATGCCACATTCGCAGCACCACCCGGTCGATCCTCTATCTCATCGATATCAACCACAGGAACCGGCGCCTCCGCAGAAATTCGAGTGGTTGAGCCATGCCAGTACCTGTCGAGCATGGCGTCTCCGACCACCAAAATCCGAGCGGTTTCCAGAGAAGGTACTTTGATATTCATGGGCAGCAGTTGTCAGTAGCGGGCAGAAACTTCGAGAACCGGTAACGATGACACCGTCAGGGCATCAACGCTGCTTAGTCTACCATATCGCAGGATAACTCAACTCCTCCTGATGCTGGAGTCCCCCATGCTTAACCGTTAAACTTCTTACTCCGTTTTACCGTCAGGCATCACGTGACCAAAAAAAATACACATCAGGGTTATAGCAATTTCTGGCATCCAAGATACTGGTTTACCTGGACAGGATTCGGCCTGGTCTGGTTGATCACACGCCTTCCCTTTCCGATCGTGATGCGCATCGGTGCTTTTTTCGGATGGCTCGGATACTACCTGGCATCTGCACGCAGACATATTGTCGAGGTTAACATCAATCTTTGTTTCCCTGAACTTGAACCGGCGCAACAGAATATCCTGGTTAGGAAGATATTCCGATCTACCGGTATCGGCATTATTGAAACCGCATTGGCGTGGCTGCGGGATCCGCGAGATTACAGGCCCCTCTGTAAAATCAGGGGTAAGGAAATTCTTGAGGCTGCAATCAAGGAAGGCAAGGGCGTAATACTGCTGGGTATGCATTTTTCGACCCTGGATCTTATGGGTGCTGTAGTGAGCACCATTGCGCCTATAGATGTAATGTACAGGAAGAACAAAAATCAATTATTTGATCACTTGATGAAAACGCATCGCGGGAAGAACTTCGATATGGTCATAAACCGGGATGATATCAGGAGCGTAATCAGACGTTTGAAATCAGGACATGTGGTCTGGTATGGGGGAGATCAGGACTATGGTCCCAAACACTCCGTGTTCGCGCCTTTTTTTGGTATTCAAACGGCTACCATTACCGCCACTGCCCGTTTCGCGAAGATAACCGGCGCGCCAATTGTCCTAATAAATCATTATCGAAACAGTGACGATTCCGGCTATGAAATTGAGTTTTCCAGACCTCTGGACGATTTTCCTTCAGGTGACCAAGTGCTGGACGCAACCCGAATAAATCAGCTGGTGGAAGCGTCCGTGCGCAAATGCCCTGAGCAATACTGGTGGCTTCACCGACGCTTCAAGACACGTCCGGAAGGGGAAAGCAGACCTTACTAGCGTTATGTCTGTACCGGCACAATCGAAGGAATCTTTAACTATTGCTTTTCTCAGTTTACACATACCGGAAACATAGGACGATCGTTAGGTGGCTTCAAGAATTATTATTGACACAGGCAGAGCAAGCACCCTGAATAGTGGTCTTGGGCAGGTAGTGTACCGTTTTGCAGAAGCCTTGTCTGAAAACCGTCCCGATGACATGGATTTTACATTTCTGCTGCATTCGAAGATGGCGCCCCTATTCAAGTCTGCTTTCAACTTTCAAACCGCAGTCTCCGGCCCGACACGAAGATTAGTTCCCGGACTATTCTCTACCGGTGACATCTGGCATATCCTGAATCCCGATTCCAGATCTGTACCCCTGCGCCATCCCGGTATCATTGTGACAGTGCATGACCTGCGTATTCTTGCCGTAAAACACGGCAGTCGTGCCCGATCCTACAAGCAGCGCTTACAGGAAATAATCGACAGTTCTGTTGGTATTACAGCTATCTCCGAATTCACAAAAACGAATGTGCAGCAAAATTTCAATATCCCATCTGTTCCATTTGCGGTGATATCGAATGGTATTTCGGCCCCTGCCAACTTCAATCTTGAGCCCATAATCAAATTCCAATCTCCCTATTTGCTGGCACTTGGACTATTTGAAGAGAAGAAACGATTTCACCTGCTGGTAGAGATGATGAAGTATCTGCCGGAGTTCAATTTGTATCTGGCAGGTTTCAATGACAATGCCTATGGCGAAAGATGCAAGCAGCTAGCCTCCGATCCTGGCATTGTGAAACAAATTCATTTCGCCGGGACGGTCGACGAAGATCATAAGTGGCACCTTTACGCAAACTGCGAGGCGCTGGTCTTTCCAAGTGAACTGGAGGGGTTTGGCCTACCGGTACTGGAAGCCATGGCCATGGGCAAGCCGGTCTTTATATCACAAGATGGCGCATTGCCGGAAACTGGTGGAGATCATGCCAATTATTTCTCTTCGTTGAAACCGGAAGATATGGCGGCTCAGATCAGAGCATCCATGAATCTCAATCAGCAGATATCCGCTTCGGAAAGAGAGGACTATGCGCGATCATTTACCTGGCAACGAGCGGTTGAACAATATCTGGATTTCTATAGATCAGTTCTTTGCTAAAGGGTTCGCTCAAATAACTCGATCTTTCTCACAGGTCTCGATCACCCCTTTTTGTTACAAGTAGATCTTCGAGAAACAAATACTTCAGATCGGAACTGAAGAACATATTGAGTGCATCTGTGGGTGAACACACCATTGGTTCACCGCGCCGATTCATGGACGTATTCAGCACAACGCCATTGCCGTTGGTCCTCTCCATTTCCTTCAACAATGCATAATAAATTGGATTGGTCTCCTCGCTGACTACCTGGACGCGAGATGTGCCATCTTCATGGACAACTTCTGGTATTCTGGATTTCCACTCCTCAGCAACGTTAAATGTGATGGTCATGAATGGTGCCGGTTGAGTGGACTGTATGATGTCCTCAGCAATAGTATCTAAAATACTTGGGCAAAAAGGTCGCCAACGTTCACGGAATTTGATTTGTTCGTTGATTCGATCCGCTATGCCCTTGAAACTGGGACAGCCGAGTATACTCCTGCCTCCCAACGCCCGTGGTCCGAACTCCATCCGTCCCTGGCACCAGGCGAGAGGATTTCCTTCGTTAAGAATTTGCGCTGCTCTTTGCGGCACGTCTTCAACTATTTCAAATTCCGGACTTTCAGGATGTTTCTCACAGGCTTCCACACATTCGTCGTGGGTGTAACCTGGCCCCAAAAAAACATGCGTCATTTTTTCCACTTCTACACCCCTGACATGACAGGCGTAGGAGGCAGCCCCAACGGCAGTTCCGGCATCGCTGGCAGCTGGTTGCACAAAGAGTTCATCAACGTAAGGCAGTTCCAGAATCTTCTGATTCAGTTTAACGTTCAATGCGCCACCACCCGCAAACACCAGTTTGCCCGTTTCCTTCAGTATGTCACCCAAATAGCAGTCAATCAGCTTGAGTGAAATGTCTTCATACAGTTTTTGTATGGATGCGGCATAATGAATATAGGGATCATCCGCAAAGTCACCCTTACGCATTGGACCTAGCCAGTCGATCAGCTTCTGACTGAAGAAGTAGCCTCTGCGCCCCTCCTTGTAACGGCGTAAGCCGATAGTGTTTACCAGGCTGGTATTGACTTTGATGTCTTTGCCATTAAATTCGATCAGCCTGGACAGGTCATAAAGGGATGCATCACCATAGGGAGCCATACCCATCACCTTGTACTCGCCATCCAACATATCAAATCCCAGATATTCCGTGATTGAGCCATAAAGTTGCCCCAGGGAATCAGGATCGTAGAATTCCTTTATCTTGTGGATTTTCCCGTTTTCTCCATAACCGAAAAAAGTGGTGGCATATTCGCCTTTACCGTCTATTCCGAGAATCGCCGTTTTTTCCTTGAAGCCACTTAAGTGGTAAGCACTGCTGGCATGCGCCAGATGGTGTTCAACTGCGTCAAAATCTATCTTGTCCCAGGATATGTGCAGTTTATCCAACAGATCTCTTACTCTTCGTTCATTACGCCGGTAGTGTCGATTACCGTTGAAAATGGCATCCAGCGATCTATCCGGTGCATACCAGTATCGGCGTGCATAGTGCCATCTGGCAGGTGTCGTAAGTGGAATCCTGGCAAACGGGAACGCGACTACATCTATGTCGCTCGGTCGGATACCCGCATACTGCATGCAAAATCTGGCTGCCTCCAACGGCATTTTGTTTTTAGCATGCTTCTCACGTATGAAGCGCTCTTCTTCTGCGGCAGCAACCAACTTGCCGTCGATATAAAGTGCTGCTGAGGGGTCATGGGTAAGTGCGCCGGATAATCCTAAAACTATAAAAGACAATCGCAGTGATCTCCGAGAGTTGAAAAACGGCTTATTTTAACTGATTGTCAGCTCTCGTTGGGATGTTTTCCATGCGTGTAAAGAATCCCTGTAACCGGTCCACCAGTTCGGGCCGATCAAGCCAATTTTGCAGGAAGCGTCGTCGATCCTTTATGGATGCTTTTTCGAATAAGTTTTCGCTCCTGTATTCTCGCATGGAGTCCAGATCAATAAGTACTGGTCCGCGATCGGACATCAGGAAATTTGTATCTTTCAGATCGCCGTGTGCAATCCTGTGAGCCTTCAGAGCCATTACAATGACTGCCATGCGCTGCAAATCCTCGTCCAGAGGATCATTTTTTTCAAAGTATTCTCTGGCATCCAGTCCCTGGACGGATTCGGTTACAAAGTAAGCGGTAAAACAAAAGGGTCCCCATCTCTTTTCAAGTAATGCTACCGGTCTTGCACCGGGAATACCGAGGAATTCCATCAGATGTGAGTTATACCAGGACCTTCGTGCCCGACTGCTTCTGAATAAACGTTTGATACCATGTATGAAGTTCTTTATGTTGTAGCGCTTTACTACCAACAACCTACCGTCCACATCAATTTCCACAAGGGTAGCACTGTTGCCATTCTTTAAAGATCGACCGCGACTCATAGCGGCATCAGGATCAGTTAACACTTGCTCCAGTTCACTGCTCCAATGCTTCCTTTCACAGACCATGAAATATCGGCCGCCGGATCGGTGCACAATCTGTGAACATTCTCTGAATATCTTCTTCAGATATTTCTTTTTGCGCAAACGCCGCTTTGCACTAATGTGATTTTTTAGCCGTTGTACCCGATCACTCGCCTCCTTATATCCCCTGACATGCTCATATACCGGCAGAACCGACTTAACCATGTAGTCATATCCGGGCAGGAGCTGAGCAAAAAACAGAGCCAGGTTTTTGATTGCCTGAGTCTCTCCGACGGTACTCCTGAAACGTTGCTGAGTCACCGCGCCGCCATCAATGATATACAACTCTGCTGATGCATAAAGAAAGTTGTCCAGGTGGATATCCCGTTGCATTACTCCTGCTGCATGCATCTTCCCCAGACTGAGCATGACCTGACGAACGAGCTCAATGCGTTTTTCCTCTGTGAGCGGTTCAGCCCACAGATCCAACAGACTCATAGAATTGGACAGATACCGAAAAACCAGAATTTTCCCACCGCCGGACACATCGCCGTCAGCCAGAATATCGGGCGTGGACACACCCGCCCTGACGAGTGCGGCTACACCCTGCTTTTCTCGAGCATAGTCCCTCAAACCCCTGGTTCCGATGAACATCTTGGCAACAACCTGTTCATTATCCAGCTGCGCTAAAGCCACCACTCTCTTACCGGGTAACAAGCGGAGAATCTGATTACAGATAAGATCCAGATCACCCTCAGCGAGTCTCACCCGAACCCGAAATGGTGCTTCAATTTCTCGCTGGCCAGCAATCAGCTCACGGGCCGTCAGGATTGATGGTTTCTGCACGGTCGGGTCTATGCGCCTTCCCTTGGTTATTCATGCATCGCAGGAGAGAAATACACTCCCGTAAGTACCTCATTCTACAACGAAATCTGTACAGCGAAGCAAGGTATGAGGCTCGTCTCCGCGATCCGGTGCGAAGAGACGGGCAGCTGAGGCATGATCCGTCTCCGCAGAAATAGCCGAACTTTCTCTCAAGCCCAGCGTATTACGCTCGTTGGTAATTCTGACCTGTCTTCAAGGTACATCTTGCTTGCACGTTGCAGTACGCAATTCCAGAATCTGGTCTCTTCCTGAAGCGTCAAACGCAGTGATTTGCCACTATATATCCGCATAAATCGCGCTAAATCCCTGCTGGTTAAACCAATATCCATTGCTGAGAACAACAAGCCACTGACATCTTTCACACGCCATCGAAAAGGTGTATGACTTCGAATCTGTGACCTGTGCAGATCTATCAGGTGCAGTGTCAAATCCGCGTATTCACTTTTCTCTTGGATACTGTCACGCGCCAGCAGGAAATGGCAAATGTAGTAATCGCGATGGTTAACTCCATTCTCATGCAGTGTCCGGCTTATGGATGCAACTCTCTCAATCAACGCCAGCTTGAGATTTCTATCGGGTGGACTTTCTGGCCAGGTTCGACAATAGTCTTCCAGGCTGACTGTATTCTCAAGCGCCTCAGTAATAATGAAAGATGACATCCGCGCTGGATTTCTCCCTTTCATGCCATAAGCAGCCACTGTCATGGTCTCAACACCCAGCGCCGTAAGTTTGTTGATTGCCTGCCACTCTTCCCCGGCACCCAGCACAGGTTTTCTCAAAAGTACCAGATTCTTAATAATTTCGAGCCAACCAACACCCTTATGAATCTTGGCAAAATAGTTCTGACCCAGGTGTTCAAATCTTAACGTGCGTCTGGATGCAACGGCTCGATAGATTTCTCCCTCCAGTTCATCCACTTTCCGGAATGGATCCTGGTCCTGCCACGCAGCATGGAAGATCTCATTCAGGTATTGCATTAGAATTTCCGGTGCCGCTTTCAGTTACTCGCATTTTGTTTTTCACTTTGCTGCATCAGTCGCTTTAACCTCTGCCATACCGTTTCAACACTCTCTATTCCAAAACAGGGTGGGAATTCGCCCTCTCGGGGCAACAGCATACATTCGCGGTTGAGACAGGGTATACAGGACAATTCTTCATTTACCATCTGAATCTGATTCGAACCATAGTTTCCTGTAAGCTTCGGGTCTGTAGGACCATAAAATGCCAGTGTGGGAATTTTCAATGCGGCAGATAAATGACCCAAACCTGTATCGACAGAGAAAGCTCCACTGACTTCACTCATCACCCTCATCAAACTGGCCAGATCCATTCCGGGTAGAACGGAAACCGAATCAAGCTGTTGCGCAATCCGCTCTGCTCTCAGCTTTTCTTCCTCTGTACCCCATGGGATTATCACATCGTAATCTGTTGCATTGATTAAAACAGCCAACTCCCGCCAATATTTTTCCGGCCAATGTTTAGAAAACCAGGTGGTACCGTGCAGAAAGATAATTTGCTTGCCGCCTTTTTCAGCTAGCGTGGATGGCTCAGTTGGTAATTGTTGCTGCTCAATTCCATAGTGCATATCACCATCGGGTTTGGCGTAACCCAACGCCAGAGCAAAGAGCTGCCGGACCCTCTCAACCGCATGTTGGTAACGCGGTACCGGGAATTTTTCCGAATAGAACCAACTTGCCAATGGCTCGCGGCTAGATGCACTATCGAGACCGACGACACGAGCTGGAATAAGCGAACCAATCATCGCACTTTTCAGTAATCCTTGCGCATCAATTACCAGATCATAGGTATGTCTATTTAATTCTCGCCGGAATGATCTGAATTCGTCTCCAAAAAGAGACCGCAAGGGTGATCTGCGCCAACGCCGTAACGCGATAGGAATAACGGTATCAACACCGGGATGTAATGCCGGGATGGCCCTGAAATTTTCTTCTACTACCCAATCGAAAACATAGGCAGGGTTGCTGTTACAGGCATCGGTTATTGCCGGAAGCGTATGGATCACATCGCCCATCGATGACGTCTTTATGACGCAGATCCTCTTTACTTTCGATTGATCACTCATGACAACATGCGCTTAGTTGGGTTCAGCAATAAGACCATCAAGAATTTTTGTAACCTGTTGCGGATACAATTGATGCAGACAATTAGTGTGACCGAGCGGACAATCCCGCTTAAAACAGGGGCTGCAATTGAGCTTCAGAGATGCGATTGCAGCACTATCAGTTAACGGAGGAGTGAATTCGGGTGACGATGAGCCATAGATTACAACCAGTGGTCGATTTAATGCTGCCGCAACATGCATCAGTCCCGAGTCATTGGTGACCACACAAGTCGTCTGTGATATCAGATCTATAACATCCACCAGAGCCGTTTTGCCTGTCAGGTCTACACAGGCATTTCTGTTGACTGCCGATACCGTGTTACTTATCTGTGCTCCGACGCCGGCATCGCCCTTTGAACCGAATATCCAAACTTGTCCACCCTTGTTTATGTAATGATCTGCAATAGCAGCATAGTAGTTTGCTGGCCATTGTTTCGTGACACCATACTCCGCACCGGGACAGAGACCCAGTACGGGTCGACGGGTATCCAGATTCATGGATTTGAGCAATCGATTAAGATTATCTTCGTCTACGGACAATGCCGGTCTTGGTGTTTCAACTTCCTGGTCGCCCATGTCATTAGTTGCCAGAGCACAGAATCTTTGCACCATCAGGGGTAATCGGTTTTTATCCAGATACTTCAGGTCGTTCAGTAATCCATATCTAAACTCACCCTTCCAACCGGTACGCACCGGAATATTCGCAAACCATGGTATTAGTGCTGCTTTTAAAGAATTCGGCAGCACAATCGCCTGATCATACCGCTTCTGGCGCAAGGACTTGCCGACGCGATACCTGTCGCCAAGTAATAGCTGGCCGTGGCCGATATCCAGCAGCAGACCTTCATCTACCTGCGGCATACGATCTACCAGGGCTAAGGTAGCCCGGGGAGCAACCACATCAATGCATACCGACTGATACAATTCTTTCAGGTGAATCAAAAGGGATTGCGCCATAACCATGTCACCGATCCAGGCGGGCGCGATGATTAATATTTTCCGCTGTTTTTTTTGATTCTCTGATGCCGACATGATCCGATCTCAACGACTGCTCAAGCCACCTGATAACCCGTGATCAGGTGGTTTGAGCACTGGATCCGTAATGCAGCGTGTGGGTCAGATCGTGAACTTTGGCCAGTTCCTGTCGAGAAACTGATAAATTTGACCATTATTCGCCACTCTTTAAAATAGTTAGGCCCATAAAACAACCACATACGAAGGAACTAACTCCTGCGATCTTTGAATCCGAACAATAACTGGTTAGATTGCACAGACTCCAGGAACCGCTATTTCAGGTCGTTACTGACAACAATTTGTCCCATAAGGAATTTACCTGTTGACGAGAGTGCTCCAATTTCTGAAAAGCGCTGGCATCCAACTGACCACCCAACGCTTGAAAGTGTGCCGCTGCTCGAAAGTTAAGGTACGCATTCTGTATTGATGTCACTTCCTCTTGGGTCACCAAGCCACAGTCACCCAGTATACCCAGAACTCTGTAATTGTCCGAAAACACACATAATTGCGGAAATCTGGAACTCCATGCCAGAACGGCGTATTGGATCATAAATTCAATATCAACAATAGCGCCTTTCTCGTGTTTGATATCAAAACCAATGGATTCTTTGGCTATACTCGGACGCGCAAGTCGCATTTTTTGCCGCATCTCGGTAATTTGACCGATAAGTACGGACTGTTCCCGCACTTGACCAAGAATCTTCTCGCGTACGATTGCAAATTTATCGCCAATTTTCCTGTCCCCAGCGACGTAGCGGGCTCTTACCAGGGCTTGATGCTCCCATGTCCACGCATCGTCAAGCTGATATTTGTCAAATGCCCTGAGAGATGCGGCCAAAGGACCCTGGCGACCGCTTGGTCGTAGTCGCATATCAATTTCATACAGTACACCCGCTCCGGTGACACTACCAAGGATGTGACTGATCCGTTGGGCTAATCTGATATAGAAAGTGGTGTTGTCAATGGATTTTACCCCGGTGGTCATGCCTTGCCTGGCGCAATCATATATGAAGACAAGATCCAAATCCGAACCATAACCAAGTTCCAGACCGCCGAGTTTTCCATAACCGATGATAGCAAAGTCGGGATCACACTCACTGCCATCCTCACGCACCGGATTGCCATGCTTATCTTGCAGATATCTCCAGGCAATCTGAAGCACTTTGTCCAACACGGCTTCTGCCAACCATGTCAGGTAGTCACTGACTTTCATCACCGGCAACAGGTTTGACAACTCAAGCACCGCAACCCGAAGTTGATGGCCATTTTTAAACCGGCGTAGCGCATCCATCTGTTCACCCAAATCCGCAGCATCGGTATTTGCCATAAACTCCGATAGAGACAGAACCAGGGCTTCCTTGTCCGGTACCGCAGCATGACTATTCTGGTCGGTCAGTTCATACAAAAGCACCGGTTGCTGTCGTAACTGTTCGGCAATCCAGCGACTGGCTGCACAGCAGTTGACCATTCTGGTCAGCGCATCATGATTTTCCAACAGAAACGCGATGTAGGTACTGCGGCGGAAGATCGCTTCCAATATCGCAACTATCCTGTTAAGCGCTTCATCAGATTCCGATTCTTTTGCGATCAAACCAAGCAAAGAGGGCATCAGCCGGTTAAATCTCTCAACCGTTATTTCCTGGGCAGACTCTTTTTCAGTCAGGCTGCCAAGATGCTGTAACAGTCTTACAGCTCTCTTCGCATCATTAAAACCATAATGCGCCAAAGTTTCTGCAGATCTCTCGTCTTCGCTAATATGCCTCCACACATTCGACCAGACGAGTTCTCCTTCCACCAACGCATCCATCTCTTCATCAGTTGTCCGAATCAGAGTGCTAAAACAAAGTATGACTGCATTTCGATGCGCCTCCAGTTGCTCTGAATAATCCTGCCACGAATCGAAACCCATACCGAAGGACAATCTGCGCCGGGATTTTTCCGAAGCAGGCAGTCTTTGGGTCTGCGAGTCGGATTCGGCCTGGATCAGGTGTTCAGTGTTCCTGAGAAATTCATAGGCAGCTACTAACTGATCTACCTGCTCACTCGGCATATCTCCTCTGATCTTCAGCACCTGCAACACGTTTAACAGTCTGGTTTCCCTCAATCGCTGATCATGCCCTCCCCAAATCAATTGATGGCATTGGGCGATGAATTCAATCTCTCTGATACCACCGGGTCCCAGTTTGATATCTTCCGCCAGGTCCCTCTTCCTTACTTCAACATTGATCAGAGCCTTCATGGAACGAAGAGATTCAATTGCACCATAATCAAGATGTTTCCTGTAGATGAAGGGTCTTAACCAATTCAGAATAGAGTCACCAGCCTCCAGATCTCCCGCAATCACTCTGGCTTTTATAAACGCATATCGTTCCCAATCCCTTCCCTGTTCCACATAGTATTTTTCGAGCGCATTCCGGCTCATAATCAACACACCACTCTCTCCATAGGGTCGCAATCGCATGTCTACTCGAAACACAAACCCATCGGCTCTGATTTCATCCAGTACTTTGATAAGTGTGCGTGATAGTCGAGTGAAAAATTCTTGATTCGTCAGCGAACCTCTAACTTCAGAAGACTCATCTGCGCTCTTCGTATGTCCCTGTTCTGCATAAAAGAAAATCAGATCAATATCAGATGACAGGTTAAGCTCCCGTGCGCCGAGTTTACCCAAGGCTAACACCACCATGTTTTGAGGAGCATTGGTTGAGTTACCCATGGGCGTGCCATACTTCTGGCAGTGCTGTCGGTACAGGATGTCCAGTGAAATAAAAACACAGGCATCCGCAAGATTGGACAAATCTCGTGTAGTTTCGAGCAGGTTTGCCAGATTATTAAGATCCCGCCAAATAATTCGAATCATTTCCCGACGCCGGAACTCCCTGAGCAGAGAACCAAGGTCTCTATCCTTATTTGTCAGGGTCGCCTGTAACCTGGTTTGATATACATCATCTGCATATGTGGTGTGTAAATCACACGATTCAATCAATCCGCGCAGCAACGAGGTATTCTGACTGGTGCTATCAGCCACGTAGTCACTGATGGCAATGACTCGCATCCACTCTGCATAGAGTTCGGTGCCTGCCGACTCCAGAAATTGAAGGGTTTCTGCCGTTAGTGACGCTCGATGATCGTCAACCAGATCCACAAGGTCCTGAGGAATTTTCACCGGTGGGCTCACGGAAGGCATCCGCTTACGCCAGGAAAGCTCGCAATAATCTTGTTTTTTTCGGTTCGGCGGTCCAGCGATCCGGCGATCCGGACAACAGTGGAAAACGGGATTCGAGGTCTGGACATTAAGCAGCGATCCCTGATCTATTGTGTACCGGATACAGGTGCTACTCGAAGTACTTCCTGAATCGTGGTGATGCCACTGCCGACTTTCTGGGCGCCACTCAGCCGCAGAGTTCTCATACCTTCTTTCATAGCCTGAACCCTTATCTTCCCGATATCCGTACTTTCACCAACGAGCAATTTAAGAGAGTCTGTCATTGGCAAAATTTCATAAATACCTGCTCGGCCTAAATATCCGGTATCGCGACACTCAAGACAACCAACAGGCGCATAGATTTTTTTCGGTGGCTTCATTTTCCACGGTGCTGTCATCATTCCCCAGCCATCCAGATCCACGTCTTCCATTGTTTTACAGTGTGGACATAACAGCCTGATTAAACGTTGCGCCATGATGCCCAATATGGTCGCTTTTAATAGATAAGGTGCAACACCGAGTTCCAGAAGTCTCGTAATTGCCGAAGGTGCATCGTTGGTGTGCAATGTTGAGATGACGAGATGTCCAGTCAAAGCCGATTGGATAGCCATTTCGGCGGTTTCCAGATCGCGAATCTCACCGACCATGATGATGTCGGGATCTTGTCGTAATAATGCACGAACACCATCCGCAAAGCTTAATCCAATGTTGTGTTGTACCTGCATCTGATTGAAGCTATCCTCTACCATCTCGATGGGGTCTTCAATGGTACATACATTCACCTCTTCCGTAGCCAGTTGCTTGAGACTGGAATAAAGGGTGGTTGTCTTCCCTGATCCGGTAGGACCTGTAACCAGCACTATGCCGTTGGGATTACTCACCAACCGTTGCCAGCGATCAAATTCCTCTTTTCCCAAACCCAGGGCTGCAAAGCTCTTGAGGAGTATCTCCGGATCAAAAATCCGCATCACCATCTTTTCCCCAAAGGCCGTGGGCAGAGTTGATAAACGCAACTCGACCTCCTGGCTTTCCAGGGTTTTAGTTTTCAATCGACCATCCTGGGGTCTTCTTTTCTCTGCGACATCCATTCGACCCAGGATCTTAATCCTGGCGATGACAGCCGTCATAACCTGCGCGGGTAATTCATACACTGTGTGAAGGACCCCGTCGATACGGAACCGGACACCACCCTTTTCTCGCCGCGGTTCAAGATGTATATCACTGGCTCGCTGATCGAACGCGTACTGTAACAACCAATCCACTACATTCACGATATGGGAATCATTGGCATCCGGAGACTGCAATTGTCCGAGTTCAAGCATCTGCTCCAGGTTACCCAATCTGGCTGTGGTCAGTCCGGAGGCAACCGCTTTTGATACTGATCGTGCGATCGTATAAAACTCGAGGGTATACCGCCTGATTTCTGCCGGGTTGGCTATTACCCGGGTAATCACCCGCCCTTTTTGTGACTGCTCAATGGTGGATTCCCATGCGTGGACGAAGGGCTGAGCAGATGCAACGATGACTTCGTCCTCATTTACTTCCAGCGCAAGGATGTCATGCCGTTTCGCAAATGCGGCTGACATCACCTTGGTCACCGCCTGAGTGTCAATCTTCAAAGGATCTATTCGATAATAGACCTGCCCGGCTTTGTCACACAACCATTGAGTCAGAGACTCAATACCCAGGACAGTATTGGCAGCCATCTGGTCTGGGTACAGCTCCTCGGCAATGATCTCGATAGGGTGCCAGTTGATTTGTTCTTGAGAACGTGACATGACCGTCAATTTGTCAGCGTCTTTCCTGGCTAAACGGCCGTCTGCCACTAAATCATCGATCACACCGCGCAGATTCAATGTAATATCCGGCTTTTTGACTTCTGTCCGATCTGTCACGGCGGTCTCCTGCACCTATGGCTGGCTGACAGGGTTATCACCCCTGGCAGGTGGCAGCACAATCAGAGCTTACACTTTTTTGATTTGCCTGCAATAGTTGGTTATGAGGCATTTCACTCAATGCTCCAACTATGGGATTATACCTGAAGTGATCAGGGGGTACTGAAGTTTGAGTTCTGGCTGTGAATCGGGCACAACACTTGTTAATTCAGGAAATCGATGTCATTGAAATGAAACACCTTCAGCCTACAATTGATATAATCCGCCACATGATAAACAAATTCCGTTGTCAGTAATGTCAAATTCAGATATGCAACAGCACGTGAAATGGTTCAGAGGTTCTGCGCCATATATCAACGCGCACCGAAACAAAACCTTCGTCCTTTATCTGGGTGGAGATGCCCTTGCGCATGCCAATTTCGAGAATATTGTTAATGACATCGCCCTGCTCCACAGCCTCGGAGTAAGACTTATATTGGTGCACGGGGCTACGCTGCAAATTGATCAGAGTCTGTCAGAACGGGACATCCCGTGCGCGTTTCATGCAAATATCAGGATCACCGATGAGCAGGTACTCGCCTGTATTCAGGAAACTATTGGAAAACTACGCATACAGATAGAAGCCAGACTATCGATGGGAATCATTAACTCGCCCATGCATGGTGCAGAAATTCACTTGAGTTCCGGCAACTTTATTAAAGCAAGACCCCTGGGTATAAGAGATGGCGTTGATTTTCAGCATACCGGGGAGGTGCGCAAAGTAAACATCAAGGCGATCGACCAACAGTTAGACGACGGTGCGCTGGTGCTGGTATCCCCGCTTGGTTATTCACCTACCGGGGAAATATTTAATTTGTCTGCACCTGATCTGGCTACCCGAGTCGCCACCGATATTGCTGCGGAAAAAATTATCTATTTCGATCGCCAGCAGGGTCTGTTGAATACCAGTGGCCAGGTAATTAGTGAAATTCAGCCAGCTGCAATTAACACGGCAAACTTCCTCGATAATGAAATCCCCAAACACCTGGAGTTGGCCGCACATGCATGCCAAAACGGGGTCACTCGTTGCCATCTTATCAGTTTTGCCCAGGATGGTGCTCTGCTTGAAGAGTTATTCACCAGAGACGGTGCGGGTACCCAGGTATGCAGGGAGAGTTACGAACAGATCAGGCAAGCCACCATTGAAGATGTGGCCGGGATCATTGAACTAATCAGACCATTAGAAGAGCAAGGTGTTCTCGTCAAACGGTCACGAGAGCTACTGGAAACAGAGATCTCATGCTTTAATGTTATCATCCGCGATGGTGCGATAGTTGGGTGCGCAGCTCTATACCCATTTGAGAAGTCCGGGGAATTAGCATGCCTGGCTACTCACCCCGATTATCGAAACAACGAGCGTGGTGAGTTATTGCTTCACGCTATTGAAAAGCAGGCCAGAGAACTTGGGCTGGAATGCCTGTTTGTTTTAACTACTCAGAGCGGCCACTGGTTTCAGGAACGTGGCTTCAAGCCTGGGGCACCGGAGCAACTACCGGTGGAAAAGCAATCTCTTTATAACTATCAACGAAATTCAAGGGTATTTAGCAAACCCCTTTAGAGCATGTGCCGCTCCAGGAGAGTCATCAACAATGCCTGACTATCGATCAAGAATCACAACACATGGAAGGAATATGGCTGGCGCAAGAGCCCTCTGGCGTGCCACAGGTATGTCCAACGAGGATTTCTCAAAACCGATTATTGCCGTGGCCAATTCGTTCACCCAGTTTGTGCCGGGGCATGTGCACCTGAAGGATATGGGTCAACTGGTAGCAAGAGAGATAGAGAAAGCGGGAGCCGTCGCAAAAGAATTCAATACAATTGCAGTGGATGACGGCATAGCCATGGGTCACGATGGCATGCTTTACAGCCTGCCATCCCGGGAATTAATTGCTGATTCAGTGGAATATATGGTGAATGCGCACTGTGCCGATGCACTAGTTTGCATATCAAACTGCGACAAGATTACACCGGGTATGTTAATGGCAGCCTTACGGCTCAATATTCCTGCAGTCTTTGTTTCAGGTGGTCCAATGGAAGCAGGTAAAACGCAGCTTTCCAAGCACAAGACAAATTTGATTGATGCCATGATAATTGCAGCCGATGACAGTTACAGCGATGCGCAAGTGGATGAGGTCGAACGATCAGCTTGCCCAACCTGCGGCTCCTGTTCAGGAATGTTTACGGCGAATTCCATGAATTGTCTGACCGAGGCACTGGGCCTCTCGTTACCCGGTAACGGCACCATGCTGGCAACCCACTCAGACCGTGAACAGCTATTCCTGCAGGCCGCCAGAACGATTGTTGACATCACCTTTCGCTATTATGAGGATGACGACGATTCGGTTCTGCCCCGATGCATCGCGAATTTCGAGGCTTTCGAGAATGCTATGAGTTTGGACATTGCCATGGGTGGATCTACCAATACCATCTTGCATCTACTGGCGGCTGCGCAAGAAGCAGAGCTGGATTTTACTCTTAAAGATATCGACCGCCTGTCCAGAACAGTACCACAGTTTTGCAAAGTCGCGCCGTCAACACCTGAATACCATGTTGAGGATGTGCACCGCGCCGGTGGAATTATCGCGATAATGGGCGAGTTGGACCGAGCCAACCTGATGCATGCAGAAGTTCGCAATGTGCATACCGGTACGCTGGCGGAAACCCTGGCCAAGTGGGACGTCAAACAAACAAATGATCAAAGCGTAACGGATTTCTTCCGTGCCGGACCTGCAGGTATTCCGACCCAGACAGCATTCAGCCAGAGTTGTCGTTTCGATGCTTTGGACCTGGATCGTGAAAACGGCTGCATAAGAGATCTGGATCATGCATACAGTAGCCAGGGCGGTCTGGCGGTACTGTATGGAAATATTGCCGAAAACGGCTGTATAGTCAAAACGGCGGGTGTTGATGAAAGTAGCTGGACGTTCCAGGGACCGGCTAGAATCTTTGAGAGCCAGGACTCGGCGGTTGATGCAATTCTCCATGATCAGATTAAAGCCGGGGATGTGGTCGTTATTCGCTACGAAGGACCTCGCGGCGGGCCGGGCATGCAGGAGATGCTCTATCCTACAAGTTACCTCAAGGCCAAGGGTTTGGGTAAAGTCTGCGCCTTGTTGACCGATGGACGTTTTTCCGGCGGCACCTCGGGTCTGTCCATTGGCCATGCCTCTCCCGAAGCTGCAGAGGGGGGTGCCATTGGCTTGATTGAGGATGGTGACACGATAGACATCGATATCCCCAACCGACGCATTCATGTTGCAATCACGGAGGTTGAATTAGCCTCAAGGCGACAAACCATGGAAGACCGGGGAGATGACGCCTGGCAGCCTGTTGAAAAAAGAAGCCGAGCGGTATCACCGGCACTGCAAGCTTATGCAGCCATGACTACCAGCGCAGACAGAGGTGCGGTCCGGGATGTATCTCAGCTCAGGAGAAGGTGATCACGCCTGCTGATAATGACAGGATTTTGCGTGATATGAGAACACAAAATTGGCCATGACCTGGATTATTGATCATTATCTGGAGCTAATCGGGACCGTAAGCGGTCTGATATACCTCTACCTTGAAATCAAACAAAAGATCTGGCTCTGGCCCCTGGGGCTGATCACCTCGTCCGTCTATACAATCGTATTCCTGCAAGCAAAGTTCTACGCGGATATGTCGCTGCAGTTTTACTACATCGGTATCAGTATTTATGGCTGGTACTGGTGGTTACATGGCGGAGAATCTGAAGGGAATAAGGAATTACCAGTATCACGAATTAATGCGAAACTGGCTATTATTCTATCCGGCATCACATTGTTATTGTTCTATTTAATTGCTTTGGTCCTTAGAGATTATACGGATTCACCGGTACCCTATGGTGATGCTTTTACCACGGCCCTGAGTATCACAGCTACATGGATGTTAGCCCGTAAGATCATCGAACACTGGTGGATCTGGGTCGTCGTCAATAGCGTGTCCCTTGGCCTTTATATCTACAAGGGTCTATACCCAACGTCGGTACTATTTTTCTTCTATGCCACCATGTCCGTTGTTGGTTACTATCAGTGGAAGAAAACCTTGAAGGTCATTGATGAGCAGCGAAATTATAAAACCGCTTGAACCGGGGGAAGTGGTCATCCTCGCTAACGGTAGATTCCCGGAGTCGGATATGGCGCTGCGATATCTGCATGCAACAGATCAAATCATCTGTTGTGACGGCGCCGCTAAATTGTTATTAGACTATGGGAAAGAACCTTCTCTGGTGATCGGTGACCTGGATTCTATCGGAGCTGAACTTAAAGCCAGATTCAGCGACAGACTGGTTGAAGTAACCGAACAGGAAACCAACGATCTAACCAAAGCAATAGAGTGGGCAATCAGCAATGATATAAAGCGGGCGGTTGTGCTGGGCGCAGATGGAAACAGGATCGATCACACCATTGCTAACGCCGCGCTGATTGCCGAACACTGCAGCAGAATAAATTTGATGATGGTAACTAACGATGGCTTTCTGCTACCCTTGAGCCATTCTGCTACATTCCCCAGTCAGCAAGGCCAACAGGTCTCTATATTTTCCCTGACCCCCGCAACGCGTTATTCATCCAAAGGCCTGAAATATCCTCTGAATCGGACTCTATTATCGACTCTCTGGTCCGGCAGCCTGAACCAGGTGGAGGGCGATAGTTTTACGCTTGAGTTCGATGCGGGGCTGGCGTTGGTATATATCAATTACGTCAATCGGTAGGCTCTCCAATTGCGTTCTTACAGCAGGTGTAAAAATGTCGCTGCAGGACTGACAAATCAGTAATCGTTTGAAGTCCAACCGCTTATCCAGACACTATGTATTGACTTGCTCCGCAAAAAGCGTTGACACATAGAACAGGGGTTTGAAAAAAATGCATCCTATTCTTTTTACTCATCTGGCAACGGCAAAGTCCGTGACCGACAAAACGGTCGCCACGACGGTATATTTTTCAAGATCTAGTGTATTTTGTTATATATCAATCACATACGACGCATCCTAGACTGGAAGATAGGCGTCACCAAGACGCTTTTCCAAGCTGAACAATTTCCCTGAAATGGTCTAGATGCTTGATTGGAAAGGATTTATTCACTATCGTTGTACGTGACAAAAATTACAAATCGGTCGCTAAGACTCGGTCGTGGCGACGTTGATACAAATGTTATATTCCTTTGCTAGAGCGGTAAATCCATGGATGATAGTGACTACGAAGATCGAATAAGAAAGATGCAGCGATGGTCTCAAGGGCTGACTAGCAAGATTCTAAAAATCGTCGGGAGCTATAACGAAACCATATATCATTACACAGACACTGCCGGGCTAGTTGGAATAATTAGCACGGGGAAGGTATGGGCGACTCATGTTTCAAGATTGAACATTCGACTGAATATGATCTTGGCTTATCGCTAGTAGAAGGACTGATATTGAACTATCCTGCGAGAACAGAGGCTCTAAAAGAAAAAGCAATATCAGACTTAACCTCAAGGGATACCTTCATTTCATGCTACTCCGGAACTAGGGATCTCTTAAGCCAGTGGCGTGCTTACTCCGGACCCAATGTCGGATTTTGTATAGGCTTCAAGGGATCTCAGATGGCGACGATAGATTCTCGAATGCCTCTTTTGGAAAAGGTGATCTACCAAAAAGATACCGCAGAAGCCGTAGTTTCACTCCTCATGAAAGAGGCTGACTCGTATCCATACGAGCACGAATTTGGAGAAGTTGAAGTAGGCTATTTACTAGGTACACTCGCGGGTCTCCTTAACGTAACAGCGTGTATAATAAAACATCATTCGTTCTCCGAAGAAAACGAGTATAGGCAAATCTATCAGCCTGGTTCCACGGACTTGAGCTACGATATAAAGCACCGTGCAGGTCAATTTGGTTTAACTCCCTACGTTGAAATCGGCTTCGAAGAAAAGCGACTACCCATCGACTCAATTACAATCGGCCCTTGCAAAGACCCCGAGTTAGAACATAGAGCACTTGACTCACTACTGCATTCACATGGCTACGAGGACGTCAAAGTGCTCTATTCTGAAGTTCCTTTAAGGGTATAGCGACGAGGTGATATGCGGCAAAAGGGAATAGATTTATTTTATGAAGATCAAATATAACAAGTGTATGTTGTCGCTTCGCTGGGACCTCCGCGTTTCACGCTCCGGCCCCAAATACAGGCGTTACAACTCTTTAGAAGCGGCGCTTAATATTTCGGTAAAAATTTTCGTGGGAGCCAAAAGCCATCAATTCGAGTGTTAGAGTGTCACCATTGAAGCTGTACCCTAATAATGTGAGCTGTTTGTTCATCTTAAATTTGTGTACGCGTAAAAAAGCCAGGGCGCCCTTTTTTTTCTCACCTAGTGTCGGTTTTGCCATTAATACTCTAACGGCATCATCAAGGTCTTTTTTCTGGTTTGCCTTCAGCTTTTTTACAGCTTTCCTAAATGTTGGTGTTTGTAAAACTGTTGTTGCTTTAGCCAAAATCATAGCTCTCCAGTTTTCCAGCTTCAAGCTCGGCTTTAGCAACAATCGCCTGTTTCACAAATTCGTAAGGCAAATCGGGGTTATCTTCCATAATTTCACCAATTTTTGCCCAGTGTTCAATTTGCTTAGGTGGTGTTCGGTTAAGTGCTTTAGCCATGATAGTGGCTTTTTCAATAAGGTCTTGGTCTAATCGTATGCTGGTAGTCGCCATTTCCGTCTCCTCGACATCGTATGTGACCAAGTGTAGCAATATACCACAATTGTGGCAAGTTGTAACAAGGCGCTGTTGTCGGACTGCTTTTCCGCTGGCGCTCCAAAGCAGCCGCAAAGCGTGGCGTTAAGCGGCAGGGGCTACTGCCGGTCCATCAAGATTGGGTATACTTTTAGT